>NZ_JAWOTL010000003.1:0-371286 GCF_033338835.1 Vibrio sp. Vb0888
ATTAAGGAGTAACGCATGACGAAGTCTCTCTTTCGCCAATCGTTTTTAACTGACACGTTAGATGTTCATATTGATGTTGCACCAGCGGAGCAGGTGCTTTCTAGCGGTGTAAAACTTAAACTCTATCAGCGTGGTGTATTAGAAGTAATCCCTGCGAATTATACTCAGGATACGAAGAACATCATCATCTCTTGTGGGGTTCACGGAGATGAAACCGCACCGATGGAGCTGGTGGATTCCATTATTCAAGACATAGAATCTGGGTTCCAGACGGTCGATACCCGTTGTCTGTTCATTATCGCTCACCCAGAGTCCACTCTGGCGCACACGCGATTCCTCGAAGAAAACCTCAACCGTCTGTTTGACGAAAAAGAACACAAACAGACAAAAGAGCTTGTTATCGCCGATACACTTAAGCTGCTTGTTCGAGATTTTTATCAGGATACCGACCCGACAACACGCTGGCACCTTGATTTACACTGCGCGATTAGAGGCTCGAAGCACTATACGTTTGCAGTAAGTCCTAAGACTCGTCATCCTGTGCGCAGCAAGGCATTGATCGATTTCTTGGACAGTGCACACATTGAAGCTGTGCTCCTGTCAAACTCACCATCGAGCACGTTTAGCTGGTACAGTGCCGAGAACTTTGGTGCGCAGGCTCTCACGATGGAGCTTGGACGCGTGGCTCGTATTGGTGAAAATGACCTCGATAAACTGACCGCGTTTGATTTGTCTTTACGTAATTTGATTGCGGAAACGAAGCCAGAGCACCTACCAAAACCATGCATTAAGTATCGCGTAAGTCGCACAATCGTTCGTTTGAACGAAGACTTTGACTTTATGTTCGACGATAATGTTGAAAACTTCACCTCATTTGTTCACGGCGAAGTGTTTGGTCATGATGGCGACAAACCACTAATGGCGAAGAATGAAAACGAAGCGATTGTCTTCCCGAACCGCCACGTCGCAATAGGTCAACGTGCAGCTCTGATGGTTTGTGAAGTGAAAACCCGTTTTGAAGAGGGTGAGTTGGTTTACGATTAATCCAACATTGCTTTGAGAAGTTAATTGCAATTTACCGAGGCTTAACTGTAAGGTTAAGCCTCGTTTGTTTTTATCGGCCGCTATGGATTTTCAACAACTTATCCTGAACAAGGAACGACGCTGGCAACGTAACCTGATGGTTATGTCGATCGTGCTCGCTGTACTCTCTGCCATTCACTTGATGGTCGGAGAAATTTTCCTTTCTCCTTTTCAATCCTTATCTGCATTTGAACAGAAGTTATTGGTGGACTTGCGTTTACCGAGGTTAGTGTCTGCGGCAATTATTGGTGCTGCGTTAGCGGTATCTGGCGCGACGTTACAAGTGTTGCTTGGGAACGTGTTGGCTGAACCTGGCGTGCTTGGTATCTCTGGTGGCGCAAGCTTAGCAATGGTCTTAATCATGTTCGCGTCACCTGTTCTTCCCACCCCGATTGTTTTTATGTTGGCAGCGATTGCAGGCTCGATGGTATTCACGTTTGTTTTGGTGGCGATAGCAAGGGCAATGGACCTGACGACGGCTCGATTGCTTTTGGTTGGGGTCGCATTGGGTATTTTATCGAGCGCGATTGTGACGTGGGCATTTTACTTTAGTGATGATCTCAGTTTACGCCAACTGATGTATTGGTTAATGGGTAGTATTGGCGGTGCAAGTTGGTATCAACATACCGTTACTTTGGTGATGTTACCGGTGCTCATCTGGTTATGTTGTAAAGGCAAGTCGCTTGATAAATTGATGCTGGGTGAGATTCATGCGACCCAATTGGGTGTCGATGTGCATCAAATGCGTTGGAAATTGATCCTCGCCATTTCTGTTTTGGTGGGTAGTTCAGTCGCTTTGGGTGGCATCATCAGTTTTGTTGGTTTGGTGGTGCCGCACTTGTTGCGTTTGGCTTTTGGTACGGAAAACCGTTATTTATTGCCACTTTCTGCAATATCTGGTGCTGCGTTGCTTGTATTTGCTGACATCGGCGCAAGACTGTTATTGGACTCCGCAGAGTTACCTTTAGGTGTCATGACAACATCGATTGGCGCACCTATTTTCATCTGGATGCTGGTGAAGAGTCATGATGCACGTTAAACATATGTCGGTTGGTAGTCGATTATTGCCTCTTTCTTTTGAATGCAAAGCTGGCGAAATCGTACATATCGTTGGGCCTAATGGTTCCGGTAAGAGTACTTTATTGGCTGCGATTTCTGGTACGTTAAGTCACCGAGACGGTATGAGTGGTGAAGTGTACGTTGGCAACAAAAACTTGCTTACTTTACCGTTGTCAGAGCAAGCTCATGTTCGAGGTTATTTGTGTCAGCAATCGCGCCCAGCGTTTAATGTTGATGTGTTTCAGTATCTCGCTTTATCTCTGCCAAGTGGTGCTGAGATTGCGGATATCAAAGTGCGTGATGCCGTCAATATGGTGGTGGAGCTGGTACAACTGCAAGATAAGCTTCATCGCAGTATTCAAACATTATCCGGTGGTGAGTGGCAGCGTGTCCGATTAGCAGGCGTATGTTTGCAGGTGTGGCGTACCATTAATCCTTTTTCGCAGTTTTTAATTTTGGATGAGCCAGCAGCACCGTTAGATATTGCGCAAGAGGGTCTGCTCTATCAATTGATTAACGCTATGGCGGCGCAGGGAATTGGAGTATTGGTTGCTAATCACGATCTCAATCGCACATTAAAGCACGCAGATAAAGTATTGCTGCTTAACAACGGTGTGCTGCACTCATCAGGAAGTGCCGATACTGTGCTAACGGAAGAAGCTCTCGGGGAAGTGTTCAATACTCAAGTCAAAAAGGTCATCGTAGATGAGCAACCTTATTTAATCTTTGATTAGTATTTAGGGACAATAAAAAAACGACCTACTTGAGGTCGTTTTTTTAATCGAGAAAGCCAAACTCAACGCTTATTGAGTTAACGGTTTTAGATCTGCTGGGCGGTAGTAAACAGATTTGAGTACTTTGCCTTTACGAATGGTTTTACCTTCCGATACGAAATCTTCGGCGCATTTCGCGATGATGTATTCACCTTTCTGCACCGCCATCAACTTGATGCCTTGTTCCGCGTAGAATGCTTCTGTTTCTGAGTACTCTTGCTCGTTACGGCATACTTTGCTCATGTTGCTTGAATGGACTTCATCCCAGCAAGGAATAAATTCGATACCACGGTTTACCGCAACGTTTAATAGAAGATCAATTAAGTAGCTGATCGCCAGGTTGTCTTCTACTTTGCTGTGGCCAAGATGAACGAGACGGCCCATTAATACATACACGCTGTCTACGATGGCATCTGCTTGCTCAGTTTTACAATCTGCTTCTGCTAGCTCTGTTAGCTCTTCGATCGCCAAAGAGGTGTGTAGTGTGTCTGCTTGCGTATCAAGGCTTGCAGCGTCTGCGACTGGTAAGTCGAACGTACTACGGAACTCGGTGATATCACGGTATAAGTGATCAAAAATCTCTTGGGTTAGCTTTGACAGTTGCATTCTAATTTCCATTGAATCGATTGAAGCGGCAATGATACCAAACCGCACTTTGAACCCCAAGGGCATTGCATCTAACTGGTGATAAATCTGCCTTTGGGAATGGTGGTGCTTAACGAAATAGGTAAGGGAACAGCTTTTTACGTTCTTCCTCTGAAAGGGCGGAAACACGAGCGATGTTCGTATCGGGAATGGATTCAGGATCAGGATAGTGTTTTAGTACCTTTTCCATACTCTCTTCGCGAATCAAATGGAAGATCGGGTAAGGAGAACGATTGGTTAGGTTTTCGTCGTCTTCAGGCCTTGCGCCGCCAAAACAGTAATCAGGATGGAAAGTCGCTACTTGGAAAACACCTTCCCAGTTTTGCTGCTTAATTACTCCTTCAACCCAATCTATGCAAAAGTTGTAGTCCCAGAAATCTTGTAGCATGTTGGGAACCACAACCAACGTGGTCTCAAGTTGTTCGGGTTCTGTGTTACTCAGCTCAATCAGCTGCAATAAAATATCTTCTAGAAGCGCTTCTTCTTGAGTCGCTTCACTAACAAAGATTTTGATTTGTTTATTACGTTGCGGCTTGGCAGCAAATGGACAAAGGTTGAGACCGATTACTACATCGTTGAGCCATTGATCGACCTGTTGAGTGATCGCTTCGATATCTGTGTTTTGTGTTGAACGCGTTGACATACGACTTTCTGGTTTTTATTAAAGTAGCGCAAGCATAGCAGAGTTGGTTATCCAAGTAACCAGAGAGGTATTACGCAAATGAGCGTACCTTAGCTACTCTTTAAACTCGCAGCGTCAGGTGTTTGGTCAGTATGCTTTCTTTCGGCAATGTGTTTCAAATACGCAATTGCAGCAAACATCGCTAGGTAGACTGCGCTTCCTCCCATAAGAACACTCGACCAACCACCATGTTGCCAACAATAAAGAAGTAAGAATCCTCCTAAGCTACCGCCTACGTAGTAGTGTACTAAGTAGAGCGCTGTCGCGGTGGCTTTGGCGCGAGTGGCGTTCTGACCGACCCAACCGTAGGCGAGGGTATGAGTAAAGAAGGCACCAAAACTTATCAGCAACAACCCAAATAGCATTGCAGTCAAGCTTTCAACCGCCGCAATCCACATCCCCGCCATGCTCACTATCGCGCCTAAGAACATACCGAGGATTGATGAATAACGTTTACTCCAGTGGCCTGCGCAACGAGAGGAGAAAGTCCCTCCCAAGTAACAAATAAAGATCAGTGAGGCCAACCCGACGGGCACATTGTGAGGTTCACTCACCAGACGGAAACCCATGACGGAGTAAAGGTTGACGAACAAAGCAAAGTTGAGTCCTCCTATCAGCATTGCGAACCACACGCGTTGGTTTTTAAAATGACCAATAAGCGCACGATTTTGATAGCGCAAGCTGCTTGATGACGGGGTGAAGTTGCGCTGTGTTGGCAATAAATAGTGAACGCCAATGACACCAAGAAGAGTGAACACCATCATAACTTCAATGGCGACATCAACACTGAAATTGTCCGCCAATAAGCCGCCGCTAATACGCCCTGCAATACCGCCTAATGAGTTAGCCGCAATGTACGTTCCAATTGCCATCGAGAAAGCGTGCTTGTCGAGCTCTTCTGCCATGTAAGCCACGGCGACTGCAGCAAAAGCTGCGAGCGCGACACCGATCAGTGCTCGACATACCACCAAAAACAGAAATGAGTCACCAAATAGCATCAAAGCGGAAAGGGTAGGAATCGAAAACAGACCAGCCATCATGACTGGCTTTCTTCCCACTGATTCTGACAACACAGCCATTGGAACGAGGCTAAAAGAGAGAGCGAGTGTTGAGGCCGCAAATAACCAGTTCACTTGCGTTTCTGAGATCGTGAAAATTTGAGCAAAAGTGGGCAGCATTGGCTGTAGTAGGTATAAATTTGAAAAAACCAAGAAGGAACCAAGCGCTAGCGAGAGCGTAATGCGTTTGTATTCCGGTGTGCCAAAACTGACCATGAATCCTGCCTAATGTGAGCAAATGGAGAGACTGTGATCAATCTATCAGTTCGTTATAAATTAAAAAAATATATTAAAAATATGGACACCATATATTTTTGATCTAATGGAATCGAAACAACTTAAACATTTTCTGGCGGTCGCTGAACACGGAAACATTACCCATGCGGCGAAAGCCCTGCATATTGCCCAGCCCGCATTAAGCATTTCTATCAAAAAGTTTGAGCAGTCTTTGGGCGTTACCCTATTTCGCCGTGATGATAAAAAAATCAGCTTAACGAAAGAGGGCGAAACGTTATTTGTACATGCTAAGCGGGTGATTCAACAGTTGCACGACGCGCAGCTCGCGATTGATGAGTTGAAAGGTTTAGCGAAAGGCGAAGTAAGACTAGGGACGCCATCAATGATGGGCAGTTATTTCTTTCCACGAATTGTGATGGCGTTTAAAAGCCAATTCCCTGAGTTAAAATTGACCTTGGTCGAAGCTGGAACTCAATCGATTCGTCGTATGCTGCTCAATGGTCAACTCGATATTGGTGTGATCAGTTGTGATAATGTGCCTGATGATCTAGAAACTGACCATTTGTTTACTAGCCAAATGGTCGCAGTTGTTTCACCTGAGCATGAGTTAGCCCAGCGACACGCTCTTACTTTTGATGAGTTCTTTGAACACGATTTGGTTATGTTTCAGCATGGCTATTTTCACCGCGAATTTTTGGATCAGGTGAGTGAGGAGCATGGGTTTACCATGAAGTCATCATTCGAGACCAACTTACTGCCTTTGATTTTGAGTATTGTAAAACAAGAGTTTGCGATTACCGCGTTACTGGAATTGGTGACTCAACATGAGTCGGGCGTTGTTGGCTTACCGTTTGAACCACCAGTGACGCTGGATCTGGCACTTGCTTGGCGCAAGCAGGGGTATTTATCAATAGCAGATCGAACGTTTATCGACTTTATCAAGCGCTACGTTTAAACGCAGCGCAGATTCATCGTCCGAGCACTAGTCGCCTTTGTACATCTTCTCGAAGTTCTTTGGGTTCCAGCCAATCATTACCCGATCACCAATTTTTAAAACTGGCACTGAACGAGCACCAAGCGCATCAAGTTCTTTGCGACCGCGTTGCATCTTAGCATTGCACAAACGATAGTTAATATTTTTCGAATCCAGATAACGTTGAGCATCTTTGCAGTGAGGGCATTTGTCTTTGACGTAAAGGACGACACGTTTCATTGAGTTTCTCTCCATTATCATTGGGAGGCGAAGTTTAACGGCCTTTCACAATAAATGAAAGGCGAAAGCTAAGGTGAAACTGTCCTTTATCTCAGGTATATTGAGCGCCTTTATTTTGTCATAACAGACGTTAATTCTATGCATCCGTCACTTCGATACATTCAAGGCTACCCACAAAACATCGTAGAGCAGGTGAGCTCATTGATAGCGAGTGGCAAGTTTGTTCCTTGGTTCGAAAAGCGTTATTCCGATAGGCACCAAATCAAAAGCGAAAGGGCGCTCTATGAGTACGCCATGGCAATCAAAAACCGCTACATGAAGAAAGCCGCGCCAATCAGTAAAGTTGTCTACGATAAGAAAATTCACGCGGTAAACAACGCGCTTGGTTTGCACAGTGTAATCAGTAGAAACCATGGCGGTAAGCTGAAGTCGAAAAACGAGATTCGCATTGCCAATGTATTTAAAGATGCGCCCGAGCCACTATTAAGAATGCTGGTGGTACATGAGTTGGCACATACTCGTGAGAAAAACCACGACAAGGCGTTCTATCAGTTATGTTGCTATATGGAGCCTGAGTATCACCAACTCGAATTTGATGCTCGTTTGTTTATGATTTACCTCGATTTAAAAGCGAATTTGAATGAAGAACAATAATCACAACGCGAAGCAAGCAAAGCCAAAGGCTTCAATGGCGGGTCAGAAGAAAGACGCGAATAAAGACAAGCCGAAGCGTGTTAAAGACAAAGTTGCGCGCAAATCCCCTCAGCCTGCAGGAAAGAGCGAAGTCGAGTTCATAAAAATAGCGAAGAATGGTTTGCATGAGCGTAATGTTCATCGAGGTCGTTACGATTTTAAAAAACTCGTGGAAAGTGAACCACAGTTAAAGCCATTCGTTATCAAAAATCCGAAAGGGGAAGATTCCATAAACTTCTCTGATCCTAACGCGGTTAAAATGCTCAATAAAGCATTGCTTGCTGCGTATTATGGTGTCGAGTTCTGGGACATTCCCGACACCTACCTTTGCCCACCGATTCCGGGCCGCGCTGATTACATTCACCGAGTGGCAGAACTACTTGATAGTGAAGTAAAAGGTCAGTACGCGCACCAAAAAGTGAAAGCGTTGGACATTGGCGTGGGAGCAAACTGTATTTATCCGATTGTTGGTGTAACAAAATACGGTTGGCACTATACGGGCAGCGATGTCGATCCAAAATCCATCCAATCGGCTCAAACGATCGTAGAGCACAATCGTGTTTTGAAGGGAAAAATTGCACTGGTACAGCAATACAATGATGCCAATATTTATCGAGGTATCATTCAACCGAATGATCGTTATGATGTGACGACATGTAATCCGCCATTCCACCGTTCGGCGGAAGATGCCGCTATGGGCAGCCAGCGTAAAATCGATAATCTAAAAGCAAACCAGCGCAAGAAAGGGCTAAAACCTCAAACCGCACCAGTAAAGACAAGTAAGCCTGCGTTGAATTTTGGCGGTCAAAACGCTGAATTGTGGTGTGAAGGCGGAGAAGCGGCGTTTATCCGAAAAATGGCGAATGAAAGCCAAGCTTTTGCCGCGCAGGTTTTGTGGTTTACAACACTCATATCCAAAAAAGACAACGTTCGCCCGATGCGCAAGCAGCTTGAAAAATTGGGTGTGAAAGCCATTCGTGTGGTTGAAATGAGCCAAGGACAGAAAGTGAGCCGCTTTGTAGCTTGGTCATACATGGATAAGCAACAGCGCAAAGCATGGATTGAACTAAAGTAACGTTGACCGTTTCACACTGAACAATAAAGTAGGAAGCCCGCTGATATCAGCGGGCTTCTCTTTTTGGGAGATCTAAAACTTAATGATGGGCTCACAATCTAGTGAACTGAGAGTGACAAAGGTATCTGTTTTGGCGTAGTACAAGCCACAGGTTTCACCTCTTATCTGCAACGTATATTGGTCTGGAAGATCCGTATAGCTGCCATCCAGCAGTTGATTGTTGTTACCTTTTACTCGTCCTTTTTCAATCAACAAATGCGGTGAGGATTCAAATACGTTATTTGCGATTCTAGGTGCTGGTGTCCCTTGGATTTCTGCGATCGCGTTTTGAATTTCTATGACTGTTTCCGGAGAGTTCTTTTTACTCAATGCTTCAACGGGTTCTTGTGACATAGCTTGACATCCTATCAAAGAAATTGAAGTGCCTAGGAAAAGCGCAACCCGAATCAGCATTCGTAAAAAGTTAGTTGATCTCAACATGAATTGCCTCTGTTCGTAGCGGAGAGCGAAGATCGCTTAACTCCGGAGATGAAATGTTACGCGGCATGGCGTTGAAACTTGAAGGGGATACTGGCGGACAGGTTCCTGTTTCCATGTAGTTTAGCGCCGCAGAAAGCATACCTTCAGACGGATCGCCTAATGGTTTTGTTAGGTCATCATTGACCCAGCAACCTTCCACTCTATTGTTTAAGCCTAGCTCGGTATTGATTTGGCTCTTTGGAGTAGGAATAAAACCATCAGCGAAGTCGCCAAATTTTTTCTCGTTCGCCGACTTGAACTGAATAGTGTAGTACATAGTGCCGCAGTTTTGTTCTGGTGAGAACCCATACGGTTTACCTGTGGTTGTTGAACCTATTTGGATAACCTCCACATCAATGCCGCGCAAAGCGTTGATTAGCAGTTCACTTGAGGAAGCCGTGCCTCCTGAAGTCAGCACATATACGCGCTTTTTGTTCAGTGTCGGAAGCACTTGATCCGAATATTTCTGTGCTGCCCAGTCTATTGCTAGATTCGTAAAGCGATAGATGTTATCCCCATCTTTAATGGTACGCATCACTTTGTCATTATGAATCAACTCACTGAAGACTCGGTTCTGACCAGCACCGCTTAGCATGTAGCCTACTTGCGAGGACTGAAGGACTAAGCCACCGCCGTTGTAACGTAAATCAACGACGATCTCGTCAACATTCTCTGCTGAGAGCGTACTGAACGCCTCAATAAGCGGGGCTTGAGCGCTTGGTTCAAAGGAGTTGTATTGCAGATAGCCGATCCGCATACCATTTTGTGTAATCACTTTGGCATTTTTAACTGGAGAGGTCATGACATCAGAGGCGGTAAGCGTCACGGTTTTCTCTAGACCGCCAACACTCTCAAATGTGAAGGTGTAATCTTGATTGATGTCAGGGTTAAAGAGCGTTTTATTAATAAAATCAATGTCGGACTGACTACCGGTGTTAACCACATCAATATTATTGATTTTCAGAAGCTTATCACCACGAGCAATGCCGCTTCTATCAGCTGGCGAGGCTTCTTCAGTGTAGGAAATACGAACGTCTCGAGGTTGTACGCCACGTAGGAATGCCCAGTTAAAACCAAATCCAGCAACTAAACCGGATTGCGATGATTTCATATCATCCTCATAAGGGACGGTAAAATGGAAGCGATCTTTTGGTTTACCCTTCGCGGTAGTAGCAGAGGTGACCAGCGTATTGAAGTAATCAGTAACAGTTTTGTAGTTTGCTGGATTATTATCAGGAACCTCGTCATACCATAGATACGTTTCGTTAGTAAAAGCTCTTAAAAAGAGTTTTTCGTGTAATGCAGAGCCCAATTTATCTGGATAGGCGGCATAGTTGTCATATGGGTCCAGTCCGACGCGGGGCGTTTCACATTGGTTGATAAACGTTTTCGACGGTTGGCTAAAATCATGAACTTTCCACGTTGGACCGTTTGCACTGCTAGTGGACGGAGTAGGTGATGAGCTATCACCGCCACCACCGCCACAGCCTTGTAATAATGCGAGAGTGACTGCCGTTGCTAAAGAATACTTAAATTTCACTTTTCTATGTCCTTATAAATAATAGAATTATAATTATGTGTTTTGCTTTTGTTTTTATTAGCTAGGTGAATGTATTAATTTAATTTGTTCGTCTGCAAATTTATAGTTAAATATTGTGAGGTAAATAACGTAAAAAAGTTGTCTTTTATACTTAAGCTAAATTAGTCATTACTTAAGTTTTCTGTCTATTTCAAAAGAGCTAACAAGACAATTAATAAGTGTGAAATTAAGACAAGTTCTTAGTTGACTAAGCGACGCTTGCTAAATAAAAAATCAGAATTAGATTCAGGAAACGCTTTGAATCAATAGTTTGGTAGGGATATATGATGTTATCTCGGGGGTGTTTGATTTATTTATCTGATGCTTTAACTTAATTTAGTGAGTTGAGCGACGTGCTTTAATAAGCTTCCGTCAATGTTAGGTAAATCATCAGCGAAAAATATCTGAGCACCGGGAGTGCAGCGCATTAATATATTTGTTAGTTCACCTTCATTGTTGGAAGTGTTAACTGCGTTAAGTTTCGCTAATTTATTACAAAGCTCGTCCTCTATTTGCACTTTCTGCTCTTCGGTGAGCCTAATGCGACCTATACATACGCCTGGGTTGATATCATGAGAAAGCGAATCTTGTTGAAATCGCTCTTTGAATAAGGTGTCTAATGCCGTACCTTCTTCCATAATAAATCGACGACCAGAACGGTAAAACAAGCCGTCTCCGAAGTTTTCGACATATCCTAGAATTTCCGCGATACGCAAATAGAATCGTAAGCTTGTATCAGAAAGTCCGTAAGTTTGGGCTATCTCTTGCGGTTTAATATCACGAGAAGTCAGCATATAAATAAAATCAAGTAAATAAGGATGCTCAACGAAAAGGGCGCTCTCTTCATCTGTTAGCATTTGCTCGTTTTGGTGCTGAAGCTCGTTGGCTAAGGTTGCGAGTTCGATGAGATCGGTATTCAGGTAGTTCAGATAAATAAGTACTTTATCCAAACCTAAAGCTGGATTATGTAGGTGGCGTTTAATACTAGATAAAGGGATGCCACTTTTCTCTGACAAGGAATTGTAGCAAAGCCCTTCTTCTTTAATCTTTTGTCGTAGCGCTGCAAGTAAAAACTTTGGTCCAACATTCATCCTTGAATATCACCTTATTCGTTATTCCGTTTACTGGCTGATATTTTGCCTTTCAAGCAGCAGGTTTCGAATCGCTGTGCCTGCTTCTAGAATGTGCTTTTTCAGTAGGTACTTGGCGCCTTCGATATCGCGATTTTGGCACATTTCAAACAAGCTTAAGTGCTCTTCTTCTGCCTTTTTAATGCCTGTAGTAAACAATAGCTGCATGCGTATGTATCGGTCACACTTTGTGTTCAGGTTGTAAATGACGTCCATAGTTTCAGGCATGTTGGCTGGCGCATATAGGGCTTTGTGGAACTCGTAGTTGTAGTTGCTCCATTCTTCTACTTCGTCGCCACTGTTCACTACTGACTCGAAACGTTCGCGAACTTCGCGCGCGCGTTCAAGGTCAGCGTCTGTCATATTTTGAATCGCGCGCTCTAAAATGTGGCATTCCACGACAGCGCGCAGTTCAAATAGCTCATTGATTTTCTCTGGAGATAGCTCAGTGACCGTCGCACCTTTGTGAGGTTCAAAGCTAACGAGTCCTTGTGCTTCCAATTGAACTAACGCTTCACGCACAGGAATTCGGCTAACATTAAACTCTTTTGCTAACGCATCTTGACGTAAAGGTTGACCAGTTTTTAACTCGCCCTTCAAGATCTGAGTTCGAATTGCTTCCTCAACGAGCTGAGTACGCGTTTTAAAAACAGGTTTCTGTGACATTGAAGTCTCCCGTGAAATTAATATTGTATCCAATCCATTTTACTTTAGTAGTTTATTGTTTTTCTGGCACAAACCAACTAGGAAAGAAGGTTTTGAGAAGTAGAGTGAAATAAAAGGCATCAGTTGATGCCTTTTTGAGCCATTTGGTGATTTTATTGGGACACACTGCCATCTATGGCGCGTTGAATACCCAGTGGGTTCAACACTTTTAATGAATCCGGCAATAAAGATTCTGGCAAAGCTTGATAAGCGACCGGACGCAACCAACGATGAATAGCCTCCGCACCGACAGATGTTGAGGCAGAATTGGTTGAAGCAGGATATGGTCCACCATGAACCATAGCGTAACCAACCTCGACGCCAGTTGGCCAACCGTTGAATACAATGCGTCCCGCGATTTCTTCCAAACTTGGAAGCAGTTGCTTCGCTTGTTCTTCGTCTTCAGCGGTAGTGTGAAGGGTTGCGGTGAGCGAGCCAGTCAGTGAATCACTCAGTTTCAACATGTCATCGAAATCTTCACAGATTACGATTAACGATTGAGGACCAAATATTTCTTCCTCCCATTGCGGGTTTTCACGCCAGTTTTTACTGTCCGTCACGAACAGTGCTGGTGAGACATTGGTCGCTTCTGCTTGTTCAGAACGAGTGACGTTAATGCCTGTTTCGGAAGCTCGCTTATCCACTTCGGATTCATACGTTTCTCGGATTCCTTGCGTTAGCAAAGTGGCCGTTGATTGTTGTCGAATTAACCCTTGAGCGATTTCGATAAAGGCTTGCGTTTCTGGGCTATTCAAGACAAATACAACGCCTGGTTTTGTACAAAATTGTCCACAGCCCAAAGTCATAGAAGCCACAAATTCTTCAGCCAATGATGCGTTTGCCCGTATGGCTGAAGGGAGAATAAATGTTGGATTAATCGCCCCTAGTTCGCCATAGAAGGGGATTGGCTCTGGTCTTTGCTGGGCTAGATTGAACAGCGCACGGCCACCACCGACTGAACCTGTAAACCCAACCCCTTTAATTTTTGGATGGGTAACGAGTGCTTGGCCAAGTGCACGTTTGTTACCTTGCAATAGCGTGAAGATGGCTTGCGGTAAGCACTCTTTCTCAAGTGCAGCCTCAATACACTCAGCAACAAGTTGACTGGTGCCAGGGTGGGCGGTATGGCCTTTTACAATCACAGGGCAGCCAGCAGCCAGTGCCGAAGCCGTATCACCTCCTGCAGTAGAAAATGCGAGCGGAAAATTAGACGCACCAAACACGGCGACAGGGCCAATTGCTATTTGCTGACGACGAATATCTGGTTTTGGCAGTGGTTGGCGGTTTGGGTTTGGCGTATCGAAAATTGCTTGATGGTGATTACCCGATCTCACAACCTCGGCAAATAGTCTTAATTGGCTCGCGGTACGTCCTATTTCACCGCTTAAACGTGCTTCGGGAAGGGCAGTTTCTAAATGAGCACGAGCAACGATTTCTTCACTCTTTACTTCCAATTCAGAGGCGATAGAGCAAAGTAAGCTCGCTCGCTTTGCATTACTTAGTTGGCGAAACTCACGCGCAACGCTTTGGGCGGCTGAGGCGGCTTGATTAACTTCTTGCTCTCCATGTACCGGAAACGCAATAGGTAGAGGCTCACCAGTAAAGGCGTTGACTGCGTAAAAAGTGGTTGGTTCTTGTGGGTTCATCATTCTTCCTTACTATCCTTATTACTTCACTTCAAATCCGTACGCATATGGGTCTTCATCGTCTACCCATATCGTGTTGTGACCGTATACTTGTGCCCATCCTTCAATGCTTGGCAAAATAGCCGCTTTGCCATTCACTTCGGTAATGCCTTCTATACGTCCTTGAAATAGGCTGCCGATGATACTTTCGTGAACAAAGTCTTCCCCTTGATTGAGTTTGCCTCTTGCATGCCATTGCGCCATACGTGCACTTGTTCCCGTACCACATGGCGAACGATCCAACGCTTTGTCGCCGTAAAACACAGCATTTCGGGCGGTGGCGTTTTCTTGAGTGGGCTCACCGGTCCATAGCACATGAGAAACACCGCATACTGTTGGATCTTCTGGATGTACGCATTCAACCGCTCGAGATACCGCTTCGCGAACTTTTGGTGAAAGCATCAATATTTCATCTGGAGAGTAGTGTTCAAGTCCGGCGTAGTTTTCTTGAGGATCGACGATTACGTAATAGTTTCCGCCATAAGCAACATCGACAGTGAGCTCACCTAAGCCCTCTATGTCCACGGTTACGTCTTGGTGGGCAAGGTAAGCTGGTACGTTAAATATCATCACCGACGTTACCTTGTCACCTTTTATTTGGTAGTGCACTTCGATTTGTCCTGCTGGGACATCAAGTATCAAACGTCCTTCTTTTTTGGGAGTGATAAGGCGGTTCTCGATAGCGGTAGTGACGGTTCCAATGGTGCCGTGGCCACACATTGGTAAGCAGCCACTGGTTTCAATAAACAGAATTGAAGCGTCTGCGTTATCGCTGCAAGGAGGCAAGACAACTGACCCCGACATCATTGAGTGTCCGCGAGGCTCAAACATGAGTGCCTGACGAATCCAATCATAATGCTCAAGAAAGTATTGGCGCTTTTCGCTCATGGTATTGCCTTCGAGTGGAGGCACACCGCCTGCTACCAGCCTAACTGGGTTGCCGCAGGTGTGGGCATCAATACAGAAAAAAGTTCCTTGTCTCATTTTTCGCTCCTTGCTGAAAAAATGGTTGAATTAAACAATAGTGATGTTAACGTAATGTAAAATATATTGTATACAATCTACGTTTTCAAGTGTGACTCGGAGCATATTTATGTTGGTCAAGGATGAAACTAAAAAGGAAAGGATCGCTGTGATAGGTGCGGGGATTATTGGCTTATCAATTGGCTTGAAATTGCAGCAGCAAGGTTATCAAGTCACGATTTTTGATCCCAATGGCGTGGGGAATGGATGCTCTAAGGGAAATGCAGGCCATATCGCGACTGAGCAAATCTTCCCTCTTGCAACGCCAGCGCTGCTTCCACAATTACCTAAAATGCTGCTAGATCCCAAAAGTCCGGTTTCGATCCGTTGGCAAGATATTCCAAACACAATCGGGTGGATGATTCGTTTTCTATTACAAACCAAGCCATCAGCCGCGGAGCGGGCAAAAAACGCGATTAAGAGTCTTAACGAGCGGTCAGTGGAAAGTTGGCGTGGCGTGCTTGATTCAATCGGAAAAGCGCATCTAATAAAAATGAATGGTTCATTGCTCACTTTTGAAAACGAGAAACTGTTTCAGAATTATCAAAGCACGCTTAACTCACTGGCTAAAAACGGTGTGGCGTATCAAGTTTGGACACAAGAGGAGATTCGAGAGCGGATACCTGATCTCAGCCATAAGGTTCGTGTCGGCGTCTTTTTTCCCGATACAGGTCATACGCTAGACCCCTATCAGCTCTGTGTTGAGCTAAGTGAAGCTTTTGAAGTTATTGGCGGTAAGGTTTTACAAAAAGATGTATCTGCGTTGGCGAAAAATGGCGAGGTGCTGGTTGAGTCTCAAACGTATTCATTTGACCGAATCATTGTTGCTGCTGGTGTACATTCTAAGCCTTTGATACGGCAGCTAACCGGAGTCAAAGTGCCTATTCAAGCCGAGCGTGGTTATCACCTAATGGTGGATGACAAGCGTGATGTACTGCCATTTCCTATTAGCTCTGCCGATAGAAAATTCATCATGACTCCGATGTCTGGCGGGCTACGCTTGGCAGGCACTGTTGAGTATGCCGATGTAGAATCACTACCCAATATGAAACGTTCAGAAATGCTTTTTCAGTTAGGTGATGAGATGTTTGAATCGGAGTTAAATCCACTCAAGCAAGGAGAAAAGTGGATGGGTAATCGGCCTTCAACAGTCGACTCGTTACCGGTTATTGATAGCATTTGGGATGGAAATGTATTACTGGCATTTGGCCACCAACACCTTGGATTAACTCAAGCGGCGATTACGGCAGATCTCCTTTTAGAGCTTATCGAAGGAAAGCCGACATCGATTGATCTATCACCTTTTTCATTACAACGATTCGCCTGAAAAAATTTAATATTAAATATTGTATAAAATATATTAAATGCTAATGTTAACTTAATTTTAACAAAAACTGGTGTCCAACAGCCGTACTCGGATGCCTCCAGAAAAACAACCAAAAGGAGTAATACATGTCACGAATGACCAAAGCACCATTGGCACTGTTGATTTCAGGAATGCTGTTGGGGACTTCTGCTTATGCTGAAGACAAATTGACGGTCGTATCTTGGGGTGGTGCATTCACCAAGAGCCAAGTGGAGGCATATCACAAGCCTTTCATTAAAAAAACAGGTGTTGAGATCGTATCCGAGGATTTCAGTGGCGGATTAGCCGAAATTAAAGCGCAGGTGGAAGCGAACAACGTGCGCTGGGATTTGGTGTCTCTCGACAAGCCGGACATTGTTCGTGGTTGTGCCGAAGGGTTATTAGAACCAGTGAACCCAAGTATTTTGCCTCCGGGCGCAGATGGAACACCAGCACAAGAGGATTTTATTGATGGTGCGATTCACGAGTGCGCAATCAATACCATCGTTGTGTCCACTGTATTAGCGGTGAACGAAGACGCGTTTAAAGGTAAGGCTTTGCCAAGCAAGTTGACCGATCTTTTTGACCTAAAAACTTTTCCAGGTCGACGTGCATTGCAAAAACAACCTCAGGGCAATCTTGAGTGGGCACTATTGGCTGATGGTGTAAAGCCAGAAGAGGTCTACAGCCTGCTCGAAACCGAAGCGGGGCGTGAGCGTGCTTTTGCTAAGTTGGATACGATCAAATCAGAAGTACTGTGGTGGACAACAGGTGCCCAGCCACCTCAAATGCTTGCAGACAAAGAAGTGGTGATCGCCTCGGCGTTTAACGGCCGAATCCACAATGCCCGTAAAGATGAAGGTCAACCATTTCGGATTATATGGGACCGTCAAATGGGTTACATGAATGGATGGGCGATACCTAAAGGGAGTGAGAACACAAAGCTTGCATTGGACTTTATTGCTTTTTCTTCAGGAACAAAACCATTAGCTGATCAAGCTAAGTACGTTGCCTATGGGCCTACGCGTAAGTCGTCTTCGGCGGAGGTGAACCCAGACATTTTAGCGAACCTTCCTACCGCACCTCAAAACTTCCAAACCGCCTTCCTGATTAACGATGAATGGTGGTCAGACTACGCGGATGAACTCAATGAAGAGTTCAACACCTGGCTGCTTAACTAGGCGTTAGTTTTTGTATGGGGCCGAGTTTTCATCCATAAGCGAGGTTCCGTACTTTTCCTCAACCGTATTTATGTTTTCGGAGAAATAATGAAAGTCATCGAAGCACAGCAAGTCGCGCAATGTTTAACAATGGAGTCTCTTATTGAAACGATGCGTGAAATGTACTCGCGGCCAGCAACAATACCTCAACGCCGAGTCATGCCCTTAGAAGAGGGAGAATACGAGGCGTTTGCGCTACTTCCAGCTTGGAACCAGGAGTTGATTGCGGTGAAAGCCTTTACGTATTTCCCGCATAATCCCGAGCAAGGCAAAGATACGCTTGCATCTAAGCTGCTTGTTTTCAGACGAAACGATGGTGAGCCGCTCGCACTCGTGGACGGTAAAGTTTTAACGTTTTGGCGCACCGCCGCAGCTTCTGCGTTGGCAGCGGACTATTTAGCGCGTCCCTATGCTGATCGTCTGTTGATCTTCGGAACGGGCAATCTTGCGCCTTATTTTGCGTGGGCATACGCTGCGGTTCGCCCACTTAAGCAGGTTTATATTTGGGGGCGTAACTCAGACAAAGCCGAGGCGACGGTAGATGCCATTGTGTCATCTTCAGAGTATCAGTCGCTTCCTGATGAGCGTCGGTTCCGTGTTTCAGTCGTAGAAAATGTGGACCACGTTATCAAACACGTTGACATCATCAGCTGTATTACCGCATCAGCAGAGCCTTTGTTTAATGGCGCAGACGTGCAGCCGGGCACCCATATTGATTTGGTCGGTAATCATGACTTGGATAAGCGTGAATGCGACTCCGAAGCAGTGCAACGAGCACAGGTGTATGTTGATAGCCGTATTAATGTATTAGCCGAAGCGGGCGATCTTCTCATTCCAATTCAAGAGGGCGTGTTCACGTCAGACGATATCAAAGGGGAATTACCGCAGCTTTGCGCCCAACAAATCTCAGGACGTCAAAACGATGAGGTCATTACTTTATACAAATCAGTTGGCAGTGCTTTGGCTGATTTGGCCGCTGTAAAGGCGGTGTTGTTAGAAAATGGCATAGATAGCCATGTCTGAGCATTTTCGCTCGTTCATTTAAATTGCATACAATATACATATAAGGAAAGTAGTTCATGAAAATTGATTGGAAAGGTGTTTATCCGGCGGTCAGTACGCAATTTCGTCAAGATCAGTCAATCGACTTAGACGCAACGCAAACTGTTATAGATAACCAAATTAAAGATGGTGTGAATGGCATTATCTGCTTGGGTACTGTCGGTGAGAACTGTGCGTTGTACCCGGAGGAGAAACGCCAGGTCTTGCAAGCGGCAAAAGAAGTCGTAAATGGCCGTGTGCCTTTGATTGCTGGTACAGCAGAGTCTATTACCACAGCAGCTGTTGATTACATGCAGGATGCGTACAAAATTGGTATCGATGGTTGTATGGTGATGCCTGCCATGGTTTACCGCACGTCTGAGAGCGAAACGTTCGAATATTACCGCACGCTAGCAAAAGCAACGCCAGAAATGCCAATCATGATTTATAACAACCCGGTTGCTTATGGTGTCGATGTAAACCTCGATATCATGGCGAAACTGGCTGAGTTTGAAAGTATTGTAGCTATCAAAGAGTCGACCACTGATACTCGTCGTATCACCGAGCTTTACAATAAATTTGATGACCGCTTTACCGTGTTCAGTGGTGTTGATGACATCGCTCTTGAATCATTGATGTTAGGTGCGACCGGCTGGATTTCTGGTTTAACCAACGCATTCCCAGAAGAGTCCGTTGCGATTTATAAACTGGCAAGCCAAGGTCGTTATGCTGAAGCGTTAGAGATCTACCGTTGGTTCTTACCCCTACTGCGTTTAGACACCATTCCTACGCTGGTTCAGTGCATAAAATTGGCCGAGCAAGTCTGCGGACGTGGCTCTGAACAAGTTCGTGCGCCACGCCAACTCTTACAAGGTGAAGAGCGTCAACAAGTCATTCAAATGGTTGAACACGCGTTAGAAACCCGCTTAGACCTATCCAAATACAATCTGTAATTGTGCTGTTTAGTAGAGCGTTAACTGACGCTCTACTCATTCGTAATATTCAAAAAATGAGAAGAGGGAAGTCATGAGCACGGAAAACAAGGACTATGTCAGCTTTCAACACGTTAAGAAAACCTACGATGGCACGAATTTGGTGGTGAAAGACTTCAACTTAGATATTGCTCCCGGAGAGTTTGTTACTATGTTGGGGCCGTCAGGATCGGGCAAGACCACTTGCTTGATGATGCTAGCAGGCTTTGAAACTGCGACCGGTGGAGACATTTATATTGATGGCGTTCCTGTTAATCATCTCGCGCCGCACAAGCGCGATATCGGTATGGTGTTTCAAAACTATGCGTTGTTTCCACATATGACCATTGCTGAGAATCTTGCGTTTCCTTTAAAGGTGCGAAAACTCGACAGTGACACGATTCAAAGCAAAGTTCAGAGTGTATTAGAAATGGTCGAGCTTGAGCATGTTGCGACTCGATACCCGAAGCAGTTATCAGGTGGTCAACAACAGCGTGTTGCGTTAGCGCGAGCATTAGTGTTTGAGCCTAAACTCGTGTTGATGGATGAACCACTAGGCGCGTTAGATAAGCAGCTGCGTGAGCAAATGCAGATGGAAATTAAACATTTGCATGAAAAGCTTGGCATTACCATTTTGTATGTGACGCACGATCAAGACGAAGCTCTCACTATGTCCGACCGTATTGCGGTTTTTAATCACGGCGAAGTGCAACAACTCGCGACACCAACCGAGCTTTATGAATCTCCGAGTAATACGTTTGTTGCGCAGTTTATCGGAGAAAACAACCAACTCTCAGGTTTAGTCAAAGAGTGGAACGGAAAGTATTGCCAAGTGCTCGTTGGGAAAGAGTTATTTACTGCGAAACCTGTCAGAGTCTCTGAGCAAGGGCAGAGAACAACACTTTCCATTCGACCAGAAAAGATTGTTATTCAACCAGAGAAAGCGTCTTGCGAGAACCAAGTCTCGGGCGTCCTACGAGAATTGATTTATCACGGTGATCATTATCGTCTGGTCGTCGAAGTAGAGAGCGTTGGTCACTTCATCGTTAAAGTACCTAACGATAATCGTAAACACTTGCAGTTAACGCCTGGTTCAATTTGTCGTATTGGTTGGCAAAGTGACGATTGCCATGCTCTTGATGGGACACAAACTCAAAGTAGCGAGGTAGCAGCATGAGTCGAGAGCTAACCGCATTAGATTCTGTATTGGAAATCGAACGCCAAGTTCATGAGCAAGAAACCAATCTGAAAGCGCAGTTGCAAAAGGCCGAGCGCCGAAAAAAGCTTCGCTCCATTATGCTCACAACGCCATTGGTGTGTTTTATTCTGCTTACGTTTGCTTTTCCTATCCTCGACATGCTTTATCGAAGCGTGGATAACCGAGAAATATCCCTGTCACTACCACAAACTATTCAAGCCTTAGAAAGTTGGGATTATCAAGGTCAGCCTCATCAAGAAGTCATTGAGGCATTCTCTGTTGAAGTACTTGCGCTTTATCAAAGCAAAGAGCTGCCGAAAATAGCCAACCGGATGAATATTGAAGAGTCTGGTATGCGCAGTTTACTCATGAAAACCGGCAGAAAGTTGTCTCGTTTGACGTCGCTGCCGAGCTCGGTGACACAGTTGGCTAAGCTGGATAAGCGATGGACTAATCCTAAATATTGGGCGGCGTTTAAGAATCTTAGTGGCGCATTAACATTCAGTCACTATCTTGCAGCGCTAGACTTGCAAGTGAATGAGTTTGGAGACATTGAGCCCCAACCAGAAAAACGCCAAATATACGTCGACCTTTTCTTTAAAACTTTTTGGATGTCTATTTCAATCACCTTAATTTGTTTGGTGATGGCGTACCCCGTTGCTTACCTGCTTGCCAATTTACCTGATAAGCGCGCGAACTTACTTTTAATTATTGTGCTGCTGCCATTTTGGACATCATTGTTAGTCAGAACCACGTCTTGGATTGTTCTGCTGCAAAACCAAGGGGTCATTAATGATCTCCTTATTTGGTCGGGTTTTACTTCTGAGCGAATTCAGATGATTCACAATACCTTCGGAACGGTGGTGTCTATGGTTCACATTCTGTTGCCGTTTATGATCCTGCCTCTGTATAGCGTAATGAAAGGAATTAGCCCAACTTATTTCCGTGCCGCTCGTTCTCTAGGCGCGACGCCTTTCATTGCGTTCATCAAAGTTTATATGCCGCTTACGTTACCGGGGATAGGTGCGGGGGTCTTGCTTACTTTCATTCTTTCTATTGGCTTCTACATTACGCCCGCTTTGGTTGGTGGAAGAAGCGGACAGATGATCTCCAATATGATTGCCTATCATATGCAGACATCACTGAACTGGGGGATGGCTGGCGCATTGGGTGAACTGCTTTTGTTCGTTGTACTGGTTCTGTTTTATATGTTCAACCGTGTGGTTGGCATTAACAACCTTAAGGTTGGGGGATAACCATGGCATTACCAAACTATGCATCAAAAGTAGAGCGAGTTGCTTACGCAGGTTACTTAGCTTTTTGTGGGGTGGTGCTGTTCTTTTTAATCGCTCCAATTCTGACCATCATCCCGTTATCGTTTAATGCAACGCCTTACTTTACTTTTACCGAGGGGATGTTAAACCTTGACTCGGCAGCGTATTCTACTCGCTGGTATCAAGAAATGTTTACTAGTGATCAGTGGCTGTTGGCGCTGAAAAACAGCACGTTTATTGCTTTTATGGCGACACTCGTTGCAACAGGGCTAGGAACTCTGGCGGCGTTGGGTTTAGCCAGTAGTAACTTGCCTTTTCGCAATACGATTATGGCGCTGTTGATCTCACCCATGATCGTACCAGTCATTATCTCTGCTGCTGCGATGTACTTTTTCTACACACGTCTTGGCTTATCACAAACTTATCTAGGCGTCATTTTGGCACACGCCGCGTTAGGTACGCCTTTTGTTGTCATTACCGTTACTGCGACCTTAAGCGGCTTTGATCATAGCCTGGTAAAAGCGGCGGCTAGCTTAGGAGCAAACCCTGTTTATACTTTCAGACACATTACCTTTCCGCTGATTCGTCCGGGGATGATTTCTGGCGGCTTGTTTGCCTTTGGCACATCGTTCGACGAGGTTGTGGTGGCGCTATTCCTGACTGGGGCAGAACAAAAAACCGTTCCGAGGCAGATGTGGTCAGGAATTCGAGAGCAAATTAGTCCGACCATATTGGCGGTCGCTACGTTGCTGATTTTTATGTCGGTGTGTTTGCTCGTGACATTAGAACTTTTACGTAGACGTAATGTACGCATTAGAGGCATTCAAGAATAACCAGACTTTTTCTTTGTTGGTCACTTTGCACTTTTGTTTAGGGGCACCTCAATTTTTGATCAACTGCGCCTCATTGTAGGCGCTTGTCTTTTGTGTTTATCTTCAGCGATGACTGACATATCACTCTGGTAGCTTAATGCCAGCTTGCTCGAAACGTGCCAAAGGCGACTTGTTTGATCGCTGATACCAACTAGCTGGCATGTTTGGTTTAAGTCGGGCTTTCTCTTCCTTGCTAATCACAACATAGTGCAAAAACGCATTAAGTGTGGTTACCATCACGTTAAACGTCATTTCCCCATCTTTGCTGATGGATTTCAATAACCCAACGACGGTTTCCTCAGAGACTAACGGTTCAACCACCGCCTTTTTTCGCTCTTTTATTGAGGTTGAAGCGCGCAGTCTTGCACGTGCCGTCTCCCAACAAACTTTGTTGGTTTTACTGACAAGGTTGTGCTTGTAGCAGTAGTAACTGAATAAAAAGCGTGGCAGGTTTTGCCAGCGTTCGGCTTGCACTTCTAACCAAAGGTGTTGTAGCTCAATATCAGCGTCGGTCATAAATATTATGGAAGATTATTAAAGTAGTGGCATTCTAACGTTTCATCAGCGATGCCGTCTATGATTCGGTTACTTCCCATCTTTATGTTGACACTTTGATTTTCAATGAAACAGTGACTTCTTATTACTGTAAATAGTGAGTGATTTGTCCAGTTTCTGACATTAGTGTTTGACTTGGGTAGTAGAGTGTGGGCGTTTTTTGTTTTGAAGCGTCAATATACATCATCACATACTTACGTCTTACTCTTTCTGAAATAAATACTTTTATCAAAGTAACTGTGTGATTTTCATTCAAATAGTATGTGTTTCATGGTGATGAAAATTCTGTTTATTGCGCTACAATCGAGTGTCGTTCGTAGAATGTAGCCTAATGACGAAAACCTTGCGTCTTCTATCTGGCTTTTTGTGTGCTACTTTTTAATAAGTATCTTTTGGGTGGGTTTTTATGTTTGGAGTTAAAAGAAATGCTGCTATCTCTGGCTTGTACCAAGCGAGTGAACTTAAAGCAAAGCTGTTCTCCAAGGATTTGGAAATCTTAAGACTTAGAGCTGAAACTGAGTTTAATAAAGTGCTTGATGAGCTACTAAGAATTAAAGATAACAATTCAAGGCTTCGTGAAAGTGGGCTTATTGATAAGCTTGAGCAAGAGAAGTCTAAATGGAACAGTGATCAGCTCAAAGACATCGAGCAACGTATAAGTAATGTCGAGTTCTGTATTAAGGATTGTGCTTTATATGTCAGCAACATAGAGTCCCAATTCGCTGAGGATAGCGGTTTAGGATATGGTGAACTGAGCAGTCGTTCCCTTGAAGACGAGTTGGAAACACTATCTTTTAGTAAGATCCTTAACGCATCTGCACATGAGTACTTTTATAACTCTAAAGAGTATGAAATGTACCTTGAAAACACACCAAATACCGAATTTTTGCACGCGTTAAAAGAGCAAATTACCGCACTCTTCGACCACAAAGCAGCCTAGAACCTACAAAGTATTCGCCCATTGCCCGATTCCTTCTGCAGGGGCTTTGATTCGCGAATTTTTACCGACCCACTTTGGAGTATACCTAGCCATTTAACGTGCTGGGTATACCCGTTTAACTACACGTTTCTTCTCTAGATCATCTCTATTTTTTAACAAATACGAATTTTAAAAGCTCACTCCGTGTTCCTTCTGGTACCAAAAACTGATACCGCCACATCTATTTGTTAACAAAATGTTTCTTCTTATCTTGCGAGTAGATTATATGGAGATGCTCTTGCAGTAATAAGGGCAGTGGCGATGCAAAAGACGTAATGCATCTAAGGAAAACTCAATATAGAAGAAATTAGATGGAACTGAAGACTTTGAGTGTCGCGATTGCGACAACATTAACCAGCACTGGCGTATTTGCGTTAAGCGAGCCAGTTTCTCAAGTTACAGAGCAACATGCACATTCGGCTCATACACACGGTGTTGAATCCAATCGAGTTGAATACCAACCAACCGCAACTCTCCCTATTCAGCCCTCCAAGGCAACTCGAGTACAGTCACTTGAAAGTCTTGATGAGTCGAGCACTGCTTGTGATTTGGAAGCATTGGTTACCGAAAGCAGTAACCAATTGATCGGCGAAATTTTAAGTCAGGGCGCGACGTGTGTGAACCAGCTATTCTCTGCTGAAAGTCGGATTCAAGAGTCGGTATTTAGCTCCGATCATATGTACAACATTGCGAAGCGTACTACGACATTGGCGAAGGGGTATACAGGTGGCGGGAGCGATGAACTAGAAACGTTGTTCTTATACTTACGCGCGGGTTATTACGCCGAGTTTTACAATGACAACATCTCATTTATTGAATGGGTCACACCAGCGGTGAAAGAATCCGTGGATGCGTTTGTTAATAACGCAAACTTCTATGAGAACAGCGACCGTCACGGCAAAGTGCTTAGTGAAGTCATCATCACTATGGATAGTGTGGGCTTGCAGCACGCGTACTTACCGCAAGTGACCCAGTGGCTTACACGTTGGAATGATCAATACGCCCAGCACTGGTATATGCGCAATGCGGTTAATGGTGTTTTCACTATTTTGTTTGGTGGGCAGTGGAACGAGCAATTTGTGCAAGTAATTGGTAACCAAACAGACCTTGCCAAAGCTATAGGCGATTTTGCTCTGAGGGCGTCATCAATCGGTGCTGAAGATGAGTTTATGGCCGCGAATGCGGGGCGAGAGCTCGGGCGTCTGACCAAGTATACGGGTAACGCGAGTTCTGTTGTGAAGAGTCAGCTGAGTCGAATCTTTGAACAGTATGAAATGTATGGTCGGGGTGACTCGGTTTGGCTTGCGGCGGCGGACACCGCTTCATATTACGCAGATTGTAGTGAGTTCGGAATTTGTAATTTCGAAACTGAGCTAAAAGGCTTAGTGCTATCGCAAACTTATACTTGTAGTCCAACAATTCGAATATTGTCCCAGAATATGACACAAGAGCAACACGCGGCCGCATGTTCTAAAATGGGTTACGAAGAGGGTTACTTTCATCAGTCATTAGAAACTGGTGAACAGCCAGTAAAAGATGACCACAATACTCAGCTTCAAGTCAATATCTTCGATTCAAGCACCGATTATGGTAAGTACGCAGGGCCAATTTTCGATATTAGTACTGACAATGGCGGTATGTACTTGGAGGGCGATCCTTCCCAGCCGGGGAATATTCCCAACTTTATTGCTTATGAAGCCTCTTATGCGAACGCGGATCACTTTGTCTGGAACTTAGAGCACGAATACGTGCATTACTTAGATGGTCGATTTGATCTCTATGGAGGGTTTAGTCATCCAACTGAAAAAATAGTGTGGTGGAGTGAAGGCATTGCAGAGTATGTCGCTCAAGAAAATGACAACCAAGCAGCACTTGAGACGATTCTAGACGGCTCGACATATACCTTAAGTGAGATTTTCGAGACTACTTATGATGGGTTTGATGTCGATCGAATTTATCGTTGGGGGTACTTAGCTGTACGTTTTATGTTTGAAAATCATAAAGATGACGTAAACCAAATGCTGGTGGAAACACGCCAGGGGAATTGGAGCAATTACAAAGCAACGATCACCCAATGGGCGAATTTATATCAAAGTGAGTTTGAGCAGTGGCAGCAAGCCCTTGTCTCAAATGGTGCACCTAATGCAGTCATAACCGCAAACAGTAAGGGGAAAGTCGGTGAAAGCATTACATTTAGCAGTGAAAACAGTACAGACCCAAACGGGAAGATCGTCAGCGTCTTATGGGACTTCGGTGATGGCTCGACAAGTACACAAACCAAGCCGACGCACCAATATGGGAGTGAAGGGGAGTATTCGGTCAGCCTAAGTGTGACAGACAGTGAAGGCTTGACGGCAACCGCCACTCATACTGTTGTTATCTCAGCGTTGGGCGGTAATGACACATTGCCACAAGACTGCGCGGTGCAAAGTAAAGTAAGCGGTGGACGCCTAACAGCAGGAGAGCCCGTTTGCTTGGCAAATCAACAAACCATTTGGCTGAGCGTGCCAGCGGTGAATGAGAGCTCAAATCTGGCGATAACGACGGGAAACGGTACGGGCAACCTAAAGCTTGAATACAGTAACTCTGGTTGGCCGGATGGTACTAATCTTCACGGGTGGTCAGATAATATTGGTAATGGAGAGTGTATTACGTTGTCAAATCAGAGTAACTACTGGGGCTATGTTAAAGTATCTGGTGACTTTGAGAATGCCGCCATCGTCGTTGATTTTGATGCTCAGAAGTGTCGTCAATAGGGCATTTTAACTGCATCATTTTAATTTAATTGATCGCCTCGCTAACATTGCGGGGCGTTTTTGTTTTTCACGCCGTTATCTCTATAAAAAAAACCAGCCCGAAGGCTGGCAAACAAGGAGTTTGAGATGAAAATGAAAACGTTATAAAGCTTGCTGATATCCTATTTCTCAATAAGTTGGGTTGTGCGTTGAAGCCAGTTTTTATCTTGCGTATCAAGAAAAGGGCTAAGTGCTTGATAGACTCGTGAATGGTAATGATTGAGCCAGTCTAGCTCTGCTTGATCTAGCATTGATAAATCAAGGGCGTTGGTCGCAATTGGAGCAAGAGTGATGGTCTCAAAACCGTAAAACGTGCCGAACTCATTTTGTTCTACTTCTACAACTTTAAGAATGTTCTCTATTCTTACCCCGTACTCACCTTCGCGATAAACGCCTGGTTCATTAGTAATGACCATACCCGGTTTTAGTTCAACCTCGTGGTGGCTTTGCGAGAAATTTTGTGGGCCTTCGTGAACATTCAAGCAAATGCCCACGCCGTGTCCAGTGCCGCACTTGTAATCAATACCATGTTGCCATAAGACGCCACGCGCCATGATATCAAGATTGGCACCCGTAGAGCCTTTCATGAATCGAGTCTGAGTCAGTCGGATGACCGCTTTGAGCACCAAGGTATAATCTTTGCGCTGCTTAATGGTCGGTGACCCGAAGTGGAAAGTACGGGTGATGTCTGTTGTCCCGCCAAGGTATTGGCCACCAGAATCGACGAGAAAGAAGTTGCTTTCATTGACTGCCGCATTGCTTTCTTCATCGGCGGCATAATGCATTTTTGCCCCGTGAGCCGCGAAGCCTGCGATAGTGCGGAAACTGTCACTCACATAATGTCGGGTTTGACGGCGATAGTGGTTCAGTTGTGCCTCAGCAGACAATTCTGTAACGAATCCGCTTGGAACTTGCTCTTCTAGCCAGTTCATAAACCTTACGATTGCCACACCATCATCTGTTAATGCCTGCTCTAGGCTGGTTAGTTCGGTCTCATTTTTTATGGCCTTCATTGCCGTTACAGGGCAAGCCATTGGTTTTAGATTCACATTCCGTTCAATCGAACTCACCAATAAGCTGTCTGTGTGGGTAGGGCTAAAAGCGAGCGATAATCCCTCACATTGCTGATTCAAATACTGACTTACGTAGTTGTAATGGCGAATGTGTACACTCTGCTCGGTCAGCGCTCTTTCAACGTCTTGAGGCAGTTTGACCTTATCAATAAACAGTGTCGCAAGTGATTGCTCTACGATTAGATAGGCTTCAGAAACTGGGCAGTAATTCGTATCACCACCTCGAATATTCATTGTCCACATGACATCATCTAGCGTTGACACTAATAAGCTATCTACTTGGTTCTCGGTTAACAAAGAACGGATTCTCGCTAACTTATTTTCTGTGTCAACGCCAGCAAAAGCGGTGGGGTGCTCGAATACGGGTGCACTTGGGCGAGGTGGTCTTTCAAGCCAAATCGGTGTGAGCAAATCTAGGTCGAGAATGATCTTAATGTTTTTCGCTTCAAAGGCTTGTTTGAGGCCTTGATAAAAAGCGTAACTGATGGCGCGCCCGTCAACCGCGACAATACTGTTTTCTGGGAGCGTGGTAGCCAGCCATTTGGCAATTGTCGGCGTTTCTGGTTGTTTGGCTTTAAACAGTTCAAGTCCTGTGCCGTGTAACTGTTCTTCAGCTTGAATATAGTAACGACCATCAGTCCACAGGCCACCACCTTGTTGGGTAATGACGACATCGCCTGCTGAGCCGGTAAAACCTGAAATCCAGCTTCGCGCTAACCAATGATCCGCTGAGTATTCACTGTTATGTGGGTCATTGTTGGTCACGATATATGCAGACACGTTGTGAAAGGACATTGCCTCACGCAATAACGTAAGGCGTTGGTTTACTGAGTTAGTATTGTTCATTAAATGGTTCCTAAAGTCATATTTGAGCAATAGATATGATGCTGCTCCGAGCCTGTTCTTATTGGGTTCTGTTGCCCGCATACTTCTGTTGCTTCTGGGCATCGAGTACGAAAAACGCAACCGCTCGGTGGATTAAGTGGAGAAGGAAGGTCGCCGGGCAATAGTTGTATTTCACGGTCACGTGCTAATTGCGGATTAGCTATCGGGACAGCAGATAACAGTGCTTTGGTGTAGGGGTGTTGTGCATCATCAAATACTTTATCGTAACGTCCTACTTCCATAGGTTTACCAAGATACATCACCATAACGCGGTCGCTGATGTGGCGCACCACGCTTAAGTCGTGCGCAATCATTACCAGTGTTAACCCCATTTCTTGTTTAAGATCATCTAGAAGATTGATGACCTGAGCTTGTATGGAGACATCTAGCGCACTAACGGGTTCATCACACACGACCAAATCTGGATTGAGAATTAACGCTCTAGCAATGCCCACACGCTGGCATTGACCTCCGGAAAATTCATGTGGATAGCGGTTTCGCTGGCTAGCCAAGAGACCCACTTTATCCATCATAGCGATGACACGCTTTTCTACCTCTGCCCGTTTAAGTTGCGGCTCGTGGGTGAGCAGTGGTTCGGCGATGCATTCTGAGATGGTTAACCTCGGATTCAAACAAGCGGATGGGTCTTGAAACACCATCTGAAATTCTCTGCGTCGAGAGGAAAGCTCTTTTTTACTAAACCCGAGCATGTCTTGACCTTTCCAAGTCAACTCGCCTTGTGTAGGTTCAATTAAGCGAAGTAAGGCGCGTGCAAGCGTTGATTTTCCGCAGCCTGATTCCCCCACAATGCCAAGTGTTTCGCCTCTATAAACATCTAAGTCGATACCATTGACCGCTTTCACGATTTTACGTCGACTTGGAATAAGGTGACGCGACACAGGAAAGTGGACGTTTAAATCACGAGCAGACATGAGGACTTCTTTTTTATTCATAACGCCTCCTTAAGCTTTTATTTGAATAGGAGTGATAACACTGGGTGCGTTAACGTGACAGGCAATGGACTGGCTCGTGTTTAATGGAGAAAACCGTGGGGTTTCGTATTGGCAACGCGTCTCTCGATGCTCGCACCGCTCTCTAAACGGACACCCTTGATGGTTAATCAACGCACTTGGTGGGTTACCTGGGATGGTTGGTAAACGCGGCATATCTTCAGTGATAGAAGGAATAGCCTTTAGCAGGCCTTGAGTGTAGGGGTGCGCAGGTTGAGCGAACAATGTCTCGGTATCTGATTGCTCCATTTTTTGACCACCATACATGACCAATACGCGATCACACATCTCGGCGACGACGCCCATATCGTGAGTGATCAGTAAAATAGCCGTATTGAACTCTTGTTGTAAGTCTCGTAATAGCGTCAAAATTTGAGCTTGAACGGTTACATCTAACGCGGTGGTTGGTTCGTCTGCAATTAACAACTCGGGCTTACACAACAAGGCCATCGCTATCATGATTCGCTGACGCATTCCGCCAGATAATTCGTGAGGGTATTGATTCATCCTAGTTTCGGGAGAGGGAATACGCACCGCATCCAACATGTGAATCGATTCAATTTTTGCTTGTTTTCGGGTCATTCCTTTATGAATCATGAGAACTTCACAAAGCTGTTTGCCAATTTTCATAAATGGGTTGAGTGACGTCATCGGATCTTGAAAGATCATTCCGATTTTCTCTGCACGGATGCGGTTGAGCTGCTTTTTAGACATCGCGAGTAAATCATCACCGTGGAACATTGCGCTTCCAGACACGGCGCCGTTGTCTGCGGTTAACCCCATTAATGCGAAAACAGATTGGCTTTTTCCCGAACCTGATTCCCCAACAATCCCAAGAGTTTCGCCCGTTTTAATCGAGTAGGAGAGATTACTGACCGCTTGCACTTGCCCATCTGGCGTATCGAAGCGCACGTTCATGTTTTCAATAGATAGCATGGGTTTGTCCTTATCGGTCTTTCGGGTCAAGAGCATCACGCAAGCCATCGCCGATGAAGTTAAAACAAAAGAGGGTGGCAACTAAAAACAGAGAGGGAAAAAGCAGCATCCACAATGCAACGTCAATCGTTTTTGCGCCTTCGGAAATTAGGATTCCCCAGCTCGTGTCGGGTGGTTGAACACCAAGCCCTAAGAAGCTCAAAAACGATTCGAACATAATGAATCCTGGTACCATTAATGAGGAATAAACCATCACGATCCCAAGCACATTAGGCAGAACATGGCGTCGGACAATTGTCAATTTAGAAACCCCAATAGAGTGTGCGGCTTCGATGAACTCTCTCTTTTTTAGACCGAAGGTGACACCACGTACAACACGGGCAATACCCAGCCAAGATACCATTCCGATCACGATAAAAATCAGGTAGATGTTGTTGCCAAAAAGGGTAACAAACAGGATAACCATAAACATAAATGGCACCGAATCGAGCACCTCAATAATGCGCATCATTACGCTGTCGACAACGCCACCAAGATAGCCGGAAATACTTCCCCAAATCGTACCAATAACAACGGCGACTAAGGCCCCGACAAAGCCCACCAAAATAGAGAGCCTGCCGCCTTGCATCGTGCGAGCAAAGACATCTTGCCCGAGGTCATCAGTACCAAAGTAATGGCCACTGCTCAGTGAAGGTTTCCCTAGCTCGTATGGATCGATGAGCACTTCCCAGTCAATTTCATCATGGCCAAAAGCGGCAAGAGAGGGGCCGAAGGTGATGCATAAGGTAATGAACGCCAAAACATACACTGATGTCATCGCGGCTCTGTTTTTACGAAATCGAGTCCATGCATCCTGCCAAAGACTGCGACCTTCGACGGCTTCAATATTGTCGACGACTTGATCTTGAAGAGCTTGTGTATCCAGTTTTTTGATCGTTAACATGCCGGACTCCTAAACGCGTATACGAGGGTCGATAATCGTATATAGCAAGTCGACCACAAGGTTAAAGAAGATAGTGAGTGAAGCGACAATCAGAGTAATGCCCATTACTAGGCCGTAGTCGCGGTTGAGAGCCCCAGACACAAAGTGTTGTCCCATGCCACCTGTACCAAAGAAAATGTCGATAATTACCGAGCCTGTCACGACAGACACAAACGCAGGGCCGAGCATCGCAACGACGGGAATCAGGGATGGTCGCAAAGCGTGATGGAATAAAATGTAGGTTGTGGACAAACCTTTGGCCTTTGCCGTTCGAATGTATGGTTGGTTGAGCGTTTCAATCATTGCGCCACGCATGACGCGTGCAATACTCGCAATGGAGCCAATCGCCAGGCTGAGCACGGGAAGAACAAGAAAAGCCAGCTTTCCTCCTTCCCAACCACCAGCAGGGAACCAGCCGAGCTGAATAGCGAAAATCATGACTAAAACCGGAGCAAGCACGAAAGCCGGAACCACAACTCCAGTCATCGAAAGTGTCATCAGGCCGTAATCTAGGCGGCTATTTCGGTTCAATGCCGCAATGGTGCCAAGCAACATGCCAAGTGGAACGGAAATACAAAAAGAGAGTACGCCTAATACTGCTGAAACAGGCCATGATTGTGCGACGAGCTGTGTAACACTGAAGTCTTGATAAACGAAGCTCGGACCGAGATCTCCTTGTATGAAATTACCAATGTAAATCCAAAACTGAGTAAGGAAGGGCTGGTCCAAATGGAATTTTGCTTCGATATTCGCACGTACCACCTCTGGCATAGGCCGTTCCATATCAAATGGCCCCCCTGGTGCAATGTGCATCAGCCAAAATGATACGAGTGCGATGAATAGAAGCGTGGGGATAGCGATAGCTAATCGCTTAACAATGTACCAAATCATGATCCATCATCCTTTGGTCATCCGAAATCACTTCGAACGGTTATGAATAAAAAATGGTCTGAGCTCAGGTTGCCTTCTCCACCGAGAGATATGAGGAACGGCAAGTAAACATTGAACTTGCCGACTCAGACCGAAAACATGCTTTTAGTGGGCTTTCACATAGACATTCTTGCGGTAGTACGACGACTCAGGGTTTGTCAGTTCGTAGCCGCCCACGTAAGGCTTGATGAGGTATTGATCGTTACCCGGACGATAAATAGGAATAATGGCCATGTCTTCAATCAGCATGCTTTCTGCTTGTAGATACAGTTCTGATGGGTTGCTCATGGTCTTTGAGCGAGCCATTAACTCGTCGTATTGCGGGTTGTTATAACGAGAATCGTTGTACTCGCCACTAGAAACGAAGATATCCAACCATGTAGAGGCTTCATTGTAGTCGGCCGTCCAGCCGCCGCGAGTAATGTCGGTCGGCTCTTTAAGTGCGTAGAACACTTTCGGTTCTAGCTGTTTTATTGTGACTTGCGCACCCAAACGGCTTTTCCACATACCTGCCATGGTCGTTGCCATTTTTACGTCCATCGAGAAAGTTGGTACGGTAAACGTCAACTTAAGCGGATTGCTTTTATCGTATCCAGCTTCTGACAGTAATTGCTGCGCTTTTTCGATACGTTTATGACGGTTCCAAGTTGCGAACTCAGGAGTGTGAGATTTAAAACCATCTGTTTGAGGTGGCACAAGGGTATACATTGGAACCCCACCGTTTCTCAAGATAGCACTCGTTAACAGTTGACGGTCAATGGCATATGAGAGGGCTTTACGGACCCGCACGTCTTTTGTTGGTCCTTGTTGAGTGTTGAGGTAATAGAATGTGGAGCCAAGAGACGCACTGGTGCTTGCCACTTCTTGTGGGCGTTGTTGAATTAACTTTTTCTTCTGAGCGGCAGGAATGGAAACCGCTTGGTCTATCTCACCGGCTAGGTAGCGGTTTAGCACTACGTTTGCATCACCAATTGGTAGCCAGGTGACTTTTTCCAGCACTACATTGCTTGCGTCCCAGTAATGTGGGTTTTTAACCATCACCAGTTTTTCGTTAACTTTCCATTCAGAGACAGTAAACGCACCATTTGTAACGATATGCTCAGGCTGGGTCCAACGGTTGCCATGTTTTTCAACGGTCGCTTTGTGAACGGGGGCAAGCACTGGATGACTTAATAGTTTCGTAAAGAAGGGAATAGGCTCTTCGAGTGTTACCTGGAATGTTTTTTCATCCAGCGCCTTCACGCCCAAGGACTCGGGTTCGGCTTCGCCCTTCATAATCGCTTGCGAGTTTTCGATATTTGGAATGGCCGCAAACCAAGCGTAGGGTGAAGCAGTGCTTGGATTCAGTAAGCGTTGCCAGCTGTAGACAAAATCTTGTGCAGTGACCGTTTCGCCATTTGACCATTTTGCATCACGTAAGTGGAAGGTATAAACCGTATTGTTGTCATTGACTGACCAAGACTCAGCAACACCAGGAATGGTTTTACCTTGCTTATCTTGAATGACCAGACCTTCAAACAGGTCTCGACCGAGATTAAAAGCGGGCTCTGCGGCTTGCTTGGCTGGGTCAATAGAAGTAACTTCAGCCCCATTGTTTAGCGTAATTTCTTGTGTCTCATCGAGGGTCACACCCGAGGGATACGGCACGGCATAGCTTGATGTTGCCAGTATTGGACTCATCATCGACGCTAATAAAAGCAACTTAGGTAATTTCATCCTTGTCTCACTCTTTTCATCCTGAAAGATGCCAAAAATGTATATTGTATAAATTGTCTACACAATCGAGTTTTAACATTACTGTAACAGGGTGTCAGGTGTTGAGCTGTCTAGTCTCAAAAAGTGAGCTAGGGGAATTTCTTTGAAGATCTGATATCAAGTTGGCATGACGGGAAGTAATTTTGCTTCGATACAAATTAAAATCCCCTTCAAGCACAGGCTAGAAGGGGAAGATAGTCAGTCTGCTCTTCAAAAGGCATGACGTTAACTGACTAGGAAATGTTTCACGAACTCAGTGATTTTGACCATATCACTTACCGCGATAAACTCTTCTGTCGTGTGTACTTTTGCCATGCCAGTTGAAAGGTTGACCGTTGTGAGACCTTTCTTGTTAAAGTTGTTGGCATCGCTACCGCCGCCAGTGCCTTTTGTGAAGGCGTCAATTCCCAACTCTGAAAACGCTGCTTTTATAGCGTTTACGTGTGGGTGGTTTTCTTCAATAACAAAAGCGTCGTAGGCTCGGCTAGATTCAATTTCGACTTCTGCACCGTGCTTTTCACAGACAGACTCTAATGTTGAGATCATATGATTGACCTGAGCATCTAGTTTATCGCCATTCAGGGAGCGTGCTTCTGCCACGATTTTTAATTCAGGCATAACAATGTTTGTGGCCTGACCGCCATTCACTACACCGATGTTGGCTGTCGTTTCTTCGTCGATGCGAAGTAGCTTCATTTGGTTGATAGCATCAGCCGCCACCATGATCGCACTGATGCCTTCTTCTGGCGCAAGCCCTGCGTGTGCTGGTCGACCTTTGATTTTTGCCATGATTTTTTGCTGGCCTGGGGCTGCGGTCACAATGGTGCCAATAGGGCCACCCGTATCTAACACGATTGCTTCCGTTGAAGTGACGTGTGACATATCGAAGTATTGTGAACCGAATAAACCGCCTTCTTCATACACGGTGAAAGCAAGTTCTAACGTTTTGTGCTCACGGTTTTCCGCTTGAATACAACGAACGGCTTCCATGATGGCAGCAATACCAGATTTATCATCGCCACCGAGAATCGTATGGCCTTTTGAACGGATAATGCCGTCTTCGATGAGTGGCTCAATGCCAATACCTGGAGTGACCGTATCCATATGACAGCTCATTAGGATAGAGCCGTCTTTTTTGCCGTCTAAACGGGCGTACACGTTAAAACCGTTAGAAATGTGCTCAGGCACTGGAAGCTTGTGCACGGTAAAGCCTAGCTCGCCTAGCTGTTCTGCCAGTGTTTCTGCAATTTGTTTTTCGTTTTTTGATTCGCTGTCGATACGTACTAGTTGGCAAAAGTGTTTAACTAGGCGTTCTTGATTAATGTGTGTCATTAGATGTCTCTTTTTCTGATCGAGCGTGAAGCCTTGTGGCTCGGCTCGATAGGGAGCAGAGCACCACTTATGGCACAGTTACTTTTGAATAAAACTGAGGTGAATCAATAAAGGGGTATCCATGACACGATTCTGACCGATGAGTCTTTCGAACTGTATGAAGCGTCACGAAACATTACTTTTGATGTTTTGCAGGATCAAATGAATAAATCGGATAGAGATAGGGTGCAATAGACTTTCCATCCCCTTTTACTTTTTGAGCTACGTTGCCAAGATAAAATGCCAAGGTAACAACTTGTTTACATTTTGTGTGTTGGCGTAAAGCCGAAAATATCAAACTAATATATTGAAAATAAGCAGTTTGTTTGATGTTTACGAAAGTGGGTTCGACGCGCCTCCTGTGTGTAACATATATTTTACAATTATGCGTAAAAATCGCCAAGATAAAGATTTCTCCCCACGTATTCCAATTTCTCAAGACCTGCGCCAAGTTAGAAAAATAAGTCCAAACAAAAGCTACTGAGACAAGGAGAAAGTCATGGTTGATGCATATAACCCACTAGGAACAGACGGATTTGAGTTTGTTGAATATACCGCTGCTGACAACAAAGGCATTCAACAGCTTAAAGATCTGTTTATATCGTTAGGTTTTGCGGAGATTGCAAAGCATCGCTCAAAAGAAGCGTGGTTATATCGACAAGGTGACATTAGCTTTATTGTGAATGCGCAGCCGCATAGCCAAGCTGAGGGATTCGCCAAAGTTCACGGTCCGTCGGTTTGTGGCATGGCATTTCGTGTGAAAGACGCCACCGTTGCTCTGGCGCATGCGTTAGAGAATGGCGGTAAAGAATATAAAACGGAAATTGGGCCGATGGAGCTTAGCATTCCTGCTATTTATGGCATCGGTGAAAGCTTGCTTTATTTTGTCGACCGTTATGGAAAGCAGAGTATTTATGATGTCGATTTTCGTTTTTATGATGATGCTGATGAGCGTTTATCAAAAGCGAATGTTGGTCTTTACGAAATCGACCACTTAACGCACAACGTTAAGCAGGGCAACATGGATGTCTGGTCAGGTTTCTATGAGCGCATTGGTAACTTCCGCGAAATTCGTTATTTCGATATCGAAGGTAAGCTGACTGGTCTTGTCAGCCGAGCGATGACCGCACCTTGCGGCAAAATCCGAATTCCTATCAATGAGTCGTCAGATGATAAATCGCAGATTGAAGAGTTTATCCGTGAATACAATGGCGAAGGTATTCAACACATCGCATTGACCACAGACGACATCTACGAAACGGTCAAAACATTGCGTGAGCGCGGCATGGACTTTATGCCAACGCCAGATACTTACTACGAGAAAGTCGATCAGCGTGTTGAAGGCCATGGTGAAGATGTAAGCAAGCTTCGTGATTTGCAGATTCTTATTGATGGTGCGCCAACGAAAGATGGCATCTTGCTACAAATCTTTACTCAAACCGTTATCGGCCCTGTGTTCTTCGAAATCATCCAACGTAAAGGCAATGAAGGCTTTGGCGAGGGTAACTTTAAAGCGTTGTTTGAATCGATAGAAGAAGACCAAATTCGACGAGGAGTATTGAGCGATGCATAAATGGATCACATTCCCTCACCGGGAGGGAGTGTGCTCTAAACAAGCGCATGCTGACTTCCCGGAAGAGGCAATTTATGAACGTGAGGCAGGTCGAAGTGGCTTCTTCGGCCCCGCAACACATTTTCATCATCAACATGCCCCAACGGGGTGGTCTGAGTGGGAGGGCGAGCTACGTCCACGAGCGTTCGATTTTAATCTAGTTGAGAAAGCCAGCCATATTACCCCGTGGGCAGTCCCGCATCTATTACACAACGCGAATTGTAAAGTTCGTGTTTGGCGTATGGATGAAAAAATGGACTTCTTGGTGAGAAATGCAGATGGCGACGAACTGCTATTCATCCACCAAGGTACGGCAGATCTCTACTGTGATTATGGTCATTTGAAAGTGAGCGAAGGGGATTATGTCATGATCCCGCGCTCAACGAGCTGGCGTTTAGAGCCAAGCGAGCCGATGTTCATTCTGATGATCGAAAACACCGATGCGGCTTATACATTGCCCGAAAAAGGCATGGTTGGAAACCACGCGGTGTTTGATCCGGCGGTTCTAGAAACGCCGTCGATCAACGATCAGTTCCGTGCTCAATATTCTGAGAATCAAACACAGGTTCAGGTGAAACGCCACGATAAAGTCAGTGTTATCACTTACCCATTCAACCCGTTGGATGCGATTGGGTGGCATGGTGATTTGGCGGTAGTAAAAGTGAACTGGCGTGATATTCGTCCACTTATGTCACATCGTTACCATTTACCGCCTTCTGCACATACTACATTTGTAGGAGCAGGATTTGTGGTGTGTACCTTCGTTCCTCGTCCAATGGAAAGTGATCCTGGAGCGCTCAAAGTACCGTTCTACCACAACAATGACGATTATGACGAAGTCTTGTTCTACCATGCAGGTGATTTTTTCAGCCGTGACAACATTGAAGCAGGCATGGTGACATTCCATCCAGCAGGATTTACGCATGGTCCTCACCCGAAAGCATTCAAAGCAGGGCGAGAGCATAAGAAGACTTTCACCGACGAAGTTGCGGTCATGATCGATACGCGTCACGCACTTCAGTTTGCGGATGAGCTGGAAAAAGTAGAAAACAAAGAATACGTCTATAGCTGGCAAGAGAAGTAAGAGGCAAGGATGAAATTAGCAACCAAGAAAAATGGCACTCGTGACGGTTTGTTGATGGTCGTGAGCAAAGACTTAACGCGCTGCGTACCTGCGACAGAAATTTTCCACCCCATGAACTTAGCTCCGACGATGCAGGTGGCGCTTGATAACTGGGATACGCTAGCACCACAACTGGAAGAGCTATACGTTGCACTGAACAATGGCACGGTTGCAGGGTATGAAGAGTTTGAAGCGCACTACTGTGAGTCGCCGCTTCCTCGCGCTTATCAGTGGGCTGATGGCAGTGCTTACGTAAACCACGTTGAGTTGGTTCGAAAAGCTCGCGGCGCTGAAATGCCAGAGAGTTTTTGGACGGATCCGTTGATGTACCAAGGAGGCTCTGATGCCTTTATTGGACCTTGTGACAACATCGAGTTTGCGAGTGATGAATGGGGTATTGATTTCGAAGGTGAAGTTGCTGTGGTAACTGGTGACGTACCAATGGGCGCGAGTGTTGCAGAGGCTCAGGAGTCGATTCGTTTGATCATGCTGGTGAATGATGTCTCACTGCGTGGCCTAATTCCCGCAGAATTAGCTAAAGGGTTTGGTTTTTTCCAATCTAAACCTTCTTCTGCGTTTTCTCCTGTGGCAGTAACACCTGACGAACTAGGCGATGCGTGGTACGAAAACAAAGTGCATTTACCACTGGTCTCGACCTACAACCACAAGCCGTTTGGTCGCCCAAATGCGGGTATCGATATGACGTTTGATTTTGCAGACTTAATTGTTCATGCGACTAAAACGCGCCCGCTATCTGCTGGGGCAATTATAGGTTCTGGCACGGTATCTAATAAGCAAGGCACCGAACATGGCACTTCGATTGAGGAGGGTGGTGTTGGTTATTCATGTATCGCGGAAGTTCGCATGATTGAAACCATTCGTGATGGTAAGCCGTCGACTAACTTCATGTCGTTTGGAGATTCTATTAGATTGGAAATGTTCGATGCGGATGGCAACAACATATTCGGTTCGATTGACCAACAAGTTAGCCAATATCTCAAGCACTAATAGTGCTGGTTGGGAGACGATATGAGCGATAGCATGATTTTATACGGATACTGGCGATCATCGGCGGCGTATCGTGTGCGTATTTGCTTGAATCTTAAAGAGTTATCGTATGATTCAAAATCGGTACACTTGGTGCGCAATGGTGGCGAACAACATAGTGACGAGTACCATGAGTTAAACGCTTCTGAACTGGTTCCTTTGCTGGTGGATGGGGAGGTTCAGTTAACCCAGTCACTGGCGATCATTCAATACTTAGAAGAACACTACCCGGATGTCACTGTGATCCCCGAGCAAACGCCGCTTCGATACCAAGCGCTAGCTTTGGCTCAGGATATTGCAATGGAGATTCATCCCCTGAATAACTTAAGAGTTCTACAGTATTTAGAGGGGGAGTTAGCTTGCGAGCCAGAGCGCAAAGTCGCTTGGATTCATCACTGGATCCACAAAGGTTTTACAGCATTAGAAGAGAAACTTCAGAAGCATCGTAAACTAAATGGTGATTGCAAGTTTAGCCTGACAAGCTCGCCATCTATTGTCGATATTTGTCTGGTACCACAATTTTATAACGCACAACGCTTTGGTGTAGATACTTCTCTTTATCCAACCATTAACGCTGTTGTGCAGTCATGCAATCAACTGCCAGCTTTTATTGATGCGATGCCAGAGAATCAGCCAGACGCTAATAGTTGATTCTTAGCATACATAATGTATTAACAAAATTTAAACGAGCCAATCCAAGTGTGTGATTGGCTCGTTTTTATTGGTGAGCAAAATTTTCTGTTTCTCGCTATCGTCGTGGCGCCTCAAAATTGCGAGGTTTTGTTGCTCTGCATAACATTTCCATTTACGCTTTGAGCAACGAGTTGTTTTGGATGCACTTTATTTATGACCAACATTTTTATCATTGTTGTTCTTCTGGTTTTATTCTTCTTTGTTATTCAAAAGTACGTGATTAAGCACGATGACACGCGTGATTATCCTTATCGTTCGAAAGGCCCTCTGCTCAGAGGTCAAGAGGGTGCGTTCTATAATGCGTTAAGAGCGGCGGTCGGGGAGCATGCCGTAGTATTCGCGAAAGTAAACATGTCCAGTTTGGTTACGCCAAAAGAAATCAAAAATAAGAAGCAGTTTTTTGTCGCGAACAATCGTATATCTCGAAGCTATTTTGATTACGTTATTTGTGATCCAAGGACACTAGAGCCGCGCGTTATCGTTGAATTGGATAATGGGCAGGAGCTAAACAAGGGTAAGATAGAAAGACAAAAGTTATTGATTCATGTTTGTAAGACGGCCAACCTGCCTTTAATCGGCGCTTCGATAAAGCACAGTTATCAAGTTGGGCGATTACGTCGTTTGCTTGCGGCACACATTGATTTGATTGAGCCCGATAAAGAAGTGCGCTTTTGCAAAAAATGCGGCAGTCCGATGATCATTAAAACCGCAAGCCAAGGTGAGTTCAAAGGGAGACGTTTCTTTACTTGTAGCCGTCAGCCGAATTGTACATACACCGAAAATTATAACGTTGTGTTTGAGGCGGACGACTAAACACGACAATTAACCAGCAGAAACAAGGGGCTTTGATTAGAGATGATCAAAGCCTTTTTTGTATCAGTCATCAAGGCAGGGCCTATACTTTGAAAAAGAGGGCAGAATAGGGCAGCCATATGCGATACGGATGGATTTTATCGGCGTTGTTCATCGCATCGAATGTTAGTGCGATACCTAATTTGAAACCACTGGAGTGTGAATTGACAGAGACACCCCAAGATCATTTCTTGTTTTACCGAGAGCAAATGGTTTACCACAGTGAGCAGTTTGTCATATTTCAAAACTTCAAAGGCAGGGTGAGCACTCAAGTAGACGTCAAAACAGGAGAGTTGATCCGTACAACCTATATCGGCGAACCATTTAAACCTAAATATCAGATTTTGTTCGGCACTTGCCCTAAGGTATCGCAAACCTTACAGATTTGGATGCTCAGTGAAGTGCCTTACGACAATTAAGTGAGATAATAAAAGTTATATAGATCACACTTTTAATCCATGAAGGATTCAGCTTTGCTGATAAAATCATCTGAAAACGCGTGTTGAGTTTACATTTTCGCCAAACGGTTCAAAGTTGGTAAATTTGTGCTTGCACCACCGTTCGCTTATAGCTAATATCCTCGTCGTTCCAGAGAAATGCGTCCGTAGCTCAGCTGGTTAGAGTATCGCCTTGACATGGCGGGGGTCGGTGGTTCGAGTCCACTCGGACGCACCATTCTGAATTGAATGGTTAGGAACATAAAAATTTGGGTCCGTAGCTCAGTTGGTTAGAGTACTACCTTGACATGGTAGGGGTCGGCGATTCGAGTTCGCCCGGACCCACCAAATTTTAAAAAAGCCCACCTTTTGGTGGGCTTTTTTGTGTCTGTAATTCATTGATACTCAAGTAAAACTACTTCTTTTCTTGTCCCTTGTTTTTGCCCTGCTTTAGCCCCTTGTTAGAGATAAAAGCGCACTACTTGATCCGCAACACAACCTCAAAACCCTAAATGCAATGCATAAGGTGTATACGCTTCAAACCCACTAGAGCCGTCTATAAATCATGTTGCGTGCCACTAGCCGTGGTATTAGAGACAATGACTATTAATCTAAATTATCTGGCGTGTGAAGATTGGTGCCGCATATTGTACATTTGTAGTCACCAGTCGCTTCGCCTTCCATTAATGAGCTAATTATTGCTGCAAATAGACCAGAGAAGAAACCTTTAGCTTTTTTCTCGGTCTTTTCCTGCGCTTTAGAGAAGCTTTCGTACCGATGTAGCGTTACTTCTTTACAATTACAGCAAAACGCTCTTGTCTCTTCAGAACCGTACATTTTTACCAATTGATTTACTCCCTGTAAGTTAATTTCCCCAAGTGGCGTTATGTTCAAGGGTAAGTCACACAAGACTGATGTGTGACTTACCCTAAACACTAAAACGAACGTAATGTAAAACACCACATGTTATGAATGATTATTTAACGCCTTGTGATCCGAGCTTGCTAACTCTGCTGATTGAATAGTTGTGGCAATAAGCTCTTCAAACAGCTCTAATTGCCCAGCAGGTATCAATTGATTTTGTATAGCTTTTCGTTTGTTTGAGTCAAATAGCCGCTCTGTTAACCAACCAATTAGATACATCAGTGAAAGGCAGCCACCGGCCGTCGCTACATTACCGTCTATCACGAGAGGCAGATCCTGAACATCTCCTCCCATACTTTGTAGAACATCCTTTGCATCTGGGTTTGTTGTTAATCGCTTGCCTTTTAGTAAACCGAGTTCATGGAGGATGAATGATCCCGCACAAATCGAACCTATTAGCTGCCTATTTGGATCAAGATTCAACGCTGACATAAATTCAGCATCTTTTAAAGCGGCTGGAATACCCCGTTTGCCGCTTGTAATAAGAACGACATCTTGATTCGTCACCTCAGAAAGGTGTCCGTCTGTTTTAACTTTCATACCGAGGTGGGAATGATGTTCAGATTTAGTTCCAAGTATACTTACCGTCCAACTGTCGGTTGTGCGCCCTAGCAAGTCATACATAAGAAAGAAATCGACATCCGTGAAATCATCAAATAAAACAACGCCGATTTTATACATAACATTTATCCTTTTGGACTTACTCGTAAGTCGCAAAATGTGTAGTAGGAGGGGAGGGGCATTCAATACGCAAGCTTCTGCTGAGCACCTTAAATACCAAAGGCGGTGCAAACTAACAATGCCATGTGTACCAAATCCCTATTATAAAATTTTGTTATGTTTGTTTTACGAGCCCGCCCAGAAAAACTCAACCCTAATACCACTTGGGTCGTAACACATTAAATGTTTTGCGGGTTCTGTCTTAACAAGCTCGGGACCAAACTCAATTTCGATTCCCGACGCCATAAATTGATCACGCAACTCATAGAGTTGCTTCTCAGTCTCTACGAGTAAAGCTAAGTGATGCAAACCAATATTCGTTTTTCTGTCAAATGGAGTGGCGGCATCAGCCTTAGCCGCCCATAGTGTAAGCATGATATGCCCATCACTCACAAATATTGCCGGGTAGTCTGGATTTCTTTTTACTTCACTCCAACCTAATTGTTCAGTGAAAAACTTCGCGCTTGCTTCTAGGTTAGATACGGTTAAACCTACGTGGTGTATGCCTTTTGTTAACACAGTCACTTTGTTTCCTTACTCGTTTTAATGGCTATCAAACAAAGATAACTCGATAAAAAGTAAGCATCAATACACATATATTGATTAACTTCGTCAATCTATTCGAATACGGTAATCCAACTGGAAACATAACATTGTAAACACGAAACCCAACCTTGAACTAAAAATTAAACTTTGAGTTCATTCTTAAGGGCTTTATTAATCAAATGCATTAATAGCCATAATATTTAAGCCAGCCTATAGGGCATATCATTCCATTAAACGTTTGAATGTTCTTATTCAAGCTAACGTCTTCCAATTTGTAACAGTGAACAACATTACTAGTCGAAGTAGATGCTGGTGTTGAATAGGTCACAGGTTTAGAAGCGTTTGCTTTATGTATTTCATGTGCTCGCTGCTGGTTTATCGCCACTTGATTCTTGTGATTGTTAACTTCTCGCAATCCAGATTCTAAGGGTAGGTGCCAATCCTTACATGTTGTTCCTAAACCATCATTCTGAGACTGATATTCTGATAACGCTACACGAGCTTCATTTACCGACTGATCGATATCGGACTGATCGACTAGCCAAGTAGAAAAAGAATAGTTAATGGCCTCTCGATAGTTTACCGATTGCTCTAAGCTATAAGCATCGGAATGAAAACAGGCCTCTACCACTGCCCATTGAGTCGATAGGTTTGATAATACGTTTTCAGGTATAGGCTGTAGCTGGCTTTGCGTAGACTGGCAACCGGTTAGAAGAAAAGGGACAGGGAGTAGTTTTAGAAAAAATTTTTGGTTCATTTTAATTTTAAAATTAGTGCAATCTTTTTCATTATCATAATACAGGACGATTGAAGAAAGTAGCATTTCTATCAGTAAGGGAATGTGGCTAACGCACTGATAAGGTGTGAGTAAAGCGATATCAAAGCCCTCAACACACCTTAACTACGAATACTACCGCATAACAAAGATGCTATGCGGTAACGGTAGTATTCAGGCTTGAACAGTTTGTCGCACGTTGCTCTCGCCTGACAGCACGGAAATTCTCTCAAAATCTCGACTCGGGAAGTCAGGATCTACGTACACAAACATACGACTTATCATTTTTCCTTCAAACTCAAATACACTACAAAAACGCCCTGTGGAAACTTTGTTGTCCGGCCAAGAGGTACCATCACTCATTACGCCGCCTTCCTGTCCTTCAACAATGACCTTGTTTCCAGCAGTCGTTATTTGAAAGCCGTCTATGTCGTGCCAGATACTAATCAACGAGCTACCAATCCTATTGCCAAACTCCACTAAGGCACTCTTTCCTTTCGCTTGCCCAAATTTAGGAAAGAAAAAATCAACATCCTCTGAGAATAGATCCAGATAGCTAGGATCACCGGCATCTATTTTCTCGAAATACTTAACTACTAGCCCAACTAAATCGTCTTTTTCCATAATTATTTCACACCCATATTAGCTTTACGCACAACGCAGGGTTAAGTAGTAAGCGGAGCGACCACTCAACCTGAACGTTTGCATCTTAAACACCGAGTACATTTAAACTGAAATTGCCAAGAGTTGCGAATCTTATTGAAGTGCTTTGTTAGATGTAATCCGTTTAGCCTGCGTATACTCCATTGAAGTACTCGACGCGTTCTAACGTCATTCTTAACTTACACTCTTCAATCTGGACACCTTGCCAGGGTGAGGGTGTGGAAGACAGGCCCGTAAATTCACATTCGGCGTCTCTGTATTTTAGCCAAGCTCTTTGGGCCTTTCGAAATGGCTCTACCAGTTCGGTCTGAGACCATGTTTCCCTTAGTGCTTTTTCTTCCTCACCTATTCTAGCGATTGCTTCCTTGTAACTTTCGTTAAGCTCTTTATCTGCAGATTCCATCTTCTTTTCTACACACTGATAACCAGCCATAACGCCACCGCCTTTTACTTTGCAGGGATCTTCAACATCATCAGAGGCCAAGCAAGGTAAAGAAACCAACGCAAATATCATAAGTAATTTGTTCAAAATTGCCTCCAAGCTCCGAGTGCTTGTTAAACCGTTATCCGCTATTTTTCCTTTTTAATCATGCAGCTTTTTGTCTGTGCCTTCAAAGATAAAATAGAAGGTTAGTGATTCTAGTGCCTAAACAGAAGGTCAAAGAAGATTGATACACGGGTTAAATGACGCCTTAATCTGACTTACTTTTAGTGGGCGTTTTGTGTCAATCTTTTCTGTGGAATCATTAGTTTGATGGCGTCTGAGGATGTTAATATGACTCCCATTGAATTTATTATCGCCCTGAAACACCTAGGTTGAATTAAGTGGTGACTATTCCCCTCCAATCATGAAGTTGGTTCAAAGGTAGGGCGATAAATGTTGCGATTCGTAATAAAAATTTATGCCAAGTGCAGTTCGCTATCGCGGCTTATATTGAGTCGGGCAATAACCTCTAATGATGTCTGAGTTTCGTAGCTTGTTGTGTTTTGTATTGCGCCCCGAAACCCTTTTACGCCACAATTTAAAGCTACTTGATTTGAGCCGGCTACGCATAAACTGAATCACGTCGGATTCATTCAAACCAAATTGAAATTCGATAGCCTCAAATGGGGTGCGGTCTTCCCATGCCATTTCTATTATTCTTGACTCAGTTTCCGAGGTCAGTTTCATTTCAAATAACCTATTTAAGAAAAGACATTGTTACGACGGAAATTGAGTCTTGGTTCAAATGTTCTTATATGCGTGCTTAGTGTTTAGCGACTTAACACCTACAAAAACTTCTCAATGAGGACTTCGTCTACGTATTTCCCACGAACTTTTGCATGCTTCTTCGCGGTCCCTACGATTTCGAAGCCTTGTTTGAGATAGGCTGATAACGCTCGGTCATTATCGCTGCGGACGTACGCAAATAGTTTTTCGTAACCCTTTTGTTTGGCTACTTCGAATGTCGATTTGAAAAGCTGTTTAGACACACCTTGGCCACGAGCACCGTCACTAACAAACGTACCAATTATGCCAACATGGTCAAAAGCTTTTGTATATTGTGCAAAGGGCTCGATATTTTGGAAACCAATGACTTGTGAGCTATTTTCGGATAAAGCGACTGTAAACACGCCCCGTTCTGGGAAATGAGTAATGAACTCTTTTTCTTCTTCAGGTGTGAAAGGCGTATCTAATACAGTGTATAAACCTTCAATAATGATGGGATTGAGGACGTTTGTAATGCCTTCAGCATCACCTAAAGTTACCTGACGTACAATTAAATTCATGCCACTTAGCTCCTATTAAAATTAGGGCTGTTTTGTACATGAGTTGGAGACTTGCGGCAACAAGTAACGTCATTAAGTCGTAAAGAATATACCTATTACACTTAAGCGGCGGTTAATAGTGCTGATTGTTACTTTAGTATTTCTGATATATCACTTTTTAAGTGACGGCTTAACTTCTATAGAATATTTCCACATCACGACCCCGTTTTCTACAAGATCATAACTCGCGCTTTGACCCTCGGAGTTGAGTACAAATACCGGCATTTCCATCCTTGACGTAGCGCCATCTCGGTTGCATGACATGGTAGCTTCAAGCTGTATGCTATTTTTGCTCGGTTCTGAAAGGGTTCCTAAGTACGCGCAGCCGTCGACAAAACTGGTTTTGCTTTTTCCTTTAGAGGATATTTCAAAAGTCGGAAAAATGAATGTTGATTGAGGCTCTGTTACTACCACATTGACTTGATAGTTCGTCGCTGAAAAAGCATTGAAATGAGCTCCAAGCATAAGTAAGAACAAGATTTTTGATTTCATAAACTCTTCTTTATTTCGATATTACTAGTTTGGTAACGGCGCTATTAACGTGACCACTTAATCTAAAACTTTACTGCGTAAGCATTAAAAAGGATACAAAGGTAGAGTAGTTGAATATGGTTAATCGGCCGTAAATAGTTTTATTAAGAGATCTTACATACCTAAAAGAGGTAAGTTCTTTCGCTTTTGATAGGTTAATGCTAATTCTAAACAGGTCTTGATTGAAGCTTCTGGCAAAGGAGCGGATAAAGATAGAATTATTGCTCGATTACCCTGAAACTCAAGTGAGTCACTATACAGTTCGCGGAATGTGTCGACGAGCTTAGTTTGGCAATTAAAGAACAGATAATAACGACTAGGCGTTTTCTGTTTCCAATCCATCCTTACCGGGCTACCTGTTTTCACACTGTAGCTTGGCTCTCCCCATTTTAGAGATTCTTCAACTTCCCCCAGTTTTAATTCAGAAGCGATAGTTAAGACGATATTTCGTAGCTCTTCTATCCGAATACGCACATGTTTTGGATACTCATCAAATCTTGCCTTCACTGCATGGTTCATTGGTATCTCCTATAAATAGCGCTGTTTTGGGGTGAAGCCCAAGCATACTTTGGCTATGTAGCAATTACGTCATAATGTTATTAATCAATAAATCTAGCACATAGCCAAAATACTAAGCGTAAGGGTTTCCCTCGGTTACGTTTAGGATGCTCTGGGTGAAAACATGATGATTGACATGCCAAGCATAGCGACAGAAACCCCCACTATGTCCCAGAGCGTTGGTCGAACGCCGTCGATACACCACAACCATAGAATTGCGACAAAAATATAGACACCACCGTAAGCGGCATAAACTCTGCCAGTTGCGGTAGGATGTAAAGATAGAAGCCAAGCAAACATAGCAAGGCATAGCGCTGCTGGTACCAAAAGCCAAACTGACTTATCTTCCTTTAACCAGAGATAAGGTAAGTAGCAGCCTAATATTTCTGCAATGGCGGTTATAAAGAAAAGCCCAATGGTTTTGACTTCAGTCACTTAAACATTCCTATCTTTTTCTACAAATATATGAGGCTGGTTAAATGGGCAATTGCTCGGCTCATTACATTTCGCCCAGCTTAATCTTGGATTGAGCCTCACTCACGGTTTGTTTACCGAATAACAAATCCATCATCGAAATGATTCGTTTGTTGTCTTTACCCCTTTTTTCTGGATTTGCGCTGTTTGGTGCTTTAAATTCAACTTGTCCTACTTTTTCGTTATTTTTGTAGGCTTTGATCTGAGCATCAGCGATAAATGTTCTAAAATCCCAGCTCCAGCGTGATACGTAAGTAAGTGTCAGCTCAGAGCTAACAGGAGGAGTGCCATCGCTTACGACTGTGCATTTGTGGGCGGTATCCAAACACCAGTCTTGCATCGAATCTAAGAAAACATCTCGCGTGGCGTTGTCTTTTACGATGGTGATTTCCTTGCTCTGATTTTCTTTCGAGATTGTTTCTACCGTATACTTTGGTGCCGCACATGCAGCTAATAGAATAGGCAAGCTTAGAATGATGAGTTTTTTGTGCATCTTATGTCTCTTTTTTTTTTAAATTTATATATTCAAACAACTTCAAGATACTGAGTTCAACGAGAATAACTAACAAGCATGGCAACTGTTATTAACAAAACCTTTAGAGTAGAAGGGTTTGTTTCGGGAGTATGCCAATGTCTCGATGCAAAATAATTAGTAAGAGATTGCTATTGCGTTATGTTAACTCTTGAACTTATGTCCGTATCAATGTCCAGAATTCTTCGCATTGAAGTTTTTGAAGTGCAATTCTAACGGAATTTTAAATTGCTGCATAATGCTCAATTAAGAGGAATAGGGGAGCTTATCGTTAAACATAACGTGTAGTGCTGTAAATTGGTCCCTAAGACTAAGCTAAAAGGGCCTAATGTTTTAAAATAGCTTCTTGTCTATTCTGTTGTGTGAGTTTTCAATGTTGTCTCATACTAGCCACTTAAAAGAGCGCTGTAAGAACTCGTCTGCATTATCAAGGACGATTTCACCGTGAGCCATAACCAATATATTAGGTTTCCAAGACAGCAATTTATTTAAGTGTTTTCGAGCCTCTTGTTTGCTAAACATAAAACTTAGGCGCCAATCCAAAGGCATTTTTCCATTCGGAGCAAGAATACCGGCCCCTTTAGCCACAAACCGCTGCCAGTAGTTAAAGTCCTGGCCAGAAAAATTCTCGACGAGGTCAGTAACAATTAAGGTCTTTGAAAGTCGATGATAAAACACACACTCTTCCATTAATGGAGAGCCAGAAAATAGTTCTTGTTCAATCTCAGAGTTCCAAGCATTACCGCCTTGGTTAAGTGAAGCGTGAAAGTGTATATCACGGCACTTCTTAATGACTTCATCTGTGCCATAAATTTCTGCGCTAGGATAGGCAAATACCCATTCAGATAAGAACAAGTGGTGTAAATGATTAGGAGCGATTAAGTATTTCACTTGGCCTAGATTGTTGATTTGCTCTTTAATCGAATTTGATAACTGAATTGGACTATGAACCCAAAGGCCACCATCAGAAAGCCTAACAATAGTCATACGAGTGGTGTATGGGAGTCCTAAGAATTGGACGGGATCTCCGTCAAATATCCATATCTCATGGGCTAACTTTTTCATGTCTCTCCAACCGTTAACACTGTATTAAGGCGGCATTTAAGTTACTCAAAAGCTGCCTTGTTGCACAATAAACGCTTCGCTAAGCGTAAACCAAAAATATTAGGTTTACCAAACCCTTATTGAGTGCAGCTGTACATCTTTGAGTATTTTTATACTGAACGCGCGTAAAGTAGTTTTAAGAGGATCATTTGACTTGATAGAACAAAACCCCGCTATTTTTGAGCAGGGTTTTGCAATTAGATAAAGGGGCTAACCGATGATGAAGAAGAAAATCGCGGTTGCAACAATACCAATCAACGCATAAGGAAACTGTGTGGTTGCGTGTTGCATTGCTGTACAGCCTGAACCTTGTGCAGATAACACGGTTGAGTCACTAAAGAAACAAGAGTGGCTCCCTGCCGCTGATGCTGAAAGCAGCGCTGCAACGGTTAAGTGTAGAGGCACACCAAGCTGTTCGCCCAAAGGTAGAACAATTGGCATCGCTACTGCAAACGTTCCCCAAGACGATGCCGTTGCAAATACCAACGCGCCCGTAATCATAAAGATAATCGCAGGGAAGTAAGACGCTGACAGGTAAGGGCTGACGGTCTCAATGACATACTGCGTGACGCCCAATGAGTCGTTGACCGATTTCAACATGAAACCACCAATAACGGTCGCAAGCGGCAGTAGCATAACTTTAATGCCATCATAAACAGCTTCGAACATGTCGTTCATCGAGATCAGTTTTTGTGCGCCGTAAAAGCTAATAGTAAAGATTAACGCGACGAAAACACCAGCAAGTAGATCGATACCAAAATACCAACTTGCGGCAACAAGTACGATCATTGGTAACAAGAAGTTGACAAGGCCCATGGTTGGGTTGGTATGTGCAGATACATCGGGACCAAAGTCGACATCTGTTGCACCGTCTGGACGAACTTGACCATTCTTCGCACGCTTTTCTGCCTTTTTCATCGCACCTAGATCTGGGATCTTTTCCATTGCAACCAGCAAAACAATCACCAGCGTTACCCAGCCGTAAGCCATGTATGGAATAGCTTCAATGTATGCTTTGATACCATCTCCCGCTTCTGCTACTCCGTTTGCTTCTAGCAACGAACTGAAGAAAATTGCCCAAGTGGAAATCGGTACGAGGATACAGATAGGCGCGGCGGTTGAATCCACAAGATATGAGAGCTTTTCACGCGAGATTTGGTAGCCGTCCGTAACTTTTTTCATTGAGGAAGAAATTGCAATCGCATTCAAATAATCGTCGATAAAGATCAGAATACCTAAAGCAAAGGTCATCAGCATCGATTGCTTACGGCTTTTTACTTTCGTGACCAGCATGTCGGAGAAGCTTAAGATACTGCCGCCTTTCTCCAAAATAGCAATTAGGCCGCCCATCAAACCACAAACGAGGATGATCCAAGCAATAGTTTCATCCATCATTACACTCATGGAAATATCAACAATCTGTTCCACCGCTTCAGTTGGGTTAAGCAGAAGAACACCGGCAATAGCGCCGCTAAAGAGGGCTTCCACAGTTCGGTGTGTTGTCAGCGCAAAGACCAATACCAACGCCGTTGGTAAAAGACTCATCCATCCGTAGGCTTCGCCTTCCTCATGGTTCAAACCGATTGTGGTAAAAAAGACAAACGTCGCAACCGAGATTAAAGAAACAATAATGTGTTGAGAGTTGATTTTAAGAGGCGCATCCAGCGCCTTGGTCTGCGTAGTCATAAAGTTCATTTCCTTTGTTTATGCCGAGTGCAACATCCAGTCGATTTCCAATGGAGTAATCGCTCGCTCAAATTCTGCGAGTTCACTCTGTTTGCAAGCTAGATACAAATCGATAAAGTCTCTTGAGATGTATTGAGCTAGCTCACTGTGCTCCAGTCGCTCTAGAGCTTCTGACATACGCAGAGGTAACTCAATTGCATCATCACTGAGAGTCGGTGGACATTGATCTTTGGTGTAGCTTTCACTCGCTAATACTGCGGAAAGTACTACTGCAGCGAGAATGTATGGGTTAACGTCAGCGCCTGCTATACGATGCTCTATACGGCGATTTTTGCTATCGCTGATAGGCACACGCAACGCAACACCGCGGTGGTTTTCTCCCCAATCGGCTTTGGTTGGGACGTAAGCGCCAGGAACAAAGCGACGGTAAGAGTTAACGTTAGGACAGATTAGGGCCATGGCATCGGATGTTTGTGACAGCATCGCTGCCATGGTTTGATAGAAGAAGGCGCTCGCTTGACCGTCTGATTGGCTAAAGTGGTTGTTACCATCTGTATCAACCAAGCTGAGATGAATGTGCATGCCATTACCCGCTTGCTCACTAAAAGGTTTCGCCATAAATGTGGCGTCAAATCCGTGCTGATGAGCGACCTGGCGAATCAAGCGTTTTGCGATGATGATTTCATCACATGCTCGAAGTACATCTTTAGAATGGTTGAAGTTGATTTCGAACTGCCCTGGTGCCGATTCAGATAGGGCTCCGGAAGTGTTTAAACCTTGTTCTAATGCAATTCGATTAAGGTCGGCCAAGAAATCAGCGTAGTCATCTAGTCCATCAAGGTCGTAAACCTCGGTATCTTTTTCTCGAGTTTTTTTCGTGGGGTTAATTGCCGTTAATGGTTCGCCATTTTCGCCGCGGGTTTTGTCTATTAAATAGAACTCCAGCTCGAGCGCGACACAAGGATATTGGTCTTTAGCATGCAGTGTTTGCAATATAGAAGCGAGAATGTTTCGGATGAACAGTGGGTTAGGGTGCTGCCCGGTTTCATCCATCATACTAAGCAGTAGCTGACCAACTTGTTCTTTTGCCGTCGGCATTAAGGTGCCGCTGATTGGATAGCAGAGATTATCTGGTTCTCCGAGATCTTCTCCCAACCCGGCCGTTTCAACGACGTTACCTTTGGTATCTAGGGTGATGGTCGAAAGGGGGAGGGCAACACCTTTATTCAGTTTTTCTAGAGCATCTATCGGGATGCGTTTTCCTCTTGGGGTGGCATTTATATCGGTAAAGATGAGATCGATAAATTCAATATCGGGCCATTTTTGTTTAAAATTTTGTACTTCCTGTAGATACGATTCCATTTTCTTCTCCAAATAGCCTGACGAGTAGAAATTAGAAATAACCAAATTAACAAATAAATTACAGCACTCTGAACGAGTTGTTTGTTTTTCAGGTTATTTTTAATTTAAACATGCACTTACACTGTGCTTTTGATGTTTAACGGCTGGTTTTTATGTCTTTCTGTTAACTATTTTGTAACAGTTGGTTTTGTTTTGTTCAATATAATGAGCATAAATATTCAGTTTTGAAGCCTAAAAAGTGCGCCAGATCACGTTGTGACGATAATAATGGTCATCTGTGTTGATAATTTTGTACATGGTTTGTAGGGTTTGTGTTAAATAAATTGAACACGGACATATCATGGCAGATACACACAAACCCATCATTGGTGTGGTTAGCTGCGCTAAAGAGTTGGGTGGCTATCAGATACAAGCGGTCAACGACTTTTACCTTCGCGCCATAAAGGATTTTGGAGGACTACCGATTATGTTGGCTCCCGACATGTCGGGCGATGACGTAACCACCATCCTAGACATATGTGATGGTTTTCTTTTTCCTGGCAGCCACTCTAACGTTGCGCCACATCGATACAATGCAACGCACGAAGAGAGCTACAAAGATGAAGCTCGTGATGAGCTCTCATTCACGTTAATTCGTCATGCGGTTGACCAAAACATTCCGTGCCTTGGTATTTGCCGCGGCTTTCAAGAGATGAATGTCGCACTTGGTGGCTCGTTAAACCCAGCCGTTCATGACTCCGGCTTCAATGACCATCGTGAAGCGCCTGTTGAAGATTTCGAACAAAAATACGCGCCAGCACACGCTGTGCTAGTTCAAAAGCAGAGCTTATTTGAACAATGGCTGGTGCAAAATCATTGGGAAAATACCACCTTCTTTGAAGTGAACACACTACACAACCAAGGCGTCGATCAGCTTGCTCCTCTATTACAAGTAGAAGCTAAAGCCCCGGATGGCTTGGTAGAAGCATTTAGTCTTCCTAATCAAAAATTTTTCGTTGGCGTGCAGTGGCACCCAGAATGGGAAGCAAAAACCAATCATTTCTCTCAAATTTTGTTCAATGAATTTATGATGGCTACCTCTCGTTAAACGTTTGGAGCTGTATGAATGGACAATCAAGAGATTGGTAAAAATATTGTTCAGTTACGAAAAAAACATGGATTGTCACAAAGGGAACTAGCCGAGCGCGCTGGTATTACCCACAGTGCAATCTCATCCATTGAAAATGGCAAAGTGAGCCCGTCGGTCAGCTCACTACAAAAAATCGTTAATGTATTTTCTTTATCGTTATCAGAGTTTTTCACTTTTGAACAACCTTCGAACGATGAAGTGAAAGTAGTCATCAAGCCGTCAGATCTTGTGGAAATCGGGAGCGAGACGGTGTCCATGAAACTGGTAACGAATGGCGACAAAGATCAAGTCATCGGATTCTTGATCGAGGAATACGCACCTTATGGAACCACTGGTGCGGCAGAAATCAAACACGAAGGCGAAGAGATTGGCACCGTATTAGAGGGTGAAATCACTCTGGAATATAAAGGGCAATCTCATGTCATAACAGCGGGCGAGTCGTACATTATTGATACGACGAAGCCCCATCGATTTACAAATCACACAGACAAGGCTTGTCGAATGATAAGTGCGCATACGCCAACCACATTTTAGTGGGGGCTTGCCTTGTGTGATCACAAGGAGAGCGTATGAAAACCCAAGAGCAATGGATTGAACTAAAAAACAATCTAAACATCGAAAACAGGGCGTACATTAACGGTGAATACAGTGCCGCTTTAACAGGGCAAACCATCCCGGTAGTTAACCCAGCAACAGATGAGATATTCACCGAAATCGCCCGTTGCCAAAATGAAGATGTTGATCTCGCGGTTTCATACGCTCGCCAAGCATTTCAATCCGGTCAGTGGAGCGAGAGCAGCCCAGCTCATCGCAAAGCAGTGCTTAAACAGTTTGCTGACTTGATTGATCAAAACCAAGAAGAATTGGCTCTGCTAGAAACGCTTGATACCGGTAAGCCTATTTCTCACAGCTTCTCTACGGATATTCCTGGTGCGGCGAGTGCATTACGCTGGTACGCAGAAGCAATCGACAAAGTATACGGCGAAGTTGCCCCAACCGAAAAAGATGTACACGCTTTTATTTCTCATCAACCAATTGGTGTGGTTGCTGCGGTTGTACCGTGGAACTTCCCACTTTGGCTTGCGTGCTGGAAGCTTGGCCCTGCTTTAGCGGCTGGTAATAGCGTGATTCTAAAACCGTCAGAAAAATCTTCTCTCACCGCGATATTCCTAGGTCAACTTGCTTCTCAAGCGGGCTTACCAACAGGCGTTTTCCAAGTCGTTACGGGTTTTGGTCATGAAGCTGGCGACGCGCTGGCGAAACACCAAGACGTAGACTGCATCGCCTTCACAGGCTCGACGCGCATTGCAGGTCAACTGATGGTCAGATCGGGTGAGAGCAACCTAAAGCGTGTGTTTGCAGAAGCGGGCGGCAAGAACGCGAACATCGTGTTTGAAGATTGTGATGATTTAGACCGCGCAGCAGCAGACACCGCCGCAGGGTGTTTCTACAACCAAGGTGAGGTGTGCGTCGCGGCAACCCGCCTGCTTGTTCACGAAAGCATCAAAGATCAGTTCTTAGAAAAAGTTATTCAAGCGTCGAAAGCGTTCACGCCAAAAGACCCAATGGACCCAAGTTCATCCATGGGAGCGCTCATCGACCAAGATCATAAATCAAAAGTGTTGGAATACATCTCGTTAGGTGAATCAGAAGGTGCAAACGTACGTTGTGGCGGCGATGTCGATGGGCAAGGTGCATTTGTTTCCCCAACCATTTTAGACAACGTCGACAACAAGATGCGTGTCGCTCAAGAGGAAATTTTTGGTCCGGTGCTGTGTGTCATTCCATTCAAAGACGAAGCGCAAGCAATTGAGATCGCAAACGATTCGAAGTACGGCTTAGGCGCGGCACTCTGGAGTAGCAATATCAACCGCGTTCATCGCGTAGCAAAACGACTGCAAGCTGGCTCGGTTTGGGTCAACAACTACAACGAAGGTGATATGACGGTCCCATTTGGCGGATTCAAAATGAGCGGAAATGGTCGAGACAAGTCTCTCCACGCGATTGCAAAATTCACCGAAACCAAAACCACTTGGATTCGCCTCCATCCTTAAGCCTGCTGACGATTACGATAAATAAAGGAATAGTTCTATGAACAAGCATACGGATTCGTTCTACGCGCACTCTGTGCCAAACATGCCGGAATACCCACAGTTGCAAAACGACATCGAGTGCGATGTGTGTGTAGTCGGTGCGGGATTTTCTGGTCTTTCTTCTGCACTACACCTAGCGGAAAAAGGTTTTAAAGTTGTTGTGTTAGAGAGCGCAAAAGTGGGCTTTGGAGCAACTGGTCGTAACGGTGGCCAAATCGTTAACAGCTACAGCCGAGATGTTGACGTGATTGAAAGCCGTTACGGCCAAAGCCAAGCCAAAGCTCTGTGCGATATGATTTTTGAAGGCGGCGATATCATCCGTGGCCTGATTGACAAATACGACATCAACTGTGATTACAAGCAAGGTGGCTTGTTCACGGCACTGAACAGTAAACAACTCAAAGGGCTAGAAGAACATAAGAAGAACTGGGAGCGTTACGGCAACGACCAACTGACTCTGCTTGATGCAGGAGAGGTAGAACAAGCGGTAGGTACGAAAGTGTACACTGGCGGTTTGCTGGATATGCGCGGTGGTCACATTCACCCGCTTAAACTGGCATTAGGTGAAGCCGCCGCGTTCGTATCTCTAGGTGGTCAAATCTTTGAGCAGTCGGCGGTCGTGTCGATTGACAAAGGGATTAACCCAGTAGTGAAAACGGCGCAAGGCAGCGTGAAGAGCAAGTACGTGGTTTTGGCAGGTAACGCCTACCTTGGTGGTTTGGCACCAAACATCAGCAACAAAGCGATTCCGTGTGGCACGCAAGTGGTGGCGACTCAGCCTTTGAGTGATGAGCAGCTAAAACAAGTGCTGACCAGCGACTACTGCGTTGAAGACTGTAACTACTTGCTTGACTACTTCCGCTTAACTGCCGATAAGCGTTTGTTGTTCGGAGGTGGTGTGGTTTACGGCGCACGTGACCCAGAAAACATCGAAGCACTGATCCGTCCGAAGATGGAAAAAGTCTTCCCACAATTGAAAGGCATTAAGATCGATTACACCTGGACGGGTAACTTCTTGCTGACTTACTCACGCATGCCGCAATTTGGCTCGTTTGCAGACAACATTTACTACCTCCAAGGCTACAGCGGTCACGGTGTAACGTGTACTCATCTAGCAGGCAAGTTGTTGGCAGAAGCATTGACCGGACACGCTGAACGTTTCGATGCGTTTGCTGCACTGAAACATTACTCCTTCCCAGGTGGCCGCCATTTCCAAATTCCGTTTACGGCAATGGGCGCGGCTTACTACAACCTACGTGACAAACTGGCGATTTAAGAGATAAGGAATATCCAATGAGCAAAGTAGTGAAATTTGCAGCCCTTCAACTGACGAAAAGCTGGGATCTGGAAGAAAATCTAGCTAAAGCCAAAAAGGCGATTCGTGAAGCAGCACAAAACGGTGCGAACGTGATTCTTCCTCAAGAGCTGTTCGCTGCACCTTACTTCTGCAAAAAACAAGAAGCGAAGTATTTCGAGCTCGCAGAAGAGACGGCAAATAGCCACCTTATTCAGGAAATGAGCGCACTGGCGAAAGAACTCGGCGTGGTTATTCCTGTTAGCTACTTTGAAAAAGCGGGCAACACGTTTTTTAACTCGCTAGTGATGATAGATGCCGATGGCACGGTACTAGATAACTACCGCAAGTCACACATTCCTGACGGTCCGGGCTACAGCGAGAAATACTACTTTAGCCCTGGCGATACCGGTTTCAAAGTGTGGCAAACCAAGTTCGGTAAGTTCGGTGCTGGCATTTGCTGGGACCAATGGTTTCCAGAGCTTGCGCGCAGCTTGGCTCTGCACGGCGCGGAAGCGATTTTTTACCCAACTGCAATCGGTTCTGAGCCTCAAGATCCAACGTTGGACTCGCGTGATCACTGGCAACGTACAATGCAAGGTCACTCGGCAGCAAACCTCGTTCCAGTGATTGCGTCAAACCGAGTGGGCACTGAGATCGATGATGGTATCGAGACCACGTTCTACGGTTCTTCTTTTATCACTGACCACACTGGTGCAAAAATTGCCGAAGCACCACGTGAAGGTGAAACCATTATTTACGCAGAAATCGATCTCGCTGCGACAGCGAAAGCGCGTCACGCGTGGGGCTTGTTCCGCGACCGTCGTCCAGACCTTTACACCAGCGTTGGCAAACTAGCCGTTTAAAGAGGCGTTAAAATGAAGTTATCGACAACACCAGCGCAGGATGGCTTCTATTTTCCGGCTGAGTTTCAGCCGGTTAGTGAAGTTTGGCTAGCGTGGCCAGAAAGGAAAGACAATTGGCGTGATGACGCATTACCCGCGCAAGAAACCTTCGCCAGAATCGCGAACTTAATCGCGGAAGTGACCAAAGTGTGTGTGGCGGTGTGCTCGCACAACTTTGACCGAGCGCGTCAAATGCTTCACTCAGATGTACGTTTGGTGGAAATCCCATTTAACGATGCGTGGATGCGAGACATCGGGCCGACCGTGCTTGTTAACCAAGCGGGCGAGCGCCGCGGGATTAGTTGGCAATTCAACGCGTGGGGCGGCGAATACAACGGGCTTTACGATAACTGGCAGCAGGACGATCTTGTCGCTGGCTCGGTGTGCGACATCATCGGTATAGATTATTACCGCGCACCGTTTGTACTTGAAGGTGGGGCGATTCACACCGATGGTGAAGGCACCCTTTACACCACAGAAGAGTGCTTGCTTAGTCCGGGGCGAAATCCGCAATTGAGCAAAGCGCAAATCGAAGAGCAGTTAAAGGCGTATCTCGGCATCGAAAAAATCATTTGGTTGCCAAATGGTTTATTCAATGACGAAACAGACGGCCATGTTGACAACCTGATGCACGTTATCGCACCGGGTAAGGTGGTACTAAGTTGGAGCGATGACCCAAGCGATCCGCAATACGCGTTGTCTCGTCAAGCGGAACAAGTACTGAAATCTCAGCACGATGCGAAAGGGCGCGAGATTGAAATTGTCCGTTTGCCATTACCGGGTCCGTTGCATTACAGCGAGCGCGAAGCCAATGGCATTGACGCCAGTTCAGGAATGAGTCGACAAGCTGGCGAACGCCTAAGTGCCTCTTATGCGAACTTTCTTATCGTCAACGAGCATGTGTTCTTGCCGATGCTGGACGAAGAGACCGACGCTATGGCGATCGATATTTTGCAAAACGCGATGCCGGAATACCAAATCATCGCGATACCGTCGAGAGAGGTTCTACTCGGCGGAGGGAACATTCACTGTATTACGCAGCAGATCCCTGCTTAAACATTAGCTCGCCGTAGAATCTGCGGCGATGATGAGTTGTCAAAAGGAATGACCATGCAACAGATACAAAACCAAAGCCTTGTTTCGTTTATGGTAGCGAATCCACAACAGGGCATTGCAGTTACAAACCCGGCGACCGGAGAACTCCTCGGGTACGCACCAGTCTCAACCGAAAACGACATTTTAAATGGCATTGAACGCGCCAATGTGGCGCAGAAAGAATGGGCGGCACTGCCAGCAAAAACGCGCGCTGGCATGCTCAATCGTTGGTTCCAACTTCTGTTAGAAAACAAAGCCGACCTTGGCCGCTTAATGACGTTAGAGCAAGGTAAGCCGCTGGTTGAAGCTCAAGGTGAAGTGCTTTACGGCGCGAGCTTTATCGAATGGTTTGCTGAAGAAGCGAAACGTACCTACGGCGAGACGATTCCAGCACCAAGTGCAGACAAGCGTTTGGTTACCATCAAACAGCCAATTGGTGTTGCCTGTGCGATTACGCCTTGGAACTTCCCAATCGCGATGATCACGCGCAAAGCAGGCCCAGCTTTAGCAGCAGGCTGTAGTTTTGTCGTAAAACCATCTGAATCCACGCCGTTGTCTGCATTTGCGGTGGCAGAACTTGCTTACCAAGCTGGTATCCCTCGCGATGTGCTGCAAGTGGTTCTGGGTGAAAATTCACGTCAGGTAGGCGCTATCTTCACTTCGCATCCGTTGATTCGTAAGTTGTCTTTCACTGGCTCTACCCACGTTGGTAGTGTGTTGATGCAGCAAAGCGCGGCGGACATTAAACGTACCTCAATGGAGCTCGGTGGCAACGCGCCGTTTATCGTATTCGATGATGCGGATATTGATGCAGCCGTGGCGGGTGCGATGGCGTCGAAGTTCCGTAACGCAGGCCAAACGTGTGTTTGTGCGAACCGTTTCTATGTACACAGCAAAGTGTATGACGAATTCGTTGCTAAGTTTGACGCTGCGGTTCAGCAGCTCAAAGTTGGTAACGGATTGGAAGAGGGGGTCAACATTGGTCCAGTGATCAGCGAGTCAGCGAAGCAAGGCATTCAGACGCTTATTGATGGTGCTATCGAGCAAGGCGCGAAGCCGGTTTCAGAGCTTAAAAAGCTCGATGGTCTATTTATGCAGCCAGTGGTTCTCAAAGACGTTACTCACGACATGAAGATTGTTTCCGAGGAAATCTTTGGCCCTGTCGCGCCAGTGATTCGTTTTGACAGCGACGAACAGCTAGTCGAAATGGCGAACGACACCATCTACGGTCTCGCGTCGTACTTCTACAGCCAAAACATTCACCGTGTTTGGAAAATCGCAGAAGCGCTCGAATACGGCATGGTCGGCATTAACGAAGGTATGATCTCTACTGAAGTGGCTCCTTTCGGTGGTGTTAAGCAGTCCGGTATCGGACGTGAAGGAGCAAAACAAGGTATCGATGAATACATGGACGTGAAATATCTCTGCTTTGGCGGCAACTAATTAAGGACAAAACAATGACAAACCAACAACTACACGAAAGAAGAAGCCAAGTTATCGCTCAAGGCATGGGCGCACTGTACCCGCTTTACGTCGAGAAAGCAGAAAACGCTTATGTATGGGATATCGAAGGCAATAAATACATCGACTTTGCAGCAGGCATTGCAGTGACCAATACAGGGCACTCTCATAAGCGCATCAGTGAAGCGGTCAAAGCTCAGTTGGATAACTTTTCGCACACCTGTGCGATGGTTACGCCGTACGCGTCATTCGTTGAGCTGGCTGAAAAGCTGACAGAACTTGCACCAGGTGAGACTAAGAAGAAAGCGATCTTTCTTACTACTGGCGCCGAGGCGGTCGAAAATGCCGTAAAAGTGGCACGCGCTCATACAGGTCGTAGCGGCGTGATAGCGTTTAAAGGCGGCTTTCACGGTCGCACAAACATGACTATGGGGTTAACTGGTAAAGTTGCGCCGTACAAAGCGGGCTTTGGTCCTTTCCCGAACGAAATCTACCACGCGCCTTACCCAAATGCGTTTCACGGCATCAGCGTTGAGCAAAGCTTACAAGCGATCGACGATCTATTTGCTTGCGATATCGAACCTTCACGCGTTGCGGCGATCATCTTCGAGCCAGTGCAAGGTGAGGGCGGCTTCTACAAAGCACCTGAAGCGTTTGCACAAGGCTTGCGTCAGCTGTGTGATAAGCACGGTATTATGCTGATTGCCGATGAAATCCAAACGGGTTTTGCTCGTACCGGTAAAATGTTTGCAACAGAGTACCTAGGCATTGAACCAGACCTAATGACAATGGCGAAAGGCATTGCTGGTGGTTTCCCAATCTCAGCGGTAGTTGGTAAAGCGGATGTAATGGACTCCGCACTGCCTGGTGGTTTAGGTGGCACTTATGCGGGCTCGCCACTTGGTTGTGTTGCTGGTCTTGAAGTGCTGAAAATCATCGAAGAAGAAGATTTGTGTGCTAAAGCGATGGGCATCGGTGAAGTGGTCAATGCACGTATGACCAAACTGCAACAATCTGTGCCTGCTATTGGTGAAATCCGTACTACGGGTGCGATGATGGCGATTGAATTTACTGACCCAGAATCAGGTAAGCCGCTACAAGAGATGACCAAATCGGTGATTTCTAAAGCGCAAGAAAATGGTCTTATCCTGCTTTCTTGTGGGGTAAAAGCGAACGTGATTCGTCTGTTGCCTCCACTGACCATCGAATCTGACGTACTGAACGAAGGCTTAGATAAGTTGGAAAAAGTGATTCTTGAAGTGGCGTAATTCACGCGCTTTTAAATAACAATAACAAATCAAGGAAGCGGTTGGCATCAATCGTTTCCTTTTTGTTTTTTAGCGTATCTGCTGCCTATCTAAAAAGTATTGCTCAAGCTCCAAGTCGTCACTTTTATTACGGATGACTTAACAATTGGGCTCGTTCTTACTTTCCACTTATTCGCTACTCTGTTCCCCTCGAATGTGGTTTGGTGCTCACATTCTAAATCCCGACATCTGAAAGCCACTTGAGCCTATCATTTTATTGAGCGTCATTCCTCACTTTTTGGACTATAAAAATGAGATAGTATTCATATCCCACTTAGGTTGCTTGACAGATTAGCAGGACGAACTTTGATAACAAAGAATACAAGGTATGCCACTTTACTCGGCTTAGTTCCCATCGCCATATTTGTAGTGGCCTTTCATTCGATAACCAACTTTTACGTCAACTCGGTAAAAGCGTCGAAAATAGATGCTTACGTAGATTATTTAAATCAAAGGTCTGCCTATTTGGACGGAGCAATAGTGAAGCAGATTGCTCAGTTAGATTTTACTTGTAGTGATAGTGATGTAAGAACTTTACGCGACCCACGTTTTTATAACCGTTACATTCGTTTTATTGCGATGACCACAGAAGGCGGTAAAAAGTGTTCCACGGTTGGTAGTGAAGTGTCTCGCCCATCTAGTAGTGAACGATTTCAGATGGATGAAAACTTTTTCGCATCACTTATTTTGCCGCAACAGAATGACCAAATAGAGTGGATGGTCATTTATGATAATGAACACGTTGAAGTCTTCTGGGTGCTTGATAACAGTTGGGTTAACGAGGTAATAAAAACGCCTTGCAAAGACTGCCTATTTGTAGAGTTTAAGTATGATGAACCAATATTTGGTGATTTAACGATAAGCCGTGGCAAAGCGAATATTGCAGGAGAAGAAAACGCACTCTCAAAAGAGTTTTTCTTTTCAGGAGAGTCTCAAGCCAACATGCTCATAAAGATATACAGCGGTGAAAAACTTAAAAATTATGCTCAGGAAAGAGTACTTTTGTGGGGCGGTCTTGTAAGTGTGCTTGCTGGTCTTGCGACTGCCTTTGCATACATATCTGGTAAAAGCTTGAGAAAATCCATTACTGGTCTAATTGAAAATGGGATTAGTAATGCAGAATTTATTCCTTACTACCAGGCGATTGTCGATAGTCGCGATGGTAAGACAGTAGGATACGAAGCACTGATTCGATGGTCGCGGCGTGATGGAATGGTGCCACCAAATATGTTTATTGGTGCTGCAGAAGAAAGTGGCCTGATTATCCCGATGACCAATCAGCTTATTCGTAAAATCATACAAGACTTAAGTGACTTACCCGAGCATACGTGGGTCAGCATCAATATTGTTTCCTCCCATTTAGAGTCAGGCGTATTAACGAAGTTGCTGTCGGAGTTAAATTGGCCAATCTCGAATAGAATTCATTTTGAGTTGACCGAGAGAATACCAGTAAAAGACACTGAGGCCGCGAAAAAAGAGATTTTGTATTTAACGAATAAAGGCTACAAGTTCAAAATTGACGATTTTGGTACCGGATATGGTGGCTTTTCTTACCTACAAGATTTGGGCATCCGATGTTTAAAAGTGGATAAGATGTTTATTGATCCAATAGGATCTGACGACCAAAAATTGAAAGTGCTGGACTCAATTGTGTCTGCAGCGAACAAAGCGGAATGTGAGATGATTGCAGAAGGTGTAGAGAGCCAGGCTCAAGTCGAATATCTGGCTCAGCATGCGATTTACCTTATTCAAGGTTATGTTTACGCTAAACCAGAGCCCCTGACTAACCTTGCAAGCGCTTAATAGCCATAACGTCATAACATCCCGCTTTAAAGGTGCCAGTTTCCTAGGTTAGCGCTGATTTCTGCTGGTAGGCTCACACTTGAGGATTCCTAACACTCTCATTACTCCTAGAGTGTTAGGAATTAACGTTACTTAGGAGGAGAGTGCGGCTCTTTTCGTTTTGATTGACGTAATGAGCTGAGGTAGTAATGACATTACGATCATTCCCAGCATTAAGCTGTATTGCAGAGGAGTGAACGTTTCCCCCAATAGCAGTAGGCCCGAAACAATGCCTGCGACTGGGTTTGCAATACCACCAAAGGTAAAATCTACGACCGACATCCGCTGTAATAACCATACATACATGCCATACCCTAATGCGGTGTTCAGAATAATTACCCACAGTAACCCTAGAATATTCGTCATGGATACGTCCTGAACGACTGTAACATATGGCTCTGGATTGTTTATCGCCAGCACACTTGTTGCGATAGACATAATCACGCCACCCAAAATGAGCTGCCATGTTAGCACTGTCCACCAGTGCATTTTTGTACCTAGTGACTTTGTTACGCTACTTCCTATCACGATGCACATAATGGCGGAGATCATCGCAAGTAAGCCCACGGGTTCGAGAGAAATAGAGCTAGGATCAAATAAGAACCAAGCTAAAGCAATCAAAGTTGCGCCGCTTATCGCTTGAATGCCACTAGGCTGACGTTTGTAGACCGCCCAACCAAACAGCATCGCAAAAACGGGGACCGAAACCATACCAACACCAGAGATGGCAGAAGGAAGCGTCAACGCCATGACAAAAATGAGACCAAAGAAGCAAGCGATGTTGATGGTTCCTAAAACAAGCAGCACCTTCCACTCACTTCTTTTTGGAAACGAGGGCTTTATTGCCAGCAACAAAAGACCCGCAGGCAGTGCCCTTAGAGCGCCAAGTAAAACGGGAGGCCAGTCCGGTAGAGTAAACTGAGTAACAGCGTAAGTCGTCCCCCAAAAAAAGGCAGGAATCATCGCAAGTAAAATGTTCATGTTAAATATCTTTATGTAGAGATAATTAAATGTAACGATATCGGCAAGGTGGCTTTTTGTAAAGTATCTTTATGTTAAAATAAAAAACATATGATGTTTGGAGAGAAATAATGGATGCAATTGATAGAGTGGTAGAGCAGTGGGCTAGGGAGAAGCCAGACCTCGACACTGAACCGATGGCAATAATGGGTCGACTAATGCGAATTGCAAAACACATGGAATCTAGGGTCGCCGAGCTACATAAGAAGTACGATCTGAAAATGGGTGAATTTGATGTGTTAGCGACACTGCGTCGAGCTGGTTCACCATATTGTCTTACTCCCTCAGCGTTAATAGAGTCGATGATGCTCACTTCGGGTGCGATGACTAATCGCTTAGATAAACTAGAGAAGAAAGGGTTTATTACCAGAACCCATAGTAAAGAAGACCGACGTAGCGTCACCGTTGAACTAACAGAGCAAGGCTTAACCTTAATTGACAAGCTAATTTTGGAGCATGTAGACGTTCAGCAATCGTTATTGCATGGTTTAGAAGGCAATGAAAAAGCGCAGGTTAACCAGGCGTTAAAATTGCTATTGCCACAATTTGAATGAGAACGCAGAAGGAGGTAGGGGATATGAAAAGCAAAGAACTAGAACAATACTTAAGTACCTTCATGTGTGCAGAAAGCGATTTCCCATTTGGGCCTGAAGCGCTTGTATACAAAATCAAAGGCAAGATGTTTGCCATCATTGCAGAGAGAAACGGTCGGGAGTATGTCAGCGTAAAAGTAAAACCAGAAGATGGAGAAGTCTTAACGTCGCAGTTTACGGATATTATCCCGGGTTATCACTTAAATAAGCGTCATTGGATAACGGTTTATTTTAACGGTGATGTCGAGGATGGGTTGATTCAAGACTTGTGTGAACGCTCTTATGCTCTTGTCGTTGCCAAGCTGCCGAAAGCACAACGAGCGTTGCTTGGTGAGTAATCGGCAACGCACTGGCCTCTGTTGTTTTGTCGCTCGTTGCTCGTAGCCTTTACGGAAAAATTCGCACCTTTTTCATCCTCGGGCTATATAAGAATAAGAAGGTGGAAAAGGGGAATGATATGCGAGCATTATCTGAATGGCTAAAAGAATACGGGGAGAGTCACCAAAACCCTATCAACCAAAAGATTCACACAATCGCAGTTCCAGGTATTTACCTTTCTGTGGTTGGACTTATTTGGTCGATTCCCCAGATTTCATTATTAGGCTTCGAACTTAATTGGGTTTGGGTAGCGGTGATCCCCACTTGGGTTTTCTATTTTCGTTTGTCTCTGAGCGTATTCATGATGATGATCGGCTACACATTAGCGTGCATTGGCCTTATTTGGTCTCTAGAGGTATTGATGTTGCCCGTTCTGCATATTTCTATGCTCTTGTTTGGTGTATTGTGGATATTGCAATTTATCGGTCACAAGATTGAAGGTAAAAAACCGTCGTTTTTTGAGGATTTACAGTTTCTACTCATCGGCCCGATTTGGGTGTTCAGAAAACACTAGCGATAAGCAAAATCAGGCATCATCCGAATGACACAAGACATATAACGTTCAGAGATTATGTAGCTCTTACTACAGAATACCTATCCTTCTTATTGCCACGACAAGCATTCACTTTAGATACGCACTATGATTAAAGAGGTGCCAACGCACTTTACGCTATCGAGATACTTAAACTTACGGCAAGTTTACTTTAGGGGGATGAATGTACGACCGACAATATAAATATGCCTATTGGAGAGAAGAGCGTAAAAAAGGCAAATGGCACTATATATTAAAGTCCTTCTTTATGATTTGTTGTGCATTACTGCTTGGTAAAGTCATCGGTTTGTTCATTTTTGGAGAGCTGCATTCTTTAAGCGACATTTGGGAACAACTCCCTGCGGATGTTTTTATTATGATGCTCGTGGGCTTTCCAATTAGTGTCCTTGGTTGGTACCACGAAGAGTCAAAGTTTTTCCGGGCACTGCGACGCAAAGAAAAGCGGTTAAAAGGCAATCAAAACAAACCGAAATAGAGTAACCTTTGTCTCTGTTTGGATTGCCACTTACCTATCTGAACGATTCTATCCCTTCCAGTCGTTTAGCGTTTAGTTACGTGTTGCAAAAAGCCTTCTTAATACAGCAGCCCCCAGTGTTGTGGAAATTGGTACTGTAAGAAACATTAAAAAACGAAGTTGAGCATTAGCGTATAAAGGCTCGCACTGTCATCCTTTGGGGCTGATGAAAACGCGCCAGAGCTATTATTGTAGGCGTTGAACCTTTGCCATTCTGCGTTCAGGGAAACGTTGTAATCTAGGTCATATCTCAACCCGAGTAAGAAACTGTCTCCACTTTTTTTATCCCGACTATTAAACTGCTGACCGTAAACAATATAAGGAGTTAGCTTGTTTACATTATAACTTGTTGTCGCGTACCAAGATGAGGAAAGATTGCTGGTCTGTCCTTCTGCCATAATCACAATGTTATCGAGCTCGTATCTTAACCCTAGAGAAAACAGATCGATCGTGTTGTTTTTTTCTGCTTCAACTAGACGGTCAATGATTGTGGTTCCGCCACCGGGAGTGGATTGCTCAATGTTAGAGAGCGTCGTTGTTTGATCATAATCGCCGTGGAGGTAGGAAAAATTCCAACGATAACTCTCTCCGCTTAGCGTTAAGTTGATCCCTGCAGTGTTGTTTGACTCAATTTCCAATTCAGTACGTTCATTGATGGTTACGTCACTATTGTCTTTAAACCCGACAAACGGCATGGCGGTAAGTACGACTTGCTCATTGAGGTCATGAATCCAGCGTGCAGATAGGCCGTTATAAGCCGTGATACCTAGAATGCTGTCATATACCTCATTCGGTGGGCGGGCTTGGGTAAAAGCGTGGCCGACATAGTTGTACTCAGACATCAAAAACAGTGGCAGTCTTAAGCGTCCTCCTCGTATTTCTATGTTTTGATAGGTATAAGCCAAATACGCCCACTCGAGCTGAGGCGAGCTCCAATGGTCTTGCGGGCGCTTTACGACTTGTGCGGATGCCCGAAATGCCTTGTGAAAATAATCGAGCTGCATGCCGAAAGTGGTATCGCAATCGAAACAAGATTCATCGCCAATAAAGCGGTTAACTAGTAACGTAGTTGGGTTATCGGATTTTGCCCACGACGTAGAGCCAAAACCACTTAAAGAAAGTTGTTCTGTTAGTTCAATCGTGGCTGAGCTCGGAAAGGTCGCGATACTCAGCGATAACATGGTTAAATATTTTTTCATATCAATTCTCCGAGCTAACCACACATAAAACATGAGCATTACTTGGGACGCTCGATGTTGGGGCATAACCAATTCTATTCGGCTTCTCTTGCATCCATGCTATGAGGTCATCAATGCTGGAGCGTGCAATCACTTTTGGCGGTCTAGCTTTACCTGAAAAAGACAAGCTTGCCCAATGCGCGTTCATTTGCGCTAAATTTTTGTTGAGAAGATAACGATAGAACTCAGCTCTTTCTGTTGATGTCGCAGGCCAGTCAGAGAGTTCAATTCGCTGGCCTTGTAAAAGTTGCGTCTTCCCTCTATACAACTTTCGCACTTTATTGACAGTGAGCGGAGAGAATTCGTCATTAAATGAGAAAACGGCGTAGCTCTCTGCAGCGAGAGCTTGGCAATTTAATGAAAGAAGGGCAATCAGAATAAACAGATAGCGTTTTATGTAACGCAAAGGAAAAGCAACGCGAGAATGATTTCTACTCATAGAATCCACCTACATTGCTTGTTCAATTTGATACAACAGTTTTTCTTTGCGCACAGGCTTTGGTACGTAGGCATCCATTCCTGAATCAAAGCAGCGTTGAATGTCATCATCTACGACGCTTGCTGTTAATGCGATAATGGGCGTCTTAGCTAATCCTTTACTCGCTTCATAAGCTCTAATTTGCCTAGAAGCTTCAAACCCATCCATTATGGGCATCATGCAATCCATCAAAATAACATCAAACTTTCCATCTTTTTGGAACATTTCGACTGCAATTTGTCCGTTTTCTGCGACTTCGAATTGATAGCCTGCTTTAGATAGCAATAGAGAAGCCACTTTCTGGTTCACTCTATTATCTTCGACAAGCAAGATGCGTTCGGAGCGAATAGGCGTTACCGTTGCTTCTGGTTGCTCAGAACTTGCAGGTAGTTCATGAGTTTTATCGGGGGGGGTGTTCTCTTGGTGTGGTTCAGCAGGCTTCGTGTTGGAAACACGTAACCCAATTGCCTTATCTAACTTCTCTTTAAGCAACCCTGCTTTAAACGGTTTGGGCACATAGTCATCCATTCCAACGTCAAAGCATTTTTGTATATCGTCATCGACCACACTTGCCGTTAGAGCAATAATCGGAATTCTGAAAGCGCGTTTTTCTTTTACTTCTATTTGACGAATTATTTGGGTGGCTTCAAATCCATCCATTACGGGCATCATGCAGTCCATTAAAATTAGGCTGTATTGATTCTGTTGAAATTGCTCAACCGCTTCTTGTCCGTTTACAGCGACATCAAAGTCGAAGCCAGCTTTTGTGACGTGTAGCCCCGCGATTTTTTGATTGACCGTATTGTCATCAACGACCAAAATTTTCGGCAAAGATTTAACATGTTGCGCTGAAATGCTCTCTTGTTGTGCGTGCGAGAAATTTGCCGCACAACTTTCAAGTGCTTTAATTAAGCGCTGCCCTAGTAGTGGCTGAGTGACCAAGGCGCTGATACTGCTTCTAAAGTCGAATTGTGGGCTATGAAGGTGCTTGATGAGGCAGACACGAATGTTTCGTTTACAAAGGCTTTCTATCTCATCGATATGCATCGCCGCTGCATTTGGTGATGCTTCTACATGAATAACGATAACGCGCTCGTTATCAATCCACGTTGGCAACGCACTTAAGGTATCTACTGACTGCGTTATATTGATGTTGAAAAAACTTAACTCGTTACGCAGTTTTTGTTCTAGTTGAGTACTGCTGCATACAATCCATATGTCGTTGTGATTCAGAGCGTGATAAGCGTTAAACTCTTGCGTCACAACAGGAGCAGTTAGTTCAAAGAAGAAGCGACTGCCTTTACCTTTCTCGGATTCAAGTTGAATTTCTCCACCCATTAGCTCAACTAATTGCGTGCTAATGGCAAGCCCAAGTCCAGTTCCCCCAAATTGTCGGGTAGTAGAGTTATCCTCTTGGGCAAATGGAGCAAATATTTTCTTTTGCTGCTGGGCATCAATACCAATCCCTGAATCTTTAACAGAGAACTCGATGACCGCTTCACCATTTTTTATTTCGCGGGTGATGACCGATAGCTCTACACTGCCTTGTTCGGTAAATTTTACCGCGTTAGACATGAAGTTCATGACAACTTGGCGTATACGATGGTCATCCAACATTACGTGGTAAGGCGTGTTACGGCTAATGTTGACTTGCACATCGATGCCTTTTTCCTTTGCTTTCGGTGAAATGATAGAAGCAATGTCATAGATAGACTCTCGAACACAAGTTGAATGTGGGCTAATGAGCAACATCCCAGATTCAATTTTTGAGAAGTCTAGAACGTCATTAATTAAACTCAAAAGCAGTTGGGAGGAGGTTTCAATCGTGTCGACGTAATCGCGTTGTGTGGCAGTCAGGGAAGTATCGGATAACACTTCAGAGATGCCAATAACGCCATTTAGCGGCGTGCGGATCTCGTGGGACATGTTGGCCAAAAAGCTACTTTTGGCTTTACTCGCCTTAATTGCATCATCTTTTGCTTGTTCTGCATCTTCTTTAGCTTGTGTGAGCTTTAGTCTGGACAACATCCGCTCATCACTAAGCTTTTTTACCTCTCGAGCAAACTTACTCAGCTCGTCTTTACCCTTTATTAGTTGAGCAAGAGGTGAATTTTCAGTGTTACTTTGTTCATTGCTTTCGTTACTGAGAAATTTGAGGACTAGATTCAAGTTTCCAGTAACTTTTCGCACCAATCTTAGCGTTAAACTTACGACCAACAGCGTTAAAAGGCTCATCATTGCGATAAAGGTAAAGCGGTGCTGTGTCGTCGTGTTGATTGTCTTTGATATATCATCACTCAGCTGTTGTTCCATTTTGTCGTCAACACTTTGTAATAACGATAAGCGTTTGTTGAGTGCAGATAACCCCGCATCAATCTCATCCGGGGTTAATGATTTGAGTTGAGCTGGTTGCAATAAATAAGCACGAAACTCTTGGCTTTTGATAAAGACTTCACCCGTAAACGTCTCAATGAGCAGATCTACTTGTTGTTGATTGGCATTTAGCGTCACAAAACGCTCTAGAAATAGTTGTTGGTTCTGGATTAAAGATTGGATAGAAGCCTGTGTTGTGAGGTCATACTCGTTATTTTCCTCTGAAGATCGAATCAAATATTCGCTTAATCTATGCTCTTCAGTGGACCAAAACATCAACCATTCAAGTTGCATCAAAGAAGAAAGGTGAGTGTTTGTTTCATAACTCACATTTCTAAAATAGACTTTGTCTAAGCTCATGAGGATTTCTTTGAACGTATCAGCTCGCCACTCTGCCGCATCTAACTTTTCTTCTTGATTTTGCGAAGAGAGCATCGAGAGGGTTGCTTCCTCAAAGCTTATCAACTGGTTTAGTATCTCAGCGTTTTCACCGAATACTGGCGCAGCGGTGTCGCGTAACAATTGAGATATCTGCTGAGTTTTTAGTTGCTTATCTATTACATCAGGGTTATTCGGTAGGTGATAAAGCGAAGATACGCGGTCTATGTAGACAGAGAATAACTGTGCTTTTTGTAGTTCCTGAGTTTGGATAGAAAGGCTTTGTACATGTTTACCCGCGAGGACAAGCAACAATAAAATTGGCAGCAAAACCAACCCAAATAGCTTTTGTTTTACCGACAGGTTGTTCCAAGAAAAGATTCCTACCACGCGCATTTCCATATCCAAGAAGTTGATATGAAAAGTGTAGTTTATTTATCTCAGATGTTAGATTTTAAGAGAAAATTCATATTAATGAGGTGGGGGAAGTGTGACCGATATTGCATTACGAGTACTAACGCGCTAAGCGGCAATAGTTAACAAAACGGCGTTCTAAGCAAAGTGATTGACGTTTTGAGCGCCACTCCCTCGTTGGTATTCAAATGCAATCAATTCCTCGGCAGGTACAGGTCTACCTAAGAAAAAACCTTGTACGATGTCACAGTGGAGAGACTCCATTCGTGTGAGTTGAGTTTGAGTTTCTACGCCTTCGGCTACTACTTTCATTCTTAGGTTGTGAGCCATGGATACAATCGCGCGAACTAATGAATCGTCTTGATCGCTTTTTCGGATTTGAGCGATAAATGAACGATCAATCTTGAGCCCGTCAAAAGCCATATGTTGTAGGTAGGCAAGGGCTGAATACCCCGTACCAAAGTCATCTAGCCAAACTTCCACTCCGATACTTTGTAGTTTTTTAAGCACATATTGAGCTTTCTCTGTATCATCAATAAAAAGTGACTCTGTCACTTCAACATGAATGGTTTGAGGGGCGACATCATGTCGTCGTAAATACTTAGAAAATAATTGACTTAAATCTTGGCGATAGATTTGTCTTGGGGACAAGTTTAGTGCGATGTGAAAATCAGTACCGAAATGTTCTGCCCACATTGCCCGCTGAGCAACTGCCGTCTCAATGATATGTTCTCCAAGCTCCAATATTAAATCACTTTGTTCTGCGATCGGGATAAACGATTCTGGACTGATATAACCTTTCTCGGGATGATTCCACCTAACCAATGCTTCGACCCCAATTAGGCGATAGGTTTTTAGATCAAATTGTGGTTGATACCACAGCTCGAATTGAGACAAGTCACGTACTGAACGACGCAGTTCTCGTTCTATGTATAAACGTTGTTTAATCGTTTCATCAAACGTGGAATCGTATATCGTCATAATGTCTTTACCGCGTCTTTTAGATTCCTGCGCCGCAAGAGAGGAAAGCTGTAAAAGAGACTCAGCGTTTGAACCAAATTCTGGATACACGGCAATTCCGAGGCTTGCCGTAATTTGAATATCGTTCTCTTCCAAACTAAAGGGAGAGAGTAGTTGGCGATGAATATCGTTCGCTTTTTCTCTAGCTTCATGATTGTCCGAGCACGGAAAGGCCAGTACAAATTCATCCGCACCTACTCGACTTACGATGGTAGAAAGGCGGTAAAGCGGCTTAAAATAACTCGGCAAACGGCCTTGAAGCTCTGAGGCAAGATGGCCTAGCAATTTATCCCCAATGTTATGTCCATAGTTATCGTTAATGTGCTTAAAGTCATCCAAGTCAATAAACACAACCGCGAGTGAGGGGGATTTGTGGTCAGTTATTTGCGTTTGAATATCAATGAGTAACTTTTCTCGGTTTGGCAGGGAAGTCAGAATATCGTGGTACGCCATGAACTCAACTCGGCTGGTGTATCGGTTCACTTTGTTTGACATTTTGTTGTACGCCGAAATAAGTTCTCCCACTTCATCTTTGCTTTGTATGTCGGTGACTGGCAGCGCTTGGGTATTTGACTCTGAAAATTGATCTTTTAGTTGCTTGAGTGGCTTAGTTAACGACCGCCCCAAAGCATAAGCGATGATGCTACCGAATAGAACGGATATCCCACTGATCGTTAGCAGCAAGTTAAACATCTTCTGTTTATCGTTTGAGGTAATCGCTTGGACTTGTTCAATGTTCTGTTCTTTCTCTTCCAGTAGATGTATCAAGTTAAGCTCAAGATATACCGCCCCAAGAGTAATGTTTGATTGCTGAATCGGCGCTGCGATCTCCAACTGATGCTTGGAAAAGGAAACGAGAGTTCTGGATTCTTCTATTGCTTTCAAAATAAAAGGAGAGCGGTCATGAGGTTGGGCAAACATCCTTAGCTGAGTAGTGCCGTCGTGAAAGATTAGCCCTTCATTGTCAACAACATGTATTTTCGAGACATCTGGCTGGCTCAATGTTGCCTTAATTTGCTCATACGCTTGACTGATATTGTCTGTATAGAGTGGATCAAAAAGCTGTTTTGATAATAGCTCTGCATAAACCAACCCTTTTTGCTTAACGTAAGATTCTGTTTTTTCTTGAGAGTTGTTCGTGATTTGTTGAGTTAAGCTATTTGAATACGCATCGTAACCGTGCATGTATAACGCAAGGTTTATCACCACAACAAACAAGACAACGAACATTGTCGAGCAAATGTATTTGGTTTCGAGTGAGAGCTTTTTAAACATCAATCCACCTTCGGTAACAAGTGAACTGACTTGCGCACTGTACTTAAGGAGGCTCGCATTTCTGGAGTAAGCGCGCTGAATTTTTTGGTGTTCTGAAACTTTTTAAGTGCGAGAGAGCCTTCGTGAGTTGTATCCATATCAAGCAGTATTGACGTGATTTTACGCTGTTGCTCTAGGCTCATGCTTGGAGAAGCGAGAATTAAATCCCTGGGTATTTCAACAGAACGAGAAAAAATCGCTAGTTTGTCTTTCATGTTCTCTGGCAAATCTTTGGGATTGTTCCAGTTGAAGTTACTGAATGCTCCTGCTGCAACTCTCTGTTTATATACCCATACAGATAGGTTGATTTCATTTGACTGAGCGAGTTGCTCATCAAGGAATAAATAACCAATGCTGTCTTTGGCCGGTTTGTCATCAGGAGAGGGAAGGTATTGCAGTTTTTCTCCGTGATTCAGCAATGTAATCGCAGGTAGGTAATAGCTGCTGGTAGACGTGCGCTTTTCGAAAACAAGCGTTTTTCCGCGCAGGTCAGAAAATGACTCAATGCCACTCTCTTTATTAGTAAAGAACACCGTATGATATTTTTGCAGGCCTTTTTTCCATCGTATAGCAAGGATTTGGCTATTAGACTCCTTTTCTAAGGTCATCGCATTAAAGGGGGTCGCCGTTGCAATTTGAACGGTGCCATTTTCAAGCGCAACCGCGAGCTGACGATAATTTTTAAATACCTTTACCGCCCCTTTTGCGTAACCATATTCAGCCATATTTTCAGTTACATACTGAGTAAGGGGCGTCGCTTTTTTGATTTTGCTTTGGGCTTTATTGGACACAATGCCAAACGTGAATGTTTTCTCAATATTTTCTTGTGCACTGACGACAAAAGGTGAACTCAGCAAAGTGAGTAATAACAGAGTGCAGGCAGGTTTCATCCGGCTTCAACTTCCTTCTGGTGCATGTCAGTAATATTTAGCATTTATCAATATGCCGAAATCAATCTTAAAAACAGTATGATGTACAAATTTCGTTGTGTGCGCACTTTTTATAATGTGACTTGGTCACTTATTCCGTTCAAATAGTACCGAATTTGACGTTTATGTACAGGATGAATGTATCACCGTGAGTCTGAATTCACCGGATTCTTGGTCAAGCGCTGTATTGGCTGTGAGCTAATGCGCCTTATGTATCGCTATTTTGTACTAAGAAAATTTTTCCAATTGTTTTTGATACTTTTTCTCGAGAGCTTCATTGCCTGCTGCACGTTCAAGTTGAATCATGAGTTGCAAAGAGGGCTTCTTCACGCCATACATTTGATTGAATCTCATTAATCGAATTCTAGCTTCAGTATAATCACCGCTATCAATTTCTATTTTAGCGAGTTGCAAAATCGATTTTGGTCTATGAGGGTCATGATCGATAGCTCTAGTAAAGTAGTATCTCGCTTTGTCTTTATCTTGTGATTTTAGCGCACAAAAAGCTGCATTCTCATAGCTCGCTGGAATAAGGTAGTAATAAGGCTGCTCAATGGCTCGATTAAACATCTGATCGGCTTTTTCGAAGTCACCTCGCTTGCAAAGAAAAGTACCGTAGTTATTGAGCACATTTCCGTTTTTAGTATGTTGGCGTAGAGAGCGTTTATACATCTGTTCGGCTTTAATATCTTCACCAACCGTTTCGTAGTAGTGAGCCATAGATAATTGCGCGCGATAGTATTGAGGTGCGTGGTTTAAGGCTTGTTGTAAGTTATCATGCGCGCGAATCATGTTACCGCCGTTTAAATAACCTAAGCCAAGTGCGATACGTGATTCTGCCATTGCCACAGGATCGGCTTTAACGACAGGGCTTCCATCTTCTTTCACCGTCACGCAACCCACGAGTGCAAACTGAGACAATAATATTAGTGTACCGAGCTTTGCTGTTTTCATTCTTTATCCCTACATCCTTGAATCTTTTTGCATGATATGAATTACTTAGCAAAAGCCTATTGAGGAAAAAACACTATGCGATCAGGTTTGCAAACTGTTATGAAAAAGCCGCCATATGGCGGCTTGGTTCACATATTACATTTCGGTAATGATGAGTGCTTTGTTTGCTTATTTTGAAGCTAATCGTCTTTAGTGAAAGCATCTTCACTGAAGTGATCGAGGTCGTACGGTGTTTGCTGATAAACACAGTAGTTCAGCCAGTTTAAAAAGAGGAGGTGTCCATGGCTTCTCCAGCTTGCAATTGGTGGGTTATCTGGGTTGTTGTTTGGGTAATAGTTGACAGGAATAGCGGGCTCCATACCTTCGCTTAAATCTCGGATATATTCATTATGTAAGGTGTGAGAATCATACTCAGGGTGTCCTGTGACAAAGACATTGCGTTTGTCTTTTGTGGTGGCCAAGTACACACCTGCGACATCCGATGTCGCTAAAATGTCTAAGTCAGTATGCTCTTCTAGAAAGTGAGGCGAAAAATCTGCGTAACGCGAGTGAGGAGCCAAAAACGTGTCATCAAATCCGCGTAAGATAGGGTGAAACTGATGATGGATTTGATGATGATAAACACCTGAAAGTTTTTCTTTACGCGTTTTTTTAGGTAGATCGTAGAGTAGCTTTAACCCTGCTTGCGCAGCCCAGCAAACATAAAGAGTAGATGTCACATGATCTTTTGCCCACTCCATGATGGTTTTGAGATGATCCCAATAAATGACATCTTCAAATTGCACCAAACCTAATGGAGCTCCAGTAATGATCATGCCATCGAAGTTTTTATCTCTCACCATTTCAAATTGGCGATAAAACGTGTCTAAATGTTCAGTTGGCGTATTTTTACTCGGGCGGTTATCAATGCGCAGTAATTCGACGTTAACCTGTAGTGGGCTGTTTGAGAGTAGACGCAGAAACTGAGTTTCAGTCTCTATTTTTTTTGGCATCAGATTAAGGATCAGCACTCTTAAAGGACGTATTTCCTGACTCGCTGCACGCGTTTCACTCATCACGAAGATGTTTTCTGTCCTTAATACATCGGTAGCTGGTAATTGATCTGGAATTCTAATTGGCACGACTTTCTCTCCCTAAGTATAGTCAATCTAGACGTCTATACTTCTAAAGCTAACTTAATTAAGTTTAGATGTCGATACGAAATCCGACTTTTCAATCTACTCTTTACATTATGGTAAACCGTACTCGGGGTTGTCACACAATTGTGACTAAAGCAGAGTTTCTGATGAGATAGGTTTGAAACGCAGTGTGTACTATTTGCTGGTAATTATGCGATCACGTTAATATGTGAAGGTGACTTCGTAGTAAGGAAGTCTCAAATTAATGAGCCATACTAAAAACAATCAGCTCACCATTTTGCATTAATGTGCATATTTGGAAACATCGTCAGTGGAGGACATTATGTTCGGTATTTTCAAGAGAAAGACAAAGATTCAGAGCATAGCTCAAGAAGTTCCTTGCGTGCTACTGCATTCGTTTGGTGATAAAGACATTTATACGCCGGAAGAGATTGATCAAGCTCTTCAAAAGCTGGGTTATGATAAGAGCAAGGATATCAGTCATTATCAGTATGCGTATGGAATGTTTGCCGATGAAGCCTCTTACGAGCTCCTAGAACTAACGGATGAGCTAGGTAATTATGGTCATTTCCAACGTGAAGTAGGTAAGATGCTACTCAATACACCTGAGCCGATTGATATGCATATCTACTTTGAAATTTCTCGTCAGCACCAAAACGTCAGCCTTTCACCTGGTCATCAAAAAGTAAGCGAAAGTGATGGTGTGTAAACATCGTTAGTGGTATTCCATCGTGAGATGAGTTGGGTATAATGCGCGGCCTAATTATCCGGACATGTTGTCGGTTACATTTCTGTTGAGCGTTAATGCCTTATGTTCAAAATGCTTGTCTCTATGCCACCAATGTTGGCGCTGTCGATAGCGATTGTATGTGAAGTGATTGCCACTTCTTATATTCCCAAAACAGAGCAATTTACGAAAGTAATGCCGAGCACAGTCGTTTTGATTGGTTACGGCATCGCTTTCTTCTTGCTTTCCGTCACAGTGCAAACAATGCCTGTCGGGGTTGTTTATGCCATATGGAGTGGTGCTGGGATCGTTTTGGTTGCGACGGTTGGTTACTTTGTTTACGGACAGCGTCTAGACTTACCAGCCCTAGTTGGTATTGGGTTTATCATCGCTGGTGTGTTGATCGTAAATTTATTATCCAAAACAGTAGGGCACGAATAACGCCACTCTACTTGTTAAGTGAATAAGAAGCCGCAGCGAGAAATTGCTGCGGCTTTTTAGTACAAATTCAATCGCTAATGGCGAGTATTGATATGACGTCTTATTGTTGTATTCATCACGGTCGCATTATGTGATTGAAAAACAGGCATTATTTAGCGCATTGAAAATACAAAGTTATGTTTCTTCAAACTTTAGGAAAGGGCAGTAGATAAATCACTCCGATAGATGTTAACGTGGCGACTCATCTTTACTGCTTTTTCATTCCCTACATATTTCTGCAAAGTTCTTATTGTGTAGTGTGTCGAAGAACCATAGAATCCGCGCGCTTTAATTTATGTTATTAGCGTTATCAATGATAAAAGTGCAGTCCATTATCATTGTTTTTATCACTTATAGATGGGCACATCTGACAATACTTACATGAACAAATACAAAAAGCCTGCATTCAAGGCCGAATTTCTTTTGCCTCGTTACTGGGGAACGTTAATTATCATTAGCGTGATGTACTTACTTAGCCTCCTTCCTTTTAAAGTTCAACTAGCTTTGGGACGCAACATTGGTCGTTTAGCTATGCGAATCATGAGAAAACGTCAAGTTACTATCAGACGCAATCTTGAGCTTTGCTTCCCTCATATGGAAGAATGCCAACGCGAAGCAATTCTAAAAGACAACATCGACAATACTGGCATCGCACTTTTTGAGACCGCAATGGCATGGTTTTGGTCAGATAAACGGGTAAACAAACACGTCACGATAAAAGGCATGGAGCATCTAGAGGCTTTAGAGAAGTCAGGCAAAGGTGCATTAATGTTGGCCGTACACTCAATGAATCTAGAGTTAGGTGCTCGAGCTTTTGGCATTAAAAAGTCTGGAACCGGTGTTTATCGCCCAAACAATAATCCGTGCTTTGATTATTTTCAGTATAAGGGACGCTCTCGCTCTAATCGTACACTGATTGATCGTAAAAACGTCAAAGCCATGCTTGAATCACTTAAAACGGGTGAGCGGGTTTGGTATGCACCGGACCACGATTATGGTAACCGACGCTCGACATTTGCACCGTTATTTGCCGTTAAAAATGCTTGTACTACGACAGGTACAAGTTTGTTGGTTGATTCTACAGATTGCGCCATTGTGCCTTTTACGATGGTAAGAGGAAAAGACGGACACTATACCCTAACCATTAGTGCGCCCGTCGACGGTTTCCCGAAAGAGGATCATCAACGCGCCGCCGCATTCGTGAATCAAATAGTTGAAACATCAATCATGGCAAGTCCGAGCCAGTATATGTGGCTTCATCGTCGGTTTAAAACTAGACCAGAGGGTGAGGACTGTTTGTACAAGCCTAGGCTCATCCCTAGCTTGGCATAACACATAGATAGCCTACAAAAAGCCCAAGGAACATACGAACCTTGGGCTTTTACTTTCTATTCTTTTCGCTTTATAAGTAGCGATCTTTTAGGTGAGCTTGAAAGTGTTTAGCATTCAGTGTTTCACCCGTGGCTTGTTTTACCAACTCATCAGTGGTGAATAAGCTACCTTTACTCCAGATGTTTTCCGAGAGCCAATTGAATATCGGAGCTAAGTCGCCAGAACGAATAACCGCATCTACATCGACGGTTTGTTTCATTGCTGCCATAAATTGTGCAGCGTACATCGCACCGAGCGTGTAGGACGGGAAATAGCCAAAACTTCCGTCTGTCCAATGGATATCTTGCATACAGCCATTTTTGAAGTTTCCTTCGGTTGATAGCCCCAAGTACGCTTTCATCTTTTCGTTCCAGAGTTCTGGTACATCTGTATGTTTGATGACGCCGTTCATGAGATCTCGCTCAATTTCATATCGAAGAATAACGTGAGCAGGATATGTAAGTTCGTCAGCATCTACGCGAATAAAGCCTTTTTCTACGCGAGTGTAAATTTTGGCTAAATTGTCTTTTTCGAATTCACTACCAGAAAAATGGTTAGAAGCCAGTCGAGCGAGGTGATCGATAAACGCGCTGCTTCGTCCTATTTGCATTTCAAAGAAGAGTGATTGTGATTCATGAATACCCATAGAGCGAGCTTCTCCCGCGGGTGTTCCTGATAAATCTTTTGGTAGCCCTTGCTCGTATCGAGCATGGCCAGTTTCGTGGACAATCCCCATCAATGATTGGACAAACTCGTTTTCATTATAACGTGTCGTAATACGTACATCTGTCGGTACACCGCCACAAAATGGGTGGGTACTCTCATCAAGTCGACCGTGTTCAAAATCGAATTGAAGTAGCTTCATGACTTCCAAACCGAGCGCTTTTTGCTTTTCCGCAGGGTAGTGTGCAGTTGGCAATAAGATGTTGTCTGATTGTTGTTTTTCAAGCGCTTCATCGATCAAAGTAGGAAGCCAGGTTTTCACGTCAGCAAAAAGAATGTCTAACGACGCAGACGTTGTGCCAGGTTCATAAACATCGAGCATGGCATCATAAGGAGTCGTGCCATTTGCTTCGGCTCTAATTTGCGCTTCTTCCTGCGATAGCTTTACTACTTCAGCCCAGTTCTTTTCAAAACCAGCCCAGTCATTTTCTCCACGTTGTGTACGCCATGCATGTTCACATTTGGAGCCAGCAAGAGATTGAGCTTGAACTAATGATTCTGGTAGTAAGTTAGCTTGCTGCCACCCACGCTTCATTTCTCTTAGGATAGATTTTTCTTTTGTAGACAGCGTCTCTTCTTCTGCCTGAGCGAAAAGCTCTCCCAAGTGCGGTTGAGTCATTAAAGAATGGATATGTACATCAAGCTCTGCCGTGGCATTCGAGCGTGCTTCAGCGCCACCAGGTGGCATGACCGCTGCTTGATCCCAATCTATGATGGCAGATAGATGCTCAAAATTTGCCACTTTTTTGGAATGTTCAACGAGTTTTGTAAATGCGTTCATGTGACTACTCTTATTCTTTTGTTCTTTCCCTAAACACCCGATAACGGGTCCTTCATATGGTGTTGCACTAAGCAACCTGCGTTAATTTACTAATAATTAACAATTAACTCCAACCCATTGTCCATAAACTCACCCAGTTGTATAGCTCTCTTAAAAAAGAAGCTTGCGAATCTTGTGGATTGGCGGTATTGATGAAGGATTGACAATTAATTATCACGATAATATGGATATTTTGAATTTCGAGGCATTTATTATTGCCATTACGATTTTAACGTTAACGCCAGGTTTAGATACTGCACTTGTTATCCGTAACACTAGCCGCTCGGGCCTAAAAGATGGATGTACAACCAGTCTAGGGATTTGCTTTGGCTTATTCGTACATGCTTTTTTTTCTGCGGTTGGTATCTCGGCGATTCTTGCGCAATCAGCAGAGTTGTTCCAAATCGTAAAAATGATTGGCGCAGCTTATCTTATCTGGCTTGGTTTGAGCAGTTTAAAAGCGCTAATGTCGTCGAAAGATGGATTGACCGTGACCGAGCAGATTCACGAAGTGTTTAATGGTAAGCGCTCTTTTAGAGAGGGCTTTCTTTCTAACGTCTTGAACCCGAAAACGGCGGTCTTCTATTTGGCTTTCTTGCCACAGTTTGTGAATCCAGAAGGTTCACCCTTGCTTCAATCAATGATGATGGCATCTGTACACTTTGCTATTGCGATGGTTTGGCAGTGTGGTTTAGCTGGCGCGCTTAACTCGGCTAAAAATCTACTAAAGAATGCAAGCTTTATGAAGTGGATGGAAGGCGCGACGGGCGCAGTATTAGTCGCACTTGGTGTGAAGTTATTAATTGAAAAACCCGTTTAATGCGTAATATTTATCGATTGTTGATACTACTCGCTGTATTTATTGTGGGGATAGGTGCCGCTGTTGCTTGGCATACGTGGCCACAAGTACAGTTTGCGCAACGCGGCATGATCTGGTCTTGGCACTGGGGCTACTTCGAGCCTTTTGCTAATGGAATACAACAAACGCGAACTCAAGACACTAAACAGTTATTGCTCAGGCGTGTGTATTTGCATGACGCTATTGTCGTTTTTGTTTCGACAACTATGGACAATAAATTTGAGGTCGACGTTGTAAAAGAGCAAACCTGTGAACCTAAAACGACGACTTGGGCTTCGGTCTCTGTCAATCATCAACGTGTCAGGCATGTACCTATGGTGTGCGATGCGTTTGGGCAAGGCTACTTTTATCGCTACATCGGGAAACATCTGGAATCGATTGAGGTTGGTGTCGGCGACTCGTTTGTAACAGAAGCATTTTTAGACTGGCCGCTATCAGAGTTGAAAGCGGATCAATTCAAGAAAAAAAATGCGAAGTTTTTTGAAGAACGTGGAGAAAACGTTGAGCATCAATGGTTGAGAGATTAACCATTTAACCGAAGATAAATAAAGCCCGCTAAATAATAGCGGGCTTTATGTTTTTACCATTTCTAATGTGCTTTGCTCTCCGTTACTGGTAGTTTGTGACCGAACAGCTGTCGTTTCACTAAGCTTTCACTGCTTCAACTTCACCTGATTGCGATGTTGAGCTAAAGAACAGTTTGGTTTCTGCCAGTACGACGTGACGCAGTGCGATCAAACCAATCAGGTTAGGAATTGCCATCAGACCGTTTACGATATCAGCCAGTAGCCAAATCATATCGAGGTGAAGGAATGCACCAGATGCCACCAAGCCAACGAAAATCAGTTTGTATGGAAGCACAGCTTTAGTTCCGAACAGGAACACAACGCAACGCTCACCGTAGTAGTTCCAACCAAGAATGGTGGTAAAAGCGAAGAACATCAAACCGATTGAGACGAGCATAGGGCCAAATGTATCTGCATTTAAACCCACCGCAAAAGCATGAGTCGTCATCGCGGCGCCTGCTAGGTCACTTTGCCATGCACCGGTCAGGATTAGAGCAAGGCCTGTCATGGTACAAATAATGATGGTATCGAAAAAGGTACCCGTCATTGAAATTAGGCCTTGTTTAACACAAGAGTCTGTCTTCGCTGCTGCTGCTGCCATAGGCGCGCTACCCAAACCTGATTCATTTGAGAACACACCGCGAGCGATACCTGATTGGATTGCCAGCATGATGCTTGCACCTAAAAAACCACCAGTCGCTGCTGTTGATGTAAAGGCTGAAACCAGCACTAATTCAACGGCATTGAACAATTGGTCTGCATTCATGATGATCACGCTTAAACACGCCAACACATAAAATACAGCCATGGTAGGAACCACTTTTCCTGCAACGTTAGCAATGGATTTGATGCCACCCAAAGTTACGAAAGCAACCAAAAGAGTTAGTACAAAGGCAGATAGCTCACGGTTAACACCAAGAGATATCTCACTTGCATCCAGAATCGCGTTTACTTGTGGAAACGTACCGATACCAAAACAAGCAACACCCAAAGCAAACACTGCAAACATGATCGCGAGAGCTTTTGAGCCAACACCGTATTGCAAGTAATACATTGGGCCACCAATCATTTGGCCTTTATCATCGACTCTTCGGTACTTAACCGCCAACAAACATTCGGCGTATTTAGTCGCCATTCCGAAAAGGGCAGCGAGCCACATCCAGAATAGAGCGCCTGGTCCACCGAGTTTGATTGCTGTGGCAACACCAACAATGTTACCAGTACCAATTGTTGCTGAGAGCGCAGTACAAAGAGCTGCAAAGCTAGAAACGTCACCTTGAGTATTAGATGACTTATCTTTACTGAATACCATCGCTAGCGCTGTTGGGAGGTGTTTAAACTGGATCAAGCCAAGGCTAAAAGTGAAGTAAACACCTGTACCTACTAGCAAAATAAGCAGCGGTGGACCCCAGACAAAATTATCGATGGTTTGTAGTAAAGATTGTAGGTTGTTCATGATTTCCCCTTAATAAAACAACTAATAAGGAGAAGAGGGAAAGGACGAGATCAACGATCTCTAAAAGAACTAAGCTATTGGTTGTAGGCGGGAAGGCCAAGCCAAAATAGTTAGGTTGTAACTTTCCACTCCTCTGTCCTTTTGCCTGAGAGTTTCACCTTGCGTGAGTGCAAGACTTGCTCCTTCGGCGACCGATTTAACGGTTCTCTCCAGAGGTTCCTCCAACTACAGTCCCCGCTACCTAGGTAGCACCTGAAATAGTTAATTCTTCGGCGAGTTATGCTAATCAAATGTTAAAATTTGATTAATAACCACTCTCCTGCAGTCTTCATCGGAACAATTACTCAATTAAATGAGTAAAGGTTAGTTAATGATGCTGGTCATCATTAACGTGTGAACTCTATCATGTTTTTGGTCCATTTCAACACCCTATGTCAATTTATTTTCAATGAAATAACCTCATCAATTTTCATGAAGGTATGTTTGCCAATCTTTTTGTGCGAGTCACGGCATAAATAAAATTTATTGGGTTAGGGAATGGAACCCAAAACACTTCAGAACGATAAATGTGTTTCGATCGTTACGACATAAGTTATTCAATTAAGGACACAAAATTGATTAAAATCGGAGCACTTATTTTAAAATCTACGCTAAGTTGACCTTATGGTACGTATAAATGGGTTACAATGAATCTTTGTGAAACAGTCTACGGACCTAGGCAGTTTTTCATGAGTGGACAAGGAGGCGGTATGACCAGGTTATTAGCCATTGCGGTGTTGATTGCAGTAGCATTTGTGTTGTTTCGTTATCGAACCAATGAAAAAGTCCAAAAAGCGACCGTTATAACATTAATTGGCGCATTTCTGATTTATACAGCATCAATTATGTTTGCGGAATTGATCCGCTAGCAAAGTAAAAGAGTCCTTGGAGTAGTATACGGTGAGTTCTCAGAACAAAATGGAAGAGCAAGACGACGTAGTTGTCATTGAAGAGCGTGACAAACGTACGCATATCTATATCGCAATCGCTGCGGTGTTAGGCTTGGCATTTGGTGGCCTTGTTGGATCGGTTGTCACTGCGAACAAGTGGGAATCGACTTACCACGTATTAGAAGAAAAGTATCAAGCACTAACGCAAGATAAAACCCAGTTGGCATCTCAAGTAAAAGTGCGTGAAGAGGCGATCGACCAAGAAATACAAAACCAAGTTAGTGAGTTACTCGCCGCGAAAGATGAAGCTCATCAGAAAGCACTTAAGAAGTTGCAAAAGCAGTTGACTGAGGTCGAGAAGGTCAACTTGTCACTAGAGTCTCAATTGAAGCAGCAGGCAGATAAGATCAACACGACGAAGTCAGAAAATGAGAAGTTGAGTCGTCAAGCGGATATGCAAGCGACTATGTTTGAGCGGTCCCGCGAAGTATTCCAGAAAGAGCTAAAAATTTCGCAAGAATTAGAGTCTCTCGAGAAAGAACGGTCGAAATTATTACCTAAGATTGAGAAACTCAAGAAAGAGTGTGACGTATTTTTAGAAGGCAAATCTTGGGACGTGAAGTCGGACGCGTGTGATAAACATGATGAAGCTAATTCACGACTAAGTCAGGTCGATCAAATGATTGAAGTCTATAAAATGGACCTCAAACAAATCAAAGCAATAACGGAAGATATCGGCCTTTAAGTCTTTTGTATCCGGTTTTGAAAAGCAAAAGGAGCTCTTTAAGAGCTCCTTTTTCGTTGTTAGCTATGACTTTTAGCCTGTCGCGTATATTAGATTCGTGAGGCGTCATAGCCTGAGGCGAGCAGGAGCTCTCGTTCGTGTTTAATCAGCTGAGCTCGATCTTCAATTAGTTCATTGAGTGCTTGAGATGGCTTACCTGCTAATGCTTTGAACGAAGCAAAAGATTCCGCGGTGTCGATTTTATCAATCATCTGACTGATGACATTACGAGCCTCACACGGGTTACTCGTCGTTGTAAAGTATTCTACTTGCTTTGCTGCCGATTTCATCTCAGTTAATAGCTCAAGCGGGCTACTTTCTTTGGCTACTGCCATGTAGTTATCCAGCACGCGCTTTGCATAAAGCAGTTCTTTGAGGGGGATATCTCTTCCGCTCTCGATTAGGGATTCGCTAAGGATCATACTTGAGCTCATGGGCATTCCTTCTTATTACTACGCCGCTTTTGATGTTTCCTTGAGTCTAATTTATTGAAGTCACATTGGGAATGGGTAAAAAGCATTTTTAACGCATTTTTATTCATTTATGAAAACACGAATGCGATGCTTATCTGGATCGATAGCCATAAAATTTAACCCATACACTGATGTCGCTGGTGGTTGAACAAACTCAACACCTAGGTCTTTCCAGCGCTTGTAAATGCGCTCTAGCATATGACTATTGGGCACCGATAAAGACAACTCGGTGCCACCACCTCTAATTCCGCTGTAGGGTGAAAGATTATCTCTTTGCTTGAGTGTCAACGTTAAGCCTTCGGTCAGTGGAATAGCGGCGAAGGTTGGAGACAACTGCGTGACTTTGCGTTCGAACAGTTTCGAATAAAAAACTTGGCTTATGTGGATGTCCTCAACGTAGAGAACGAATGAATTGATAGTCAGCATGGTTTGTTCCTTAATCAATTAGAAATAGTAGGGGCAATCTAACGGAAAGGAACGACAGGAGTTGTCAGTAGAACATTCTCGAAGGTAAGTGACAGAATAAGAAAAAGGAGCCGTTTAGCTCCTTTTTATCAGCGGAATCATTGGTATTAATGAGTGTGTTTGGAAGAATACCAGTTGTTTTGATACGCTTTAGATGCAAATAATGCGTTTGCTTTTGCACGCTCGATAATAGACTCGTCCACCTCTAGCGGCTTCATGGTTTGGTCTTTAAAGTCGTACGCCAGGGTCGATATCTTTTCACCAGGGGAAAGCACAACGAGATTGTCGCGCGTTAAATAACCAAAGTTTTTGTCGTATTGCATCATTGCGCGTTCATCTTCGCGAGCCAGTGGCTTCGTTAAATCACGACCAATCATCGGTGTTTTAGCATCTACCCCAATCAGAGATAACAGTGTAGGCGGCATGTCTATGTTGTTTGCTATGCGGTCATCTTTACGTGGTTGAATGCCTTTACCAAGGATCAATGCTGGAATGTGAAAGTGCTTAACTGGAACAAGGTTAGCGCCAGAAACACGTGCATCATGATCTGCAATTACAATGAAAATGGTATCATCCCAATAAGATGACTTTTTCGCCTTTTCAAAGAAAGTACCCAAAGCGTAATCGGAATATTTAACGGCGTTCTTACGCGTCATATATTCTGAATCGTATGGCTCAATTTTGCCTTTTGGATACTCATAAGGGCTATGATTACTTGACGTAAAAACTAAGCTAAAAAAAGGTTTGTCGCTTTTTGAAAGGCGTTCAAACTCTTCGTTTGCTTTGTTATATAGATCTTCATCACTAACACCCCAAGAGCCAACAAAGCTTGGGTTGTTATAATCGTCTTCTTCTACTATTTGATCAAAACCGTTACCAAAGAAGAAAGTTTTCATGTTGTCAAAGTTGGCTTCACCGCCGTAAATAAATTGCGTGTGATAGCCTTGAGCTTTCAGTAAGTCCGCGATGGTAAAGAAACCCGTTTGGCTTTTACTCAGCTTCACTACCGCGCGAGACGGAGATGGAGGAAAGCCCGTGGTTACGGCTTCAATTCCACGAACAGAACGAGTACCAGTGGCGTACATTTGTGTGAACTGCCAACCTTCCTTCATGAGTTCATCAAGGTTTGGTGTTAGAGGTAAACCACCCAAAGCACCGACAAATTGGGCGCCTAAGCTTTCTTGTAGCAAAATCACTAAGTTTTTATGTTTACCCTGGTAAGTCGCGGGGTTACTGTTCATGGTTGGGAGTAATGAAGGGGTGAAGTCGGACTTTGTTGATGAAGTGCGAACTAATTCCAACATCTTTTGAGTGTCCATTTTTCCGTAGAACTGCTCAGCACTCTTTTCTGACTTCATGCTATTAACCGCAAACAACAATGAGTAAGATGAGTTCAGTGCTAAGTCGTTAAGCAGTGGATCGTTAGAAAAGGCGACCATAGCAGGATTTAGCGGGCGGTGCCCTAAAGATGAGCGAGCACCTGCAACCCCAAAAAGAACAACGAAAAGTGCCAATAGTGGTCGCCATTTCCAGTTGACCTGCTGCGCCTTATCGGTCAGTTTCTTACTCCACTTCCAACCTAAAGTGATGGTTAAAACTGTACCTAACGCACCAATAAACAGTTCTAATTTGTAGCCAGTCCAGAGCATACTCAAGACTTCTTTTGGGTAGATTAAGTATTCCACAAACAGGCGGTTTGGACGTAGGTCGTATTCCTGAATGAATGGCGCTGTTGCTAGCTCCATGTATACAAGCACCCAAAGCCCTAAAACCATCCATATGCGTAATATTCGCTTCCAACACTCTCCCATCTTACCGGTTAATGGCATGAAGGTTGAAAACAGTGCTGGAAGAATAAATAACCAGCAAAGCGTTGCAATATCTACGCGCAAACCTTGACCTAGGATGTAAATTAAGTCGTTTAGAGAGTCAATACGGTCAATCTGCCAAAAAGCTAGCAAAACTCTTGAGATAGACAGAAATAGAAGCGAAAACAAAGAAAAGGCAGCAATTGGCTGCAAAGGCCCCCACACAGAGCTCTTTGATAAGTTTTTCATATTTATTCGAATAGTTTAATTGTTATGTTGTGTTGTTTTTAGCAAAGCAAGCGTGAAATAAACGTGAATTATAATGTGGGTTTATGGTCGAGTAGTGTAAGTGTTGGTATGTCTATGTAAGGGGGAGGGGCGTTTGTGTAAAAAAAGAGCCAGTTGATAACACCAACTGGCTCTAGAGGTTGATAAAGGCATGATTACATTGCGGCTTTCTTCGCTTCTTCGACCCATGCGTCGAACTTTTTCTGGTTCGCTTTGATCCAACCATTTACATGAGACTCGATGTCCGCTGAGCTGTTCTTACCTTGGCTCATCATCATATTCTGAGCACTAACATCATTGATATTTAGTTTGATGATTTCAAATAGCTTCGCAGCAGCAGGGTTTTTTTCCGTAAACTCTTTATTGGCAACGATGCGCATAGAGTTCATCTCGAAGCCGTAGTTCTTACCGTTCTCTAGTGTCGTATCAATGTCCTTACGCTCACCAGGAAGTGAAGAGAATGGCACTTCTAACCACACAACATCTTTCCCTGGAACTAAAACGCCACTTACCCAGTACGGTGTCCAAGTGTAGTAAAGAATCGGATCGCCTTTTTTGTAACGTGAGATCGTATCAGCGATAATCGCCGCGTAGTTACCTTGGTTGTGTGTTACTGTGCCACGAAGTTTGAAAGCATCCAACTGATGCTCAACAACCATTTCACACCCCCAACCTGGGTTACAACCAGTTAAGTCCGCTTTGCCATCGCCGTTTGCATCGAATAGCTTCGCCAATTTTGGATCTTTTAACTGACCAATGTTAGTGATGTTATATTTTTCCGCGGTTTTCTTATCGATCAAATAACCTTGCGCAGCACCACTTATGTATTGGCCTTTACGGAAGAACTTATCATCACCGCCCGACATCGTGTACTTATCGGCGTGAAGAGGGAACCAACCAACCGCTAAGAAAGTAGCATCACCTTTAGCAATAGAGGTGTAGCCTACGTTGTAGTCCACTTCTTTGGTCGGTTTAACATCGTAACCAAGCTCTTCAAGTGCGCGGTTTACGATCAACGTTTGAAATGTTTCTTCTGCAACGGTTGATTGAACAGGCTGAACAGTGACACCTTCACCCGGTAGTTCACTTGCAACACCATAAGTTGAAAATGCGATAGTACTTAGAGCTCCAACAGAGAGCGCTTTCTTCCATGAATTATTCATTGATGTTTCTCCTAAGTTTTAGATCGTCTTGGTTCGTCTTTGTTTTCAGTTTTAATAGGTATGAAACAGGACCTGTGTGATACCAGCGAAGTTTAGTGTTGCCCGCATTAACCCCTAACACCTGGGTGATACGGTCTAACAAAATCGCAAGAATAACGATGCCTAAGCCACCAACGGCAGCAAGACCCATATCAAGTCGGCCAATACCACGAAGTACCATTTGGCCTAAGCCGCCAACAGCAATCATTGAAGCAATCACTACCATAGAAAGTGACAGCATTAAGGTTTGGTTTACACCTGCCATGATAGTTGGTAACGCCAACGGTAACTGGATGCGATAAAGCATCTGTTTTTTGTTTGCCCCGAAAGAGTGGCCAGCTTCGATAAGCTCTTCAGGTACTTGCTGAATACCTAAAATAGTCAGGCGCACAACGGGAGGCAGGGCGAAAATGATCGTTACTACTACGCCAGGAACGTTACCAATACCAAACAACATAACAATTGGCACAAGGTAAACGAACGCGGGAGTCGTTTGCATTGCATCTAATATTGGCCTAACAAATTTGGCAGCGGTTTGGCTCCTTGCCAACCATATCCCCATTGGTAGCCCTATAAGCAAACAGAAGAAAACGGCGGTTAACACCAGTGCTAGCGTTGTCATCGCTTGTGACCACGCACCAATTAGGCCGATGAAAACAAGGGATACAAGAGTAGAAAAACCAAGTTTTACATTGGAAAACTGCCACGCTAGCAAAAATAAAATGAGTACCATTATAGGCGCAGGTGTAGACACCAAAGCAGTTTCAAACGACGTTAGAATAAAGTCGATTGGAACTCGTATTGCTTGGAAAACAGGTCGACCATGTTCCACCAGCCAGTTCAAACCGGATTCTACCCAGCTATCGAGGGGTAAAACCGCATCTTGGAATGGGTTCATAATATCGAATGGCGCTTGCTCTACAGTTTCTGAGTTGAGCCAATCATTACTTGGCGCGGCCTCTGTACCTTGCGACCAAGGATCATCTTGCGCAGGAGCAGTATTTGACCAGGGATCATTGTTAGTTTGCTCTGAAGACATCGTGTTAATCCTTATCTAGTGTTTGTAGAAGACGTGATTTAGTCACGACACCAAAGTAAGTTCCTTTCTCATCTACGACAGGCACGGCATAAGGAACACCAGCAACCAGACCCAAAATGTCATTAATTGACTGATCAGGCTGAAGAGTAACTTCATCCGGTAATTGAGCACTGGCTAACGAACGGTTTTCTTTATGAGCCAAACGTAGTGAATCAAGAGATACGATGCCGGAATATCGGCTAGATTTATCGACGACAATGCCGTAATCACGGTCGTGATCCATCAGAATCTGCATCGCAGAGCCTGGACCGTCATTTTCCGATTTCTTAAAAACAGCCGCTGGCTTCTTGCGCGCGATATCTTTTGCTGTCAAGACACTTGCGATGTTTACGCCGCGGAAAAACGCTTCGACATAATCATTTGCTGGACTGTGTAATATTTCATCAGGTGTACCAACCTGAACAACTTCACCGTTTTGCATGATGGCGATGCGGTCGCCAATGCGCATTGCTTCATCCAAATCATGAGAAATGAAGACAATTGTGCGTTTGTCATCGTTCTGTAGACGAATAAGCTCATCTTGCATCTCAGAACGGATCAATGGGTCTAAAGCGGAAAACGCCTCGTCCATTAATAGGATGTCAGGATCACAGGCTAACGCTCTCGCTAAACCAACGCGCTGTTTCATACCACCGGATAATTCGTCAGGGAAAGATTCTGCATAAGGGTCTAAACCCACTCTTTCTAAGGCGGAAAGGGCACTTTTCTGACGCTCATTAACATCGATGCCGGCAAGTTCTAAACCAAAGGCGGCATTTTCAATCACCGTCATGTGTGGCATGAGTGCGAAACTTTGAAACACCATTGAGATATTATTACGACGAACTTCTCGAAGTTCATTCTCGGAGATGTGGGCGATATCTCTTCCTTTGAGATAAACACTACCTTTAGTCGGCTCAATGAGCCGGTTAAGAAGTCGAACAAGGGTGGATTTCCCGGAGCCAGAAAGGCCCATGATTACGAAAATTTCCCCTTCATTTATGGTGAGAGATACATCGTTTACGCCGACTGTTAAACCTGTCTGTTCAAAAATACCGTCTTTATCGACGCCTTTGTCGATAAGCGAGAAGGCTCTCTCTGGGTCTTCTCCAAACACTTTATACAGTCCCTTAACTTCCAGTATGGGATCCATGTTATCTGTCCTTTTTCGTGTGTTTATAACTGTTTAACGATTTGTACTCTAATTAATTTTAGTTCAACTTTCAACGAAAGGGGGGTGGTTAACTAGTTCTGCCGTGCATAGAGAATTCGTTGAGCAAGGTATGTTCAATTCTTATTTTTTATATTTAAAACAATTGCTTGTGATGTGTTTTTATCCGCCATAACGTTGCCCTGACGTAGGGTTGAATTTATTTTGAATTTTTTTGTACATTTCAACTCAACTCGCTTGCATAGATATAAGCTGTGATAGCTTAGAACTCTACATATAAAAAGGTTAGAGCTCTAATTTTTGGTTAAGGCTTGGTCCTGTGAAATCGGTTAGGTACTGTTATCCTTAGATTTATTTATTGCTTGATTTCACTCAGGGTGATATTTATCGCTGTAGTTTAGGCAACGTATGGAATAAAAAATGGAAGCCGAACAGTTAGAAGTGCTCAATTTCATTAGCCAGTACCCACCTTTTGATGACCTACCTGAAGAGCAGCTTAGAAAAATTGCTCTCAATGCCGAGGTTGCATACTTTCGGCAAGGAACAAAAATCCTTAACTTCGGAGATACGATCCGCGACTTGTATATGGTGAGAAGTGGGGCGGTAGAGATTTATCGACGTAAAGGTGAACTTTACAACAGGATTGATGCTGGTGGACTGTTTGGTCAGATGGGGTTGTTGATGAACAACCGCGTACGTATGCCAGCCAAAGCGATAGAAGACACTCTCGTTTACTGTATTCCGGAAAACATCTTCAATGAACTTTGTGATGAGTTTGAAAACTTTGCGGACTACATGGAACTGGAAGATAGCGCGCGTTTGCGAAGCGCAATATCTAGCCGCTCCGAAAGCAATGACTTTACCACCGCTAAGGCACGTAAAATCTTAGCAAGAGATCCAGTAACTCTGGAGGCAACGGCTTCAATTCAGGAAGCTGCGATACTAATGGCAGAGGAAAATGTCACCTCTCTGCTCATTATTCGCCCGACAGAGGAGCTCACAGAAGAAGATGATGAACAGCTGCTTGGAATATTGACTGATCGCGATCTTTGCATTCGCGTACTAGCTCAAGGTATTGATACCAATATTCCAGTGAGTGAGGTCATGAGTTATGACGTGGTTTCATTGGATTATAACGCCTATGTGTTTGAGGCCATGTTAACCATGTTGCGTTACAACGTGCATCATTTACCAATTTTAAAAGATAAAAAGCCGATAGGAATTATTGGCATGACGGACATCGTTCGTTACGAATCTCAGAACAGCCTATTGCTAGTGAGCTCTATTTTTCAGCAAACCAGTGTCGAGGATCTCAAGCAGGTTTCTGAACAAGTAAAAGACTGTTTCGTAAGGATGGTCAATGAAGATGCCAACGCGCACATGATTGGTCGAGCCATGTCGGTTATAGGCAGTAGTTTCAAACAACGCCTCGCTGAATTAGCTGAGCAAGAGTTCGGCCCAGCGCCCATTCCTTATTGTTTAGTCGCAATGGGTTCAATGGCGAGGGATGAGCAGCTAATTGTAACGGATCAAGATAACGCCCTTATTCTCGATAACAGTTATGACGTTGAGATTCACGGAGAGTACTTTGAAAAGTTTGCTAAATTTGTTTGTGATGGTTTAGCGGCATGCGGCTATGCTTATTGTACTGGAGACATTATGGCTACCAACCCAGAATGGCGAAAAACTCGTGCAGAATGGGAAGAATGCTTTGGAAACTGGATAGACAATCCAACTCCTGAGAGATTGTTAAATAGTAATATCTTTTTTGATCTCCTCGGTGTGCATGGGCGAGTGAAATGGGCGGAGCAATTAAGCAGCTTTATTGTGAGACGAGCGAAAAGAAATAACCGCTTTCTTGCTTGTATGGCGTATAACGCAATACGTAGGACGCCTCCACTGGGCTTTTTCAAAGACTTTGTGATGGAGAAAGATGGTCGTCATCGCAACTCGATTAACTTGAAGCGAAGGGGGACGGCTCCGTTGGCCGATTTAATACGGGTGCATTCTCTGGCAATCGGTTCGCGATCGCAAAACTCTTTCGACCGTTTAGATGACATTAATGATGCTGGCATTTTACCGAAAGGTCGAGGTTTGGATTTAAGGGATGCGATGGAGCTAATCTACATGGTTCGAATTCGTCACCAAGCCCTTGATATAGAAAATGGAGAAGAGCCAGACAACAATATTGAGCCGGAGAACATGTCTGAATTTGAACGTCGAAACTTAAAAGCAGCATTTCAAATTCTAAGTAACGCTCAGAACTTCATTAAGTTTCGATACCAGAGAAGTAGCAAATAATGTGGTTCTCAAAAAAAGTAGAAAAAGAACAGCCGTTGTTGGATACATCCCAGACGCCAGAGTGGTCAATGTTGTTCAAACAACTCGCTAAAGAAGCGAAAGACCAGAGGCTCAAACGCTATTATTCGACACCAATGGTTAATGGGGAAACACCAATTGAACAAGTGCCATTTGTCTCGGTAGACTTTGAGACAACAGGATTGAACTCGGAAGAGGATGTCATTCTCACGATCGGACTTGTGCCGTTTACTATTGATCGTGTTCAATGTAATGGCTCTGCTCATTGGGTCGTTAACCCAAACAGAGAGTTAAACCACGAGTCTGTCATTATTCACGGTATCACTGACTCTGAGGTTAAAAACGCGCCGCAGCTGTCTCAGATCTTGGGTGAAATATTGGATGCGTTGTCAGGCAAAGTGGTACTTGTTCACTACAAGAACATTGAAAGGCAGTTCTTTAATAACGCCTTGCTAAATAGCATCGGAGAGGGGATACAGTTTCCTGTTGTTGATACGTTAGATATTGAGTATGCGATACAACGCCGTGAATGCAGAGGTTTTATCAATAAGTTGAAAGGCAAGAAACCCGGTTCTGTACGATTAGGGCACGCTCGTGAAAGATATGGCCTCCCTGCTTATCAACCTCACCATGCCCTGACGGATGCGTTAGCAACTGCGGAGCTGTTTCAAGCACAACTGCAGTATCACTTTAATCGAAACATGCCAATATCTTCGGTTTGGCAATAGGCGTTATTTATGGTGAAAACAATAAAATGCAATGAGAGATAGGGGGCTTTAAGATTATGATGGCGGATTGAGTAACCGCTTATAAGAACAATGTTTTATGAACATGTGCTTGGTAGTGATGAAGACGTTTCATTACTCGAACTCCGACGAAAGTAATTTAAACTTGGTCACGTATTTTTAAGGAGATTATCCGTGAGCACCGATAATAACGGTGGCATTCAACGCCCCGATGGAAAAGTAAACGCAATAGATACTGACTATCAAATTGGTCAGGATAACGTTGCGCTAAAGGTAGGCCCATTTGGCCTTGATATTCACAACCGTGTTTTTGCAATTTCTGGCTTAGCAATCGTCATGTTTGTTGTGATAACACTATTATTCCGAGAACAGGTAGAGCCGTTTTTTGCAGACCTACGAGCGGGTTTGTTACACAATTTAGACTGGTTTTTTCTCGCTTCAGGTAATATTTTTGTCATTGTCTGTGTCGGATTGATCTTCACACCATTGGGCCGTGTGCGAATCGGTGGTACTGAAGCAACACCGGATTACTCCTATGCCGGATGGTTGGCAATGCTATTTGCTGCAGGTATGGGCATTGGTCTCGTATTCTTCGGTGTATCAGAACCGATGTCCCATTTTAGTTCTGCGATTGGTGGCGTGAGCGTTGAGAATGGTGTACGTACTGACTGGGCACCGCTAGGTGGTGCAGAGGGCGATGCAACTGCAGCTTCGGCATTAGGGATGGCTGCGACGATTTACCACTGGGCACTTCATCCGTGGTCAATATACGCGCTCTTGGCTCTTGGACTGGCTATCTTTTCATTTAACAAAGGTTTGCCACTCACCATGCGCTCAATTTTTTACCCTTTGTTTGGTGAGCGTGTATGGGGTTGGACTGGTCATATTATCGATATTCTTGCAGTGGTAGCGACGGTTTTTGGTTTAGCAACATCGCTAGGCTACGGTGCGTCTCAAGCCGCAACGGGTTTGAACTTCCTGTTTGATGTCCCAATGACCAATACCACGCAGGTTATATTGATTATTGGTATTACTGCGCTCGCTTTAATCTCTGTTGTGGCTGGACTCGATAAGGGCGTGAAAATCTTATCTGAAATCAACATGGGTCTTGCAGCGCTGCTATTGCTATTTGTTATTGTTGTTGGCCCGACGATTGCGATTTTAACTGGTTTCTTCGAGAACATCGTTTCCTATGTGGCTAATATCCCTGCCTTATCTATGCCATTTGGACGAGAGGATGTGAATTACTCTCAAGGCTGGACGGCGTTTTACTGGGCGTGGTGGATTTCTTGGTCACCATTTGTGGGTATGTTCATCGCACGTGTGTCTCGCGGTCGTTCAGTTCGTGAGTTTATTATTTGCGTTATTCTTATCCCATCTTCAGTTTGTGTGTTATGGATGACGGCTTTTGGCGGTAACGCAATTAGCCAATACGTTAATGATGGCTACGAGGCGGTGTTTAACGCAGAACTACCTTTAAAACTTTTTGCCATGTTAGATGTTATGCCATTGGCTGAGATAACATCTTTTGTCGGCATTATCTTAGTCGTGGTGTTCTTCATTACCTCTTCTGACTCAGGATCACTGGTTATTGATACTATTGCTGCGGGCGGTAAGGTCGATGCACCAACGCCACAACGCGTGTTCTGGTGTACGTTTGAAGGTTTGGTTGCGATTGCATTGATGTTGGGTGGTGGTCTAGCTGCTGCTCAAGCAATGGCGGTGACGACTGGTTTACCGTTTACTATTGTTTTACTTGTTGCAACGGTATCTTTGATAAAAGGTTTGATGGATGAACCTCGTCCAAAGGCGGTTTCTAAGAAATCAAAATAACTAGTATCAGCAGTTAAATTATTGATAAAAGCGGTATGCGAAAGCATGCCGCTTTTTTTTGGATTTCTATTTTTCTCTGAGAAATGAACAGCATGGAAAATGGTCTTATTCTGGTTGTTTTTTGTACTGTGCATTTAGGTGACTATTTAATAAATTAGACCTCGAACTATTTTAACTTTTGGTTAATAGGTTTATTTTTGTGATCGATATCACAAAAATACCGATAAAAAGGCGGATTATTTGATTTTTAGTCGCGAGGGATGCCCATAATAAAAAGGAAATTTAATTAGACCTCAAAGGATATGTATTTTCACATGATCACATCAGCACCTTGGGTCCTTTATCCAGAGATTGGAGAAGACTCAAGTAAAAAATGGATTTTTCGTGAGCCTAAAATCTCTGATGGTGACGACATTTACAGCTTGATTGCAGACTGTCCTCCATTGGACATGAACTCATCTTATTGCAATTTCCTACAGTCTACGCATTTCAGCAAAACCAGTATTTTGGTTGAGCAAAAAGGCGAAATCGCAGGTTTCATTTCCGGTTATCAGAAACCAGACGAGCAAGACGTTTTATTTGTCTGGCAAGTTGCAGTCTCACCTCGCTTTAGAGGTCATGGTTTAGCATTCCGCATGTTGAAAGAACTTCTCACCCGAGAGGAATTAGGCGGTGTTAAATCGGTAGAAACTACCATCACGGAAGATAATAAAGCCTCTTGGGCACTGTTCAAAAAGTTAGATGCGATGAACGGCAATTCTGGCCAAGTAAGCACATTTTTGGATGAAGAAGCCCACTTTAAAGGCAAACACGATACAGAATATTTGTATCGCATTCCTCTCAAATAATCCTCAAACAATAGGAATTAAAAACGGTCTCATCATGGATATTTTCAAAAAGCAGGAATCCAACGTACGCTCATATTCAAACAATTTCCCGGTCGTTTTTCGTAAAGCGAAAGGCTGCTGGCTAGAAACAGAACAAGGTGAACGATACTTAGACTTCCTTGCTGGAGCGGGATCTCTAAATTACGGCCATAACAATCCAGTACTAAAACAAGCGTTGCTTGAGTACATTGAAATGGACGGTATTACTCACGGTTTGGATATGCACTCAGAAGCGAAAGCATCGTTTCTGGAAGCGTTGGATACTTACATCCTTAAACCAAGAAACTTGGATTACAAGGTTCAGTTTACGGGCCCAACAGGTACTAACGCTGTTGAGGCGGCATTGAAGCTGGCTAAAAAAGTAAAAGGCCGCGACAGCGTCGTTGCGTTTACTAACGGTTTCCATGGTTGTACTGCTGGCGCACTGGCTGCAACGGGTAACCAGCATCACAGACAAGGTAACGGTTCTAGTCTAAGTAACGTCACTCGTATTCCATTTGAAGGTTACGCTGGCGTAGATGGTCTCGCGCTGTTCGAAACCATGCTAAATGATAACTCTGCAGGTATGGATAAACCAGCCGCTGTACTTCTTGAAACTGTGCAGGGTGAAGGTGGTTTAAATGCTGCTTCAAACGAGTGGTTACAACGTTTGAGCAAAATCTGTAAAGCCAATGACATTCTTGTGATTGTCGATGACATTCAAGCAGGTTGCGGACGTACTGGTACTTTCTTTAGTTTCGAGCCGTCTGGTATCCAACCGGATATCGTGACGCTATCGAAGTCGATCGGTGGTTACGGTTTGCCGATGGCTGTCGTATTACTTAAGCCTGAGCTTGACCAGTGGAAGCCAGGCGAGCATAACGGTACGTTCCGTGGCAATAATCACGCCTTTATTACTGCTGCAAAAGCACTAGAAATTTACTGGGCAAACGATGATTTTGAAACACACATCAAGCAGTGTTCAGACAAGGTAAGTGCAGTGATTGACCGTTGTGTTCGTCGCTTTCCTCAAATGTTTGTGCAGAAAAAAGGCCGCGGCATGATGGTTGGTATTGAATGTATCAATGGTGATATGGCATCTGAAATTGCGAAAAACTGTTTCGAGAATGGAATGGTGATAGAGACAGCGGGTCCAGACGATGAAGTTGTGAAGTTCTTCTGTCCACTAACCATCAGCGAATCAGAGCTAGATCAAGGACTAAGCATCTTTGAAAATGCAGTAGAGACTATCGCTGCGAAACATTTCAAACAAGCATCTTAATAAGGATTTTAATTATGATCGTCAGAACTCTAGATGAATGCCGCAACAGCGAACGACGTGTTGTTTCAGATAACTGGGAAAGTGTCCGCATGTTGTTGAAAGACGACAACATGGGTTTCTCTTTCCACATCACAACGATTTATGAAGATACAGAAACTCATATTCACTATCAAAACCACCTTGAATCGGTGTTTTGTATGAGTGGTGAAGGTGAGATTGAAGTTGTAGGTGGAGAAACGTACCCAATCAAACCAGGTACATTATACATCCTTGATAAACACGATGAGCACTACTTGAGAGCTTATAAGAATAAAGAAATGGTAATGGCGTGTGTGTTTAACCCACCGATTACTGGCGCTGAAGTGCACGATGAAAACGGTGTTTATCCTCTCGTTGACTAAAAGATGATGGTGGGGTGCTTTGCCACCCCACACTTTACTATCTCTTCTTTTTTCTTTTTAAAGTTACCAATCAAAAAAGGCTTATCATGACATTTACCGTAGAAAAAATCGGCGGTACATCAATGACAGCATTTGATGCTGTTCTCGACAATATTATTCTTCGTCCCAAAACGCCATACAATCGTATTTTTGTCGTATCTGCATACGGTGGTATGACCGATGCGCTGCTCGAGTGTAAAAAAACCAGTAAACCAGGCGTTTATCAGCTTATCGCGAAACGTGACGACAAATGGGAAGAAGCGTTAGCGTACGTTGAAAGCCGTATGTTGCTGACCAATGAAAATATTTTTGCGGACCCAATGAATCGTATCCGTGCGGATAAATTCATTCGCTCCCGCATTGCTGAAGCGAAAAACTGTATCGCGAATATTTTAGAAACCTGTCAGTACGGTCAATTTTCGTTGCGCCAGTACTTGCCTCAAATTCGAGAGTTTCTCTCGTCTATCGGTGAGGCACATAGTGCTTACAACACAGCACTAAAACTAAAAAATATGGGTATTAACGCTAAGTTCGTTGACCTGTCTGGTTGGGATAATCAAGCGCCAAGAAGCCTTGATGAGTCGATCAGTGACGCGTTTGCTGATATCGATGTATCAAAAGAACTGCCAATCGTGACAGGTTATGCTTACTGTAAAGAGGGCCTAATGCACACTTATGACCGAGGTTATAGTGAGATGACATTTAGCCGAATTGCAGCAATAACAAAAGCGGATTTAGCAGTAATTCACAAAGAGTACCACTTGAGCTCAGCGGACCCACGCGTTGTTGGCCCTGAAAAAGTATTACCAATTGGTAGTACAAACTATGACGTAGCAGACCAACTTGCCAACCTTGGCATGGAAGCGATTCACCCAAATGCCGCTGCGGGTTTGCGTGAAAGTGGTATTGAGCTACAGATTAAAAATACATTCGAACCTGAACACGAAGGTACTTTGATCTCTTCAAGCTACCGCCCAGAAGAAGACAAAGTCGAGATCATCGCAGGTAAAGAGAAAGTATTTGCACTGCATTTGTTTGACCAAGCAATGGTAGGAAAAGCCGATAACGTTAGTTACGAATTGATGGAAATCATCTCCGATGCTCGTGTAAGTTTGGTTGGTAAAGAGATGAACGCTAACTCTATTACTTACTATCTAGGTGGCAGTACAGATAGCTTAAACAAAGTATTGTATAAAGCCGAGAAACGTTATCCGAATGCCTCGATTAAAGGTCGTATGGTCGCGCTTATCTCAGCCATCGGTTCTCAAATTGATACCAACAAGACGTTGGCGAAAGGTGTGCTTGCATTGATGAATAATGGCGTTACGCCAGTTGCACTGCACTCATCATTGAGAAATGTAAATGTTCAATTTGTTGTCGGTGATAAGGAATACCAGCACGCGATTTGCGCATTGCATGATGAGTTTTTCCAAAGTAGCAGTTTAGCTAAATCGGTTAATGTGGCTTAGTTTATCCACGGTTAAAATACAAAGGAGAGCAGGTTAGCTCTCCTTTTTTGTTTTTCAGTTTGTACTCACAATGCCCGCTTTGTATAGGCTAAACAGGCGATTTAAGTAAGTTCCTATGTGGCGATACACATAAGCCAGCAGAATGGTCTGCTGGCTTAATGTTACTGATTAACTAACGTTAACTTAGTTTACTTAAACTTGCTGATTTCTTGTTCAACTTTGTCTAGTTGCTGCAGCTTCTCTTGCATTTTTAGAGAGTCGTAGTTTAGTGAAGCAGGGTTCATCGCTGTGCCACGTTGCATTGGGTATTCTGGAAGTGTTTTAAAGAACTCTCCCACAACGTCTTGAACAGGTACAAATAGCCACATGTTGTCAGCCATCCAACGCAAGTACATTTGTGATTCGCTTGGGCCTTTTTCGAATGGGTCAGCGCGTAGGTGGATGATTTTAGGCCAGTTCGGAGCAAAACGAACTGCGTTACTTAGGTTCCCTTCAAGCGTTGCAAAGTGAAGTTTCCAGTCATTCCAGCGGACAGCGTTTAATTCACCATTAGACGTAAAGTAAAGCAGCGACTCACGAGGGCCTTTTTCTTCCTTACCTTCAAAGTATGGCATGAAGTTATAACCATCTAAATGTACACGCCACTCTTTGCCATTTGCTTTGTAGCCTTCTGCCAGTTTTTCTTTTACATCAGGTACGCCAGCAGCTGCCAATAATGTAGGCAACCAGTCTTGGTGTGCCATCATTTCATTGATCTTGGTTCCTGGCTTAATGACGCCTGGCCAACGAACCAGTTGAGGAACACGCATACCGCCTTCCCAAGTTGTACCTTTTTCACCATGGAATGGTGTTGCGCCACCATCTGGCCAAGTCATGGTTTCTGCGCCGTTGTCCGTTGAGTAGATAACGATAGTGTTGTCTGCAACACCTAGCTCATCCAGCTTGTCGAGTAAAACACCTACATGATCATCATGTTCCAGCATACCATCGGCATAAATGCTTACACCTGATTTACCTTGGTATTTTTCCTGCAAGCGAGTCCAAACGTGCATACGAGTGGCGTTATGCCAAATAAAGAAGGGTTTATCCGCCTTAACTGCTTTTTCCATAAATGCCAAAGAGCTCTCTAGGAACTCTTCATCTGCGTGCTCCATACGTTTTCGTGTCATCGGGCCAGTGTCTTCAATCTTACCGTCGGCATAAGACTTAATGACACCACGAGGGCCATAGTTTTTACGAAACTCTGGGTCTTTAGGGTAGTAATAAGTTTCAGGCTCTTCTTCTGCGTTTAGGTGATATAAGTTACCGAAGAATTCGTCAAAGCCGTGTTTGGTCGGTAAGTGCTTATCTTGGTCACCTAAGTGGTTTTTACCAAATTGACCCGTCATGTAACCTTGTTCTTTTAACAGATCTGCAATGGTTGGCGCCCAATCAGGTATACCGTGGTCAGAGCCTGGCATACCAATTGTTAACAAACCCGTACGAAATGGCTCTTCACCTGTAATAAAGGCCGCGCGACCAGCAGTACAAGACTGTTGTCCGTAGTGATCTGTGAACAACGCGCCTTCATTCGCTATACGGTCGATGTTTGGCGTTTTGTAACTCATCATACCTTGGTTGTATGCGCTGATATTCCAGTAGCCGATATCGTCACCAAAAATTGCCAGAATATTCGGTTTGTCGGCTGCCATAGCGGCACTGGACGCCGCTAACAGTCCTGCGCCTACAGCGATTTTGCTCAATTGATTTGCCATAAAAACTCCAGATTGTTGAGAGTAAAGATAAGCACAAGTGAGCCTTATGCTTAGTTGCTGCATAAGTTAATGATGTATATAGAAAAATCCTCTTATACTCGATATAACCATAAGTTATTGCTAGGTTGTAACCATTTGTTAATTAAAAAGAAATAGGATTGTTCTGTTAGTTTGTAGAGATTCGTAAAGTAGATTTAGATCACTTAAGAGCCTTATTTTTATTGCGTAGTAGAAGAGGGGATGGAAATGAAAAACAATAGGATGCTCGCTTGTTTTACGGTCCTAAAGCAATACTAAAGTCGTTATGTATTGCTTGTAATTATTTGTATAACCAGTGATTTAGTGTCTATATTGATTTAGGTTGTACATTATAAATATAAGGATATCTATGAGTCAGTGGGCAGGCCGGTTTCGCATTTTATTGCTGGTCAACGTTGTTGTCAGTTTTATGGCTTTTTCTCAAGAGTTATTAACAGAGAAACCAAATATTCCTTCAGGCTTAAATCCAGAATATGCTGGCACACAAGCTTGTATAGATTGCCACCAAAACGAGGTGGAGGCCTGGAAAGGGTCACATCACGATATGGCCATGAAGCATGCAAGTACAACCTCTGTGCGTGGTGATTTTGATAACCATGTTGTAACGCACAAAGGAATGCCTAATCGTTTTTTTAAAAAAGGCGACGAATTTTGGGTCAATATTCAAGGTGCTGACGGGCAATGGCGTGACTATAAGATCAGCTATACATTTGGCTGGGAGCCATTACAGCAGTACATGGTCGAGTTTGAAGATGGCCGCGTGCAGCTTATTCCTTTTGCTTGGGACACAAGAGCTAAAGTTGAAGGGGGACAGCGTTGGTTTCATCTTTATCCAGAAACGACAACAACGGATGAATTCTATTGGACCAATACCGGGCAAAATTGGAACTTCATGTGTGCTGATTGCCATTCAACGAACCTAAAGAAGAATTACGACGCTGACAAAAACACTTACAACAGCTCATGGTCAGAGATTAATGTGGGATGCGAAGCATGCCATGGTCCCGCTAGTCAGCACATAGAACTGGCCAAGAAATACAAAAATGCTGGCACTTCTTTTGAGCATGACAGCCATTATGGCTTTGATCGAAATTTGTCTAAAGCAGTGTCGGATTGGGTGTTTGAGGAAGGCCATAGTACGTTACAGCCGAAATCAATTGAAGCAACCAATCAAGTGCAAACATGCGCTCAATGCCATAGTCGCCGAACCCAGTTAAATGAAACAGGTGATCATGTTAAAGGTTCTTTTTTTGATAAATATCGCTTAAGTCTTATAACACCTGAACTCTACTATCATGATGGACAGATTTACGACGAAGATTATGTTTATGGTTCGTTTCTTCAATCTGAAATGGCAGAGAAGGGGGTCACGTGCACTAATTGCCATGATCCACACACGGCAGAGTTAACGATCCCAGAAGAGGCAGTATGTTCGCAATGCCATATTGCATCGGAATATACACCTGAAAAGCATACCTTTCATAAGGCTGGATCTGAAGCATCGCAATGTACGACTTGTCACATGCCAGAAACGACTTACATGCAAGTCGATCCTCGTAGAGACCACAGTTGGCATATTCCACGACCGGATTTGAGCAAACACATTGGAACGCCCAATGTTTGCATGTCATGCCATGAAGATAAAAGCAATCAATGGGCCGATGAACAGATAGCAGAATGGTACCCGAATTCGAAGTATCGTAATCAACAACATTTTGCTGTCGCATTTTATGCGGATTCAATTGGTCATCAAGGAGCAGCAAATGCGTTGGCATACTCTGCTCAGGATTCGTCTTTAAAAGACATTATTCGCGCCTCAGCCCTGGAGAGAATGGGGGGCAACACTGACCAAAATACAACAGTATCTTTGGCTAGGGCCGTTAAGAATGAGAATGAAATGGTTCGATTAGGGGCAATTTCAGGCTCGTCTGGTTATGAATTTCATGATCGGTGGCGGATTCTAGAGCCATTGCTTGGTGACCCGGTGCTTTCAGTGAGAGCGGAAGCTGCCTCGGTGCTGGTAGCGAACTACGCACAAATGACCCCTTTACAAAAAGATATCATTAAATCACCTTTAGAAGAGTACATGGAAATTCAAGAGTTTAATGCCGATCGTGGTTTCGGAAGAACCAATTTGGCGAATGTGTACCGCAGCTTAGGTGAAATCGACAAAGCGGCCGAGCTGTATAAACAAGCGATCAGCATCGAACCCTATTTCGAAAATAGCTACGTTAACCTAGCAGATTTGTATCGTCACCTAGGTAAAGAAGAAGCTGCGCTCACGGTGCTACAACAAGGGATGAAAGCTCAACCTAAATCCAGCACGTTACCATACAGCGCAGGTCTTTCTTTGTTGCGTCAAGGCAAAGCTGATGATGCGAAAAAGCTACTTAGACGCGCCGCAGAAATTGGTGAAACTAATGCTCATTATTGGTACGTGTACGGTCTAGCCCTAGAAAAAAGCGATGTTCTAGAAGCCAGTAAAGCGTTGCAAACAGCATTTGAAGTCGGTGGCAATCCACAGCACTTGTATGCTCAATGCGAGGTTCTAGCGAGAAATCATAAAAAAGGTGCTGTCGCTTTTGCTTTCGATAGGTGCATACAAGAGCTTAGTCACTATGCACCTAAACAAGCTATTGATCAGCTTAAAGCCTCTATTGTCGGGGTCAATAGGAGCTAATTACCAAAAGTGGAGCTTTTATCGCTCCACTTTTTTCTTGCTTAGTTTAATCAGCGTCTTTCGCTAATCTCAGCCCCATGTCGGACATGATGACTGACTGGCTAGCAAAATCGCGACGATAGTTTTCGGATTCGTCAGCATCATAGGCAAAGCTACCACCTCGTACAGACTTGTGTGCAAGGCTTTCTTTTTCATCTTTTGCGTTTACCGGATTATCACTTGGTGCTGATTTGTAATAACCTTCATCAAACGCATCAATAACAAACTCACCAACATTACCCGTCATATCGTATAAGCCAAGCTCATTCGGTTTTTTCTGACCTACCTTGTGTGCCTTATTGTTTGAGTTACTGGCATACCAGGCAACGTCGTTAATATCATCAGCTCCCGCGTAAGTGAATCCTTGACTTAGATTCCCCCCTTTCGCTGCAAACTCCCATTCTGCTTCTGTGGGTAAACGATAGTGCTCTCCCGTTTTTTCATTCAATTTCTTTATAAAATAATTGGCTTGTTGCCAGCTAATGTTATTCACGGGCGTATTTGGATTTCTAAAATAACTCAGAGAAGAGCCTGTAACCGATTCGAATAACTCTTGGGTTACCTCAAATTTTGCCAAATAGAAATCTTCCACGCGAACGGTGCGAGCCGGGCGCTCGGATTTATTTGCTGACGGATTATCCGAGCCCATCGTAAATTGTCCACCTTCAATAAGAACCATATCTTGATCGATTTTTTGGGCAAGAGGGCTAGGTTGTGTTGTTGCACATCCAGTCATAATTAGCGAAATCGAAATAGCGGCACCAAGGTAAAGAGTATTACTTTTGGAATGCTTCATAGGGGAGCTCCATCAACATTTATGATCAAAGAATTTTATCAGGCAAGTCTATGAAAAACAGTTATACACACTATAACAAGCGCCACGAATAATTGAACATTATCATCACACTAGGCGATTAACTTAATGATTAGTCTTAGCGCCGTTGGGCACAGGCTAGCAACTAAGAAGGTGATGAATGCACATAACTCAAGGTCCGCAGTTCAATGGAAAAGCATCCAAGCGATTACATGTCATGGCGAAACCTATCGGTGCAGTGTGCAATATCGATTGCACCTATTGTTACTACCTAAGCAAACAAGATTTACTTGAGTACAAGCCAGGCTGCTCACCAGTCATGGATGAGGAAACGCTCGAGACCTATATCCGTCAATATATAGCGGGACAAAATAGACCTGAAATTATTTTCTCTTGGCAGGGTGGTGAGCCGACAATGCTAGGTTTGGATTATTTCAAGACAATTGTTGAGCTACAGAATAAATACCGTCCCGATGGCATTACGATCTCCAATGACCTCCAGACTAATGGCACACTGCTTAACGATGAATGGTGTGAGTTTTTAAAGGCGAACAACTTTCTCGTCGGTTTAAGCATTGATGGCCCAGAAATGATGCACAACGCTTACCGAACAAACCGAGCTGGTAGAGGCACATTCCGGCAAGTTATGAATGCGGTTGAATTATTACATAAGCACGAAGTAAAGTTTGCTACGCTCACTTGTGTTAACAACTTGACCGGCCGTAACCCACTTGAAGTGTACCGATTCTTGCGAGATGAAGTACGCTCCCCTCAAATGCAGTTTATTCCAATAGTTGAGCAGAAAACATTCAGAACAACCGCCCCTCAAACTTGGGAGCCAAACGAGCAACTAAAGCAAGGAGATAAACGGTTGATCCCAGGTCATAAAGATGCCGTTGTTGAGCCTTTTTGCGTTGCGGATGAAGCATGGGGAAATTTTCTGATCGCGATTTTCAATGAATGGGTTTTACACGATATCGGCAACGTGTTTGTGCAGTACTTTGAAGCCAGTATCGAAACCTGGATGGGCAGAAAAAACCCACTGTGTACGTTAGGTGAAATCTGCGGGAAGGGCTTAGCAATGGAGCCTAATGGTGATGTGTTTGCGTGTGATCATTACGTGTACCCAGAATATAAGGTTGGAAACTTTCATCACGAAAAGCTCGATACGCTCGCTTATAGCTCTGAACAGCAGAAATTTGGGTTTGCTAAAAGTCGTACGCTGCCCCAACAGTGCCTTCAATGTGATTATCAATTTGCATGTTTTGGAGAATGTCCCAAAAACCGTTTTATCCGTACTAGGCAAGGTGAGCCTGGTCTTAATTATCTCTGCGCGGGTTGGAAGAAGTTTTTTACCCATGTTGATCAGTCGATGGCGTACATCTTACGAGCGACAGGTAACCCAGTGGTTCACGGTAAATACAGTGACCAGATTCTACGCCAGCAAGCTACTCAAACACAGACTGTGTTTGAAACGAAGTTTTAAGATAGTCACTACGCCTGCTACAGGCCCGGAAATGAAAGAATATAGGTTATTGAATGCAAAAAATTAAGCTGCTCTCTAAATCATTACTCGTGATCTCGATCGGCATTGCTGCGAGTCAAACAGCAGTGGCACAAGAAACAACATTGCTAGACCCAGACCAGGTATCGCCGACAACGGTTGTCACTCCACAAGAAGCTCAAATGACACCGGCGCAACGAGTCGAAAAGCTGTCTTATGATGCGCAAAATAAAAAGTTGTCTTCAGAAAAACGTATTGATGCTTTACGTGAGTTAGCCAACTATCCAAGCCAAAATGCATTGGTTGCAGTTGCGCGTGGGTTGCAGGATGAAGATGCAGGTATTCGCGAAGCTGCGATCGTGGGAGCACAGCCATATATGATTGAGCACCGTTGGCGTTTGATTTCACCATTATTGAGTGATGACGCCGCCATGGTGCGAATTACAGCAGCGATTAACCTCGTTCGAGATTACGCCAATTTGAGTTCGGAGCAACAGCAGTCACTTGAGGGGCCTGTTTCAGAGCTGACAGCACACTTGTCCAGTAAGAACGATAATGTTTCCAAGTTATTACTTGCAGACGTTTACCGTTGGCATCGTGATTGGGATAAAGCGGCGCTGATATACCCAGAGTTAACTAAGCTTGAGCCAAACAACCCTCAAGTTTGGTTAAGCTATGCAGACAACTTCCGAGCGCAACAGCTAGACCAAAAAGCTATCAACGTGCTTGACGAGGGTATCAAGCTAAATTCAGAAGATGCCTCGCTGCATTATTCTAAATCTCTCGCTTTGGTTAGATTAGACAAAAAGAAAGAAGCGGCGTTTGAAATAGACAAAGCTGCGACGATGGCAAAGACGAACAGTTACTTTTGGTATTTAAATGGTGTTCTGCAAGAAGAGTTAGACTTGAAGAAGTCTGTCAACGCTTTTGAGCAAGCGTATTTGATATCCGGTGCTCCAGAACAATTGTATGCCGTGTGTGACATCTATGTCAGATACGGCAACCCTAAAACGGATGACTGTTTAACAGAGCTAACGAAGGTCGCTCCCGACTATGTTATTGAAGAGCTCAATCAGAAAAAGGGACGTAAAAGTGCCTCTACATCAGTTGAAGCCAATGAATTTAAACTCTAATCGGTAAATTCCATGTTCCTATTTCAATAAAATAGTGAACCAATTTAGTGACGGCGTCACTCTTTGGTGGCCGTTGGATATGTCAGTTCAATATGCGCCTGTTTCAATTGAACTATACTTTTGATTGGATTCGCACCTAGCACCTCAATATAAGGAATTAAGATGGCTATAAAGTTAAAGACGATTGTCTTAGCAACAGGTTTTGCTCTGTCTAGTTATGCTGTTGCTGCTGATATGCAAGATCCACTTCCGTCATGGAACAACACTGACGCTAAGCAAGCTATTGTGGCGTTTGTTACGAAAACAACGACCCAAGGTTCGGATTCCTATGTGCCTGAAAGCCAACGAATCGCGACGTTTGATAATGATGGAACACTTTGGGCAGAAAAGCCTGTTTATCTACAGTTGTTTTTTGCGATCGATAGAGTAAAAGAAATGGCCTCTGAGCATCCTGATTGGAAGACAACCGAACCCTTTGCTTCCGCATTAAAAGGTGACATGGAGGGGATTGGTAAACAAGGACTCGAAGGTGTAATGAAGCTTGTTATGGCAACCCATTCTGGAATGTCTACTGAACAGTTTCATCAAGAAGTTAAGGAATGGTTGAAAACGGCTGTCCATCCAACAACGGGTAGACCATACACTGAAATGGTCTATCAACCTATGCTCGAACTGCTCGACTATTTAAGAGCGAACGACTATCAGACCTACATCGTTTCTGGAGGCGGAATTGAATTTATGCGCGTTTGGGCGCCGGAAGTATACGGCATTCCAACGCAAAACATCGTGGGAACGACGTTAAAGGCGGAATATCAAAGTGTTGATGGAAAACCTACCATCCAACGCATGCCGGAAATAGACTTTGTCAATGACAAAGCAGTAAAGCCTGTGACGATTCAAAACTTCATTGGCAAACGTCCGGTAATGGCGTTTGGTAATTCTGATGGTGATTTACAGATGTTAGAGTGGACGAAAGCAGGTTCAGGTCCAAGATTTTCTGCGATTATCCATCACACGGATGACAAGCGTGAATGGGCGTATGATAAAGATTCTCATGTTGGTAAGTTAGATAAATCGTTTAAAGTAGGTGAAGAGCAAGGTTGGCTATTTGTCGATATGAAACAAGATTGGAATCAAGTGTTTAAAGAGAGCACTAAATGATAATCTTTGTTTGACCATAACTTGCTGCAACCAAACAATTGCAACGAAATAAAAGGCCTCACAATTGAGGCCTTAGTTAATTCCACAATAGCTTCGATACCTAGGGTCTAGTTTCTAGGTTGCTGTGTCATTGTTTCTACCACTTTTTCAATACTTAACGAGCTACCTTTCGTTGCAGGGAACTCCTTAAATGTCTCTAGGAACTTACGCACGATAGCTTGAGCAGGAACGAACATCCACATTTGATCAGCGTAAAAATGTCTGACGTAAAGTGCTGCATCTGGACCGACCTCAAATGGATCCATACGAAGGTTTACAATCAAAGGCCAACTAGGTGTTTTGCGGTATGCCTCATTAATGGCACCCTCCATAATACTGAAGTGGATCTTCCAGTCTTTATAACGAACGGCGTTTAAATTACCACCAGCATCGAAGTAAAAGATTTCTTTGCGTGCGCCTTCATCAGCTTTACCAGTCAGCAGATCAAGTTGGTTGTAGCCATCTAAATGTGCTTTAAAGGTTTTGCCCGCTGCTTTATGACCCTTCAATAGTTTTTCTTTCACATCAGGTTCGCCCACAGCTGCGAGTAGAGTTGGCATCCAGTCTTCTTGTGAAAAGATATCGTTGATAACCGTTCCTGGTTTAATGTTTCCAGGCCAGCGTACCATCATCGGAACGCGGAATCCGCCTTCCCAAGTCGTACCTTTTTCGCCCTTGAACGGTGTAGTACCACCATCTGGCCAGGTAAATTTCTCAGCGCCATTATCGGTACTAAAAACAACAATGGTGTTATCTGCTACGCCTAGCTCTTCAAGTTTATCAAGCATGACACCTACTTGATCATCTAGGTCCATCATGCCATCGGCGTATAAGCCGTAACCTGACTTCCCTTGATATTCTTCACTCAAATGTGTCCAGACGTGCATACGGGTTGAGTTATGCCAAATAAAGAATGGTTTGTCTTCTTTTACTGCTTTTTCCATAAAGGCCAAGCTAGCATCCATGAACTCTCGGTCTACGTTTTCCATACGCTTACGAGTAAGGGGACCTGTGTCCTCGATTTTGCCATCCGCAGTCGCCTTCAACACGCCTCGAGGTCCGAATTTTTTACGAAACTCTGGATCTTTTGGATAAAACTCAGACTCAGGCTCTTCTTCCGCGTTTAAATGGTATAGGTTACCAAAGAACTCATCAAACCCATGGTTAGTTGGTAGGTGCTCATCTTGATCACCAAGGTGGTTTTTACCAAACTGACCAGACACATAGCCGTGATTTTTAAGTAACTCTGCGATAGTAGGATCTTTCGATTGAATACCCTCTTTTGCGCCGGGCATACCAATAGTCAATAGACCGGTACGAAACGGATGTTGACCCAGAATAAATGAGGCTCGTCCGGCAGTACAACTCTGTTGTGCGTAAGCGTCTGTGAAAATGGCACCTTCATTGGCGATTTTATCAATGTTAGGAGTCTTCCCTCCCATCATACCATTGTGATACGCACTAATGTTGTATACACCTACATCGTCACCCCAGAACACAAGGATGTTGGGCTTATCGGCAGCAAAGGCTGTGGACGCAGCTAATGTACCGACCAATGCCATTACCTTTTTAATCGAGTTTCGCATGAAAATCCTCCGCGATAAATGAATCCATTATCGTTATATAACGTTACTAATTGTGTTCATCATGGCGAAGTCGAGTGAGATGACACCAAATGAGACAATGTAGTCAGTTGAATATAGTAGAGGTTTTTTGTTGCTTCCAAGTAATCCCTGTTTTTCAAAAATGTTAACTAACATGGACTAGACTTTAGTGTGTTTTAAGTGTGATAAGACGCACTTACAGGATTGAATTTCAATGAAAGGCGACACTATGAAAAATAAACTAGCAACTATCCTGTTTCTATGTATCCCGTTAGAAGTGGTTGCGGAAGAGACACCAAATGTCGTGGTAATGTTGGTTGATAACCTTGGGTGGGGGGAACTAAGTTCCTATGGGAGTACCAGAGGTGTTGAAACTAAAAACTTAGATCAACTTGCTAGAGAAGGTGTACGCCTTACTAATTTTAATGTGGAACCGCAATGCACGCCAACTCGCTCCTCATTCATGACGGGGAGGCGAGCGCTTAGATCTGGGACAGATAAGGTTGTTTGGGGAGTGCCTTACGGTATGGTGAACTGGGAGATAACCATTGCAGAGAAGTTTAAGGAACAAGGATATAACACGAGCCTTTACGGGAAATGGCATTTGGGAGACCAAAAAGGGCGCTTTCCAACGGATCAAGGCTTTGATGAATGGTATGGCATTGCAAATACGACGGATGAGTCCGAATATAGCTCTCAACCCGGTTATAAAGCTATATTACCTAAACCTCAAATCCTTTCAGCTAGAGCAGGGCAGGATCCTAAAGGGGTCAAAGAATATAATTTGGACTCACGTAGAACGATTGACAGTGAGCTAGTTGAACATGCCACAGATTTTATAAATCGAAATGTGAAAGAGAATAAGCCATTTTTCTCTGTAATTACTTTTACTCAACCACATTTACCGACGCTACCTCATCCTGATTTTATTGGTAAAACAGGCAAAGGAAATTACTCAGATGTGTTAGCTGAGATAGATTTTCGAGCTGGGCAAGTTATTGGTGCAATAGAAAAAGCAGGAATTAAAGACAATACACTAGTGATTTGGTTTTCTGACAACGGTCCAGAGTGGCATATGCCATACCAAGGCTCTAGCGGACCATGGCGTGGTGCGTACTTTACGGCTCTTGAAGGCTCTCTCCGAACACCATTTATTGCCTCTTGGCCTAACCACATCAAACCGGGCAGAGTGAGTGATGAAATTATCCATGTTGTGGATCTATTTGCCTCACTTTCTCATGTCGGTGGATACAAATTACCAAGCGATAGAACAATAGATAGTATTGATCAGTGGGCCTTTTTAAAGGGAGATAGTGAAAAGTCTAATCGAGATGGTTTTATCGTTAACAATGGCTCTGAAACCTACGCTTATAAGTGGGAAAATTACAAGATGCACTTTATTGATCAAGATATCATGCCGGAGAAAGGGCGCCCATTACAGATCCCTGAAATATACAATTTGATTGATGACCCTAAAGAGGAGTTTGATTTAAGAAATAATGCCACATGGTTATTTCCTATCATGATAGGAAAGAGAGTAAAGTTTGAATCTTCCGTTGCAACAAGCTGCGATACGATTCCTTTCCCTGCTCCATTTGGATATAAGCCCGATTGTAGCAAGGGGAATTTCAATCAATTTCCAGTGGATGGGTTACGCCAGAAGTAGTTTACCCCAATGGCTCTTTCTCGCATACATGAGGTATGTTTTTGGTTCAATATCTCATTAGAGCCATTTAGGGCCATGTTTTTTCTAGTTTCATTTGAACAGTCACATTCGTCGACCATACTTAAAGTTCGTTGTTTCATATGGGGCGAATTATGCAGCCAATACTCTACATTCAAGTCGGTAATGTTCTTTGGGCGGTTTTAAGTGACGGTTCTTGGATCCAAATGTTGCCTAACGAACAATTAGTTCCAGAAGTAGAGGTGGTTGTTCTTAATACTGACATTCTCGATATTGCATTTAATGAAGATATAACAAGTGAGGATGAATCGAGTTCGAATGATCTTTTAATTGCTTCTCAAAACGGTATTGAATCCACTTTTAATCAGAGCGTTCGAGATTTTAGTGAGTCTTCTGGTGGGTTAAGTTTTGTTGCCTATATTCGCGCTGTTTTACCTGAGCAACTCGTTTCTAATGGCTATGTTACTAGGCCAGCAGTGCAAGAAAGAGAAAACCCAACTTCTGAGACTCAGGCTCCTGAGCGGTTGAATCCCGATGCTATATTAACGGTGGATATTCTTGATGGCGGCGATGGATACGAAAACCAGTTTGAAGTTCCTAGTGTCACGATTCAAGGTGACGCACTCAAGATAAGCGATGAGTGGCTTGTTACTATCACCATTACCGACAGCCTCAATAATTCCATTACTGTTACAACGACCGTAGAGAATGAGGCTTATACCCTATCAGGCGTTGATCTGTCTTCTCTTGCTGAAGGGCCGCTTACGGTGACTTCTGTGGTTTCTGACATTTATGGCAATAACCTGAACGCCGTCGATACGACCATTAAAGATACGCTTGCAACGGTGAACGTCAATTTTGATGGTGGAGGGGATGAGTATTTAAATCAGTACGAAATCGCGACTACTCGCCTCGAAGGGACGATTGAAAACATTGAAGATGGCCAGCGTATCCAAGTTACGGTAACCGACTCGTTAGGAGCGGTCATAAACTTAGAAACGGTGGTGACTGGTGGAAGTTGGTCTCTGGACGACGTTGACCTTTCTGGATTGTCTGAAGGTACGCTCACAGTTGTTGCTGAGAGTATAGATATAGCGGGCAACCCTGCAACCAGTGAAAACACCATCATCAAAGATACGCTTGCAAGTGTGACGGTGGACGTTGACGATGGCGGAGACGGCTATTTAAACATTGAAGAGCGCCAATCTGTCACTTTGTCAGGGCAAGTCAGTGATGTTGAAAATGGTCAGACGGTTTCTGTCACGGTTCAAGACAGCTCAGGGGTGATGCTCTCGTTCAATGCCGTTGTCGTTGATGGTATGTGGCAAGTCGAAGGGGCGAACTTATCCACGTTAGCCGATGGGGCGTTAACCGTATCTGCCTCCGTGAATGATGTAGCGGGCAACCAAGCGAAAGCAATGGATGAGGCTACGACCATAGATGCCACAGCTCCCACCATTGATATAGATACGGATTTTTATATTAGCGGTGGTCTTGCCATTGATGATTTCCGTGAGGGTATAGTCACGGAAATGAGAGGGACAACCAATGGTGTAGAGCAAGGTCTGGCAGTGACGATTCGGGTAAGTGACGGAGACAGCACGCTGAATTTTACTGGCCTTGTTGATGCATCAGGTTCGTGGACAGTAACCGGAATTGACGTAAACACTCTCAATCTAAACAACACGTGGACCATTGAAGCAGAAGTGTTGGATGCCGCCGGCAACCACGCGGTAGATACCATGCCGACAATAGTGCTACCCGGTTCAACGGTATTTTCTGAAAATATCGTTGGATTTTTTGGTGAGCAAAGCAGCTCGGCAGCCATCAACATAGAAAATGGTGTGCCAGCACTGCATGCAGAGCAGCCAAGTTTGAGCGCGCTTACATCGGTCGGTCAATCTATTAACGTTGTTGTTGCAGAAGATGGGTTGAGCTTACAAGGAACATCGACTGACGACCGATTAGTTTTCTCAGCAGAAGTCAATGATGATGGTACGGTTCAAATTACTTTTTATGAAGCGATTGATCATGGTGTAGGTCAAGATGAGCTGGTGACTAACTTATTGGTTGAGAGCATTCAAAGTGATGCTGACGGTACACAAGAGACGGTTGTGGCCCCCCTAGAAATCGTCATCAGTGATGCCGACCCAGTGATCGCAAATGAGTCATATAGTGTAACCGAAGGCCAAGTCATTTCTGGCAATGTACTGGAGAATGACATTGATATTGATGGTGACTTGTACATTCGATATGTCAGAGCCGGAGGAGAGATCCAGTCTGTCCCTGATGGTGGCTCAGTAAGTTTTAGTCTAGAGAAGGGTGAATTAACCGTATTTTCAGATGGCTCTTGGCAGTTGAATGCCAGTCGCAACTTAGATCACACGGTTGAGCAAAGTCTCGTTTTTGATTATCTCGCAGCCGATGATTCAAAAGATTACGGTGTAGCAACCGCAACTATCGACATTATAGATGGCCAAGCGGGTTATGTAGGCAGTGCTACTATAAACGCAGCAGAAGTACCTCTGGGAGAGGCATTATTAACCACCGAAGGCAGTGTTAATGTGATTGCTGGCTCTGATAACCCTGATCCGACTAGTTTGTATTTTGGTGGGGCATCCATTACTAAGTTAGAGGCATTAGGGCTTACAAGCTCAGTCTCTGATAATGAGCTTAGCTACACGTTTAGTCCCAGTGGAAAGCAAATCACAGCATTTGCGAATGGTGTCACTGTATTTACGTTAACATTGAGTGGCATTGAGTCGGGTAACGATGTACTAGCTTCAATCTCGCTTACTCTTGCTCATCCTATCGATCAATTCAATAGTAGTGATACGGTCACTTTCCCGCTGACCATTGGAGGGACAGATCTAGACTCCACACCGCTTGTAGAGAATGAAATTGATTTCGTGTTGAAAGATGGTGTTGATCCTACGTTGAGCAACTTGACTGTTGTTGCAATGGAGGAGATTAATCTAGAAAGTGGGACAATCTTTAAGACTGGGAGCCTTCAACTCGATATCGGGAGTGATTATGTTGACTCTCTTCGATTTAGCGAATTAAACCAGCCCACATTAGTGAGTAGTGAAAGTGAGTTGCTTTACCGTCTGTCTGATGACGGTACGACAATTACTGGCTATATCTTAGAAGGTGGGGTGGAAGTAAATATTTTTCAATCGAAACTATTATCCACATTACCTTTAGAGTCGACTAGTGAAATAGAGTATTCCTTTGAATTATATCGCTCTTTCGATCTGTCAAAAGATCAAATCCTGGATATACCATTGTTAGTTAATGCAACAGATTCAGACGGTGACACCACCTCCGTAACATTGGATATTACCTTAGAGGCAATTGAAGGTTTGAACGATGATGCCTCTTTAACAGTAGATATTCTTGATGGCGGTGATGGATACGAAAACCAGTTTGAAGTTCCTAGTGTCACGATTCAAGGTGACGCACTCAAGATAAGCGATGAGTGGCTTGTTACTATCACCATTACCGACAGCCTCAATAATTCCATTACTGTTACAACGACCGTAGAGAATGAGGCTTATACCCTATCAGGCGTTGATCTGTCTTCTCTTGCTGAAGGGCCGCTTACGGTGACTTCTGTGGTTTCTGACATTTATGGCAATAACCTGAACGCCGTCGATACGACCATTAAAGATACGCTTGCAACGGTGAACGTCAATTTTGATGGTGGAGGGGATGAGTATTTAAATCAGTACGAAATCGCGACTACTCGCCTCGAAGGGACGATTGAAAACATTGAAGATGGCCAGCGTATCCAAGTTACGGTAACCGACTCGTTAGGAGCGGTCATAAACTTAGAAACGGTGGTGACTGGTGGAAGTTGGTCTCTGGACGACGTTGACCTTTCTGGATTGTCTGAAGGTACGCTCACAGTTGTTGCTGAGAGTATAGATATAGCGGGCAACCCTGCAACCAGTGAAAACACCATCATCAAAGATACGCTTGCAAGTGTGACGGTGGACGTTGACGATGGCGGAGACGGCTATTTAAACATTGAAGAGCGCCAATCTGTCACTTTGTCAGGGCAAGTCAGTGATGTTGAAAATGGTCAGACGGTTTCTGTCACGGTTCAAGACAGCTCAGGGGTGATGCTCTCGTTCAATGCCGTTGTCGTTGATGGTATGTGGCAAGTCGAAGGGGCGAACTTATCCACGTTAGCCGATGGGGCGTTAACCGTATCTGCCTCCGTGAATGATGTAGCGGGCAACCAAGCGAAAGCAATGGATGAGGCTACGACCATAGATGCCACAGCTCCCACCATTGATATAGATACGGATTTTTATATTAGCGGTGGTCTTGCCATTGATGATTTCCGTGAGGGTATAGTCACGGAAATGAGAGGGACAACCAATGGTGTAGAGCAAGGTCTGGCAGTGACGATTCGGGTAAGTGACGGAGACAGCACGCTGAATTTTACTGGCCTTGTTGATGCATCAGGTTCGTGGACAGTAACCGGAATTGACGTAAACACTCTCAATCTAAACAACACGTGGACCATTGAAGCAGAAGTGTTGGATGCCGCCGGCAACCACGCGGTAGATACCATGCCGACAATAGTGCTACCCGGTTCAACGGTATTTTCTGAAAATATCGTTGGATTTTTTGGTGAGCAAAGCAGCTCGGCAGCCATCAACATAGAAAATGGTGTGCCAGCACTGCATGCAGAGCAGCCAAGTTTGAGCGCGCTTACATCGGTCGGTCAATCTATTAACGTTGTTGTTGCAGAAGATGGGTTGAGCTTACAAGGAACATCGACTGACGACCGATTAGTTTTCTCAGCAGAAGTCAATGATGATGGTACGGTTCAAATTACTTTTTATGAAGCGATTGATCATGGTGTAGGTCAAGATGAGCTGGTGACTAACGTATTGGTTGAAAGCATTCAAAGTGATGCTGACGGTACACAAGAGACGGTTGTGGCACCGTTAACGATTACTATTTATGACTCTGATCCGGTGATTAGAGATGACACATACTCAGTCTTAGAAGATCAAACAATTACGGGCAATCTACTTGAAAATGATATTGATCTTGATGGAACACTTTATGTGAAATTTGTAGAGGCTGGCGGGGAGCAGAAGTCAATTCTAGAGGGGGGATCCGTAAGTTTTAGTTTAGAAAAAGGCGAATTAACCGTATTTTCTGATGGCTCTTGGCAGTTTGATGCAGGTCGAAACCTAGATCATTCGGTCGAGCAAAGTGTTTCTTTCAGCTATTTAGCTGCAGATGACTCCCAAGACTATGGCTTGGCTAACGCGACGATTGATATTAGTGATGGACAAGCAGGTTACGTAGGCAATGCGACTATAGACGTAACAGAAGTCCCTTTGGATGGCCCGATATTGAACTCTGAAGGAACTGTCAATATTGTCGCGGGATCTGACAACCCGGATCCGAGTAGTTTGTATTTTGGTGGGTCATCTATTACTAAGTTAGAAACATTAGGGCTTACAAGCTCAGTCTCTGATAATGAGCTTAGCTACACGTTAAGTTCCAGTGGAAAGCAAATTACAGCATTTGCGAATGGTGTCACTGTATTTACGTTAACATTGAGTGGCGTTGAATCGGGTAACGATGTATTAGCTTCAATTTCGCTTACTGTTGAGCACCCTATCGATCAATTCAATAGCAGTGATACGGTCACTTTCCCGTTGACCATTGGTGGCGTAGATTTAGATGCCACACCGCTTGTAGAGAATGAAATTGACTATGTTCTAAAGGATGGCGCAGACCCAACTTTAAATAATTTGAATGGGGTAGAAGTAAAAGAATCTGATCTCTCAAATGGAAGTGTGTTGAGCTCAGGGAATTTTCAAGTTGAGGTTGGCAGTGATTACCTCGAATCTTTGTCGTTCATCGTCTCTGAACAACCCTTGTTGACGAGTGGTGAACAAGTTGTGCTTTATCAAGTCTCTGCGGATGGCAAAACACTTGATGGTTATATTCTTGACGAAGATAGGCAAACTCAGATTCCCATCTTTCAAGCTACCCTCAATGCTTCATTACCTATTGATGCAAATAGCGACATTACCTACTCCTTTGAGCTTTTTCAGGCTCTCGACCAACAAGAAAATACTGATCCAAACGTACCTCTCGTTGTTACTGCAATGGACTCAGACCAAGATAACACGTCGGTCGTTTTAGACATTAATGTGATAGATAACGACAATGGACAAGCGCTAATCAATAGTGGCAATGTCGAGTTAACCGAAACACCTGTCGATACAAACATTGCTCCTGATGGGGTTTCAGCCATAGCGAATACGGATGTGATAGTTACGTCATCATTCGATCCGATTGTGTATCTGGGTGTTGACATACATGATGGAGATACTGTCAAAACTACGCTTGGTGATGCTGTTACTTATAACGGAGAGGCTGTCACTTGGTACGATAACAATGATGGAAGCTTTGACGCAATTTCAGACACTGGAGACGTTGTATTTAGGGTCACGTTACCTAGTGACTTCTCTTTGCCATCAAATGATACGTCTACTGTTAATGTAACTGTAGAGCTTTATCACTCGCTTGACCATGTTTTAGGTGATGGGACGCAATTGTCGATCTCTATGCCCATCGTGGCGAGAGATTCTGATGGAAGCGAGATCTCTACGGAGTCCAACATACTGGTCTATGATGGCTTGTTTCCGGAACTAGTAATTACAGAGGGAATCACAGTCAATGAAAGCGGGTTGAATGATGATTCGCTTGATTCTGGCATCGAGGGCTCGTCACCATCCATTACGCTATTACAAGGTTCAGACTCTATCGCCAGTGTGAGCGTGAATATCGATATGTTCAATGCGCTCGGCTATAAAACAAGTAGTGGTAGCCTGGTTTCGCTTGATTCACCGGACTCGAATGGTTGGTTATATGCAAGAGATGAAAGCGAGCAAGACGTCTTTAGAATTAGATTTAATACCGATGGGACTGTCGAGTTTGATCTATACCGTGCACTTGAACACGATGAACCTGACGGTGTTCCAGCGGACGAGAACACATTAGAACTCAGTTTTTCAATTTATGCCGTTGATAAGGATGGCGACCAGTCTGAAGCTGAGACATATACCGTTAGTGTAGTGGATGATATCCCTGAAGACACAAGCTCACCAATAGAAATTGAACTTACCGAGGGGGATGAGTTTTCGGGAAACTGGTTTAGCAATAATGCCGACTTAATCAGTTCAGATGGCACGTTGATTTCAAGTTTGACCTATGCAGGTGAAACATACGATACGGCGAGTTCGGTATTTAGCAATGATGCTTGGACCATCGATTTAATCAATAGTAGTGATGGTAACTTAAAATATGGAACGCTGACTATTGCTCAAGATGGGACATTTACGCTAACTACCGAGCTTATTGTTAATACGCCTGTAGGTGGTTTGCTTGATGATCTAACGATAACTGTGACGGATGCAGACGGTGACCAAGCAAGCAGTGAAGCTCAATTAATTCTTGATGATGCCAGGGGCTTTATTCGAACCGTTAATGTAGATACGTTAGAAGATAATGGCGCGAATAACAGTGGAGACCCTACGCCAGTCGCGTTACCGATTAGAGTTTCTCCTGGGGATACGGAGAATAATGAGCGTGTTGAAGCGATAAGGATCTCTGTTGAATCTCTACAAGGAGAGGCTCTGTTTTTAGACGGAGCGCGCCTTGAAGATGATGATAATGACGGATTTATTAGTCTTTCTGGTACAGAGCTAATGGGGGTGGGTATATTCACTGTTCCAAATGGTGATCTCACTTATCAACCAGCACTAAACCTGTCGGGCAACACTATCAAAGTTTCGTTAGCAGTGTCTGCATTAATCGTATCTGATGTCGAACCGGATGGTTTTGTATTACAAGGCAATAATACGTTAAATGTTAACGTTTTACCGGTTGCAGATTTGCCAGAGTGGTCTAATGATTCGGACTTTTCTTATCAAAGTGTTGAAGATTCCGCTGAATCACTTTCACTCAATATTGTCGCTGAAAAGTTTGACCAAGACGGTTCTGAAACGCTCCACTACCAAATTTCGAATATTCCAGATGGACTTATATTAACACTTAACGGAAGTGCTATTGAGGAAGGGAAAGCGTATAGCCAATCCGAGTTAGATCAAATTGAAATCACATCTAACGAAAACTTAGCCGGAAGATTTACTTTTGATGTAACGGCAGTAACGACTGAGTCGGGTAGTGTGTTTGCCGATGAGCAAGATAAAACAGCGGAGATTACTGAGCAAGTTGTTATCGATATATCTCCAGATGCCGATGTGCCTACGCTGACCGTTAAAAACATTCAGGGGCTTGAAGACCAAGCGATTGACTTAAAAGAGTACATCTTAGGGCGGCTCACTGACACAGATGGCTCGGAGTCTCTGTCTTATCGCATAGAAGTTCAAGATGGTTGGACATTGCCTGTCGGAGCTGGGATTACGCTTATCGGTATTAATACCTACCTAGTGACCTCCAATGCTCTAGCCAATTCGGAGGCGTTACTTCAACCAAAATCGGATATCAGCTCATTTACTGAATCTCTATCCCTTCAAGTAACCGCCATTTCAACAGAGTCGACTATTGATGGCTTAGCACCTCTTAATGAAACCGCCGAGAGCCAATCTGCAACCATTGACATTAAGCTAAAAGGCGTGGTCGATGAACCAATTGTCCTAGATGGTGGACAGGGGAATTGGCAATATGATCAAGCGACTAAAGTAATTAGTAATCTCTCTACGTTAGACGAAGATAACCTGATACAACTGGATTTTATCATCCAGACATCAGACGACGATCTATCAGAAGAAATTAATATCTTGCTTCAGAACATCCCTTTGGGAACACAACTGACAGATGTAAATGGTGACCCTATTGTTCTTCCAGTTGCTTACGTGGACCCAATAACGGGGCCAGTTTATCAGGTCTCAAACGCTGTTCTTGAAAACACTTACCTCAAAACAGAGCAAGATTTTAGTGGAACACTGAGCATGGATGTTATCGTCGTTTCAACAGAGCCGGATGGTGATTCTGCTGAAACCCCTCTTAAAGTGGAAATGGAAATCTCACCTATTGTTGATCAAACTGACGGTCAAGAATTACAAAGCAATGGTATTGAGGACAATTTCATCACACTAAATCTTGAGCCTGTCGTTAATCAAGATATAGATTCTAGTGAGTCCTTGACAGGATACACCATTGTATCCATTCCAGATGGCTTAACGCTTTACTTTGATGGTAATGCAGTAGAGGAAAGTAACTTACCGTTAGAACTCAATGAACTACTTGATGGTAGCTCGGCAACATTATCTGAGTTGTTAAACAGTGGACGAATCACTGTAAAAGCTAATGAAGACCTAAGTGGGACATTTAGCCTGGAAGTTCAGTACGAAGTGACAGACACGTCTCCGACGATGGAGACTGATGTAAAGGCAATCAATGGCTCTTTGAGCGTCGTGGTTTCTGGCAAAGTGGATATTGGTAATGAAGATATTGACAAAACACGTTTAGAAGGCGCGACTGAAGTATTCACAAGTACGGATGGGTCTGCTGTCGACGTGAGTGGAGGCATTACATTTACAGAAGCGGATATTGATGGTTCAGAGTATCTCGATTACATCGTTTTACAGATACCGCAGGGTCAAGACCTCATTGTTACTCATCCGAATGGTGCTTCTCAAGATGCCGATGGGAACTGGCTGATTCCAATGGAAGGAATCACAAGTGATAGCGTGTTGGAAACCGCTCAAGATTTGCTTGCTAGCGCATCGATTTATAGCCCATCTAATACAGAGATACTTGATGTGAATGTGTTAGCGTATGTTCGAGATGGAACGGATGCTCAATACATCACAGGTCAGTTCCAAATTCAAATTACTGGCCATGAAGGAGATGGAGACCAGTGTGCTGATCCTGGTGAACCAGGAAGCGTTCAAAGTGGGGATATTGTAGGTAAAGAAGGTGAAGATGTCTCAATTGGGGCGTTTTTAAACCCTGATGTAGCGAGTAGTGATGGTAACTTAGTTTCCTTCTTTGTCGCCGCAGATTCTTTACCTGAAGGAGTCGAGCTTACTGGCGAAGGTGTGATACCTGCTTATGATAATGCGGGCAATCTGTTGGGTTATTCAATTTCTAGCGCTGGATTGTCTTCCTTGACGCTTACTGGCGTGGATGAGGACTTTGCTGGTTGCATTACTTTCAATTTAGAAGTGACAGAAACGGCCCCATGCGATGGTGACTCGAAAACAACCTCTCAGACCATTACGGTACAAATCTCTCCTGTTGTCGATGATATCGCGATAGCACCAAGCCAAGTTACGGTTCAAGAAGATACTATAACCAACCTGAATCTTGCTCTTGTATTGGGCGATAGTGAAGGGCCAATGCAGTCCATTACTGGAGAAGGTGACGCAGCGACTGGCCTTGAAAGTGTCAATTGGGTTTCTTTATCGGTGTCTGACGAGAATGCGCGGTTTACTGCCGTGGACCCGAGCCTACTCATTGACAACGGTGATGGAACATGGGTAGTGACAGATGTTACGCGTCTAAACGAAATTCAGCTAATCCCACCTGAAAACTACAGTGGAGAGCTTGTTATTTCCGTTGACGCAAACATTACTGATGAAGTCACGGGAAGTTGTTTAAGTACTGACAGTGCGAAAGATACTCAAACTAAATCAACAGAAGTTACCGTTACCGTTGCCCCAGTGGTTGATAAAGCGGTTCTGGAAACAGAAGACGTAGTTGGTGATGAAGATAATTATATTTATTTAGGAAACTTATCTGCATCATTAATCGATCAAGATGGTTCTGAGTCGATGTCTTTGGTCATGACAGGAGTGCCAGACGGAGCCGTGTTGGTTTGGGACAATAATGGGACGTTCGAATTACTCCCTGATAACGGTTCAACGGATGGTGAGAGCAAGGAGTGGCAGCTAACTCAAGCACAACTTGATAAGGTTTACTTTCTACCGCTACTAGATTTTAGTGGGGATATTTCACTAACACTGCAAGCTATTACCCAAGAGTCTGGATCAAACGACTATAACTATACCACTTCTCAGTTCAACGTCGGCGTAAAACCGATTGGCGATGATGTATCGTTGAATACAACCTCTAACACGTTCACTGGAGATGAAGGTGATTCCATTTCGATTGACTTTTTAGCGAGCGGTTTTGAAACAAATAGCAACGAATATATAGAAGTGTCGATGTTGATCAAAGCAAGCTCTGAACCCTCTGCATTGGAAGGCTTAGGTAGGATTCGTATTGGAACTCAATTCTCATCCTTTACCTTCGATGACGCGGGCAATGCCGTGGCGACGGTATTAGTGCGAGCAAATGAAGTGTCAGGTTTGGAGTTCGTTCCGAAGGATGCATTTGGAACGATGGATGTTGCTCTCAATGTTAGAACGTTTGATCAAGCGATAGTGTCAGGGACACTCGAAACCGATTTTGGAGATGTGCAAACCACCGATCTAACCATTGTTGTTACCCCTGAAGCTGATGAGCCAACACTAACGGCCGATTATCAGTCTATTGTGTCTGAAGCGTCTGGGAGTATTCCTTTAGGGTTGAGCATGAATTTAGTCAACCCTGCACCCGAAGAGTTTGGAAGTGTGGAGATTCGCGGATTACCAACAGATCTAGAGTTGAGTCATGGTGAAAGATTGAACGGCATTTATGCTGTTGATCAAGAGGATGTCGCTGATCTTTCCATCGTTGGCGGGTTTAGCGGTGCAAGTGATTTTACGTTGTCGATAAAACCGATTGCAACACTGGGCGCCACTGTCGCAGAAGGTTCTGCTCAGGTAGTCAATGTTGCCTTAGTGGAAGAGGGGGGCCAAACATTACTTGCGACAGATGCTAATGATTTGCTTATTGGAGGAAGTGGCAGCGATGTATTCCAGTTTGACAGTTCAGGGCTCGGTAACGAGTTAAAGCCCTCGTACGATGTGATCAACGATTTCCAAATATCCGTTATTGGTGATGATAATGACACAATTGACATCGCCTCGATAATCACCGCTACCTCGATAACAGAAGTCGATAATAAGCTCGATTTAACAGAGAATGATGATGGCGTAACGCTTCACATAAAACCAGAAGAGACGGGGACAAAACAACAGATTCTTATGCAGGGCGTCACTCTCGATCAGCTTTACAAAGGTGACTCGACTGGCGTAGCCGAAGAAAATGTCTTACAGAAGATGATTGATGACAACAACTTGCTAGTAGGTGGTATGTCATGAAGCATCACTCATCCTCATTAAGTGAGCTAACTAACGATCCTTGGGGGCAATCGTTAACTTGGTTGATGCGTTATTTTGAGGTTAGACACCATACAAAAAAGGTGCTTTCTGGATTACCTCTTGTTGAGGGTAGATTGGATAGTGACTTATTCATCAGAGCCGCTGAGCGAGCCGATCTTGAACTCACATTAATCGATTTAAAATCCACCGCAATGTTGAGCTTTCCATTGGTGGTAATCAATAGGAAGACGTTACAACCCGCTATTATATCTGAGCGACATAACAGCGATTATCAAGTCACGTTATTTAGTGAAGATCAAGGTGAAACGCAATACGTCACGAGCGAGGAACTGCATAATCAATTCCAGCCTCAAGCATGGCAAGTTTCTATGCGTCCAGAGCTGGACAAACGGATAAGTTCTATTCAAGCGGATTATAATGAACATTGGCTTTTCGCCGTAGTGAAAGAAATGTCTCCGTGGTATCGAGATCTTTTGATTGCCTCTTTCCTTATCAATACGCTAGCGCTAGTTATTCCGCTTTTCACTATGAACGTTTACGATCGTGTAGTGCCTAATCAAGCTTTCAGTACATTATGGGTTTTGGTCGCTGGTGTCTCCGTCATCATTATTTTTGATTGGCTATTGCGTAAAGCAAGGGGAGTTGTCACTGATACCGCGGGTAAGTACATCGATAACAAGCTTTCTTCGATACTTTTTTCTAAAGTTATGGGGATGAAACTTGAACACCGTCCTGCATCAGTCGGTGCATTCGCTCGACAACTACAAGATTTTGATAGTGTTCGCGATTTTTTTACTTCTGCATCTCTTGTGACCTTAGTTGATCTCCCATTTACGTTGTTATTTTTAGTCTTAATTGGTTGGCTAGGTGGGGCAATGATGTTCATACCTATTGCCGTCATGTTTACCCTGCTGATCCTTGGCTTTGCGGTAAAAGCAAAAATAGAACAATCACATACGGAAAGTGCTGCACTATCCATGAAGCGACAAGCTCACTTGTTTGATTCATTGTCCTCTTTAAAAGAGATTAAGCAAAATAACGCTACGGGAGAAGCACAAAAGCGTTGGGAGCAAACGGTATCCATGCTTTCTGATTGGCAAAATCAATCGCGAAACTATTCGAATATCGTTGCTTACTCCATTCAATCTAGCCAGCAGATAATTACCGTAATGTTACTTGTAACAGGCGTGTACAGAATTTCTGAGGGATTGCTCAGCATGGGGGGGCTCATTGCTATTGTCATGCTTAGCGGTCGTGCTGCAGGGGCGATTAACCAGTTAGCTATGCTGTTACTTCGCTATCAACAGACAAAAACAGCGGTTGAAGGCTTAAATTCTATCATGTCTTTACCTCAGGAGGCGCAACGCAGTCAGGTCATTACGTCTGCCGAATTTACAGGGAATATACGTTTAGAAAACGTGAGCTTCCAATACCCAGATGTTGATATGCCATGTTTGAGAGATATTAATCTTACTATCAAGCAAGGCGAACGCGTTGGCGTTATTGGTAGTGCAGGAGCAGGAAAGTCTACACTCCTTTCTATTATTACCAATCAACTCAGTGCCTTACAGGGTAGCGTTTATTTTGATGACATTGACAGTCAGCTTTGGCCCGCCGAATTGATAAGAGAGAAAACGGGTTGGGTTAGCCAAGATTCGCATCTTATATACGGCAGCATTATGGAAAACATAGTATTAGGACATCATGTTATTGATCAAGAACGATTACGCCGTGCGATAGAATTATCGGGTTTGAACCAGTACATGAGTCGCCTTCCTCATGGTCTAGAAACGCAAGTCGGAGAAGGAGGGCGTTATTTGTCGGGGGGGCAAAGGCAAGCTGTAGCGATTTCAAGAGCTTTTTATCGAAACCCAGCAGCATTAATTTTAGACGAGCCAACCAGTTCCTTAGACCAGCCAGCTGAGAATGCGTTGTTTAATGCTCTTAAATCGTTGCCGCACTCGACGACGATGATTATTAGCTCTCATAAACATTCCTTATTATCGCTTTGTGATCGAATTGTTGTGCTTGATAAAGGCGCAATTTTGAGGGAAGGAGCGCCCCAAGAAATTTTTGCTAAACAACAGTCTAACGCGAAGACGAACAGAGTACGCGCAGTATCAATTGTACGCGAAGGAGGTCAATGATGAGCACAGTTCGTTGGAGTAATGCTCATTTAGCAAACCGTTCGAGAACGTTGATTTGGTTGTCTGCCGCGTTAGTGCTGAGTGTGATTATTTGGGCCTCGTGGGCGAGGTTAGACGAAGTGGTTGTCGGCGAAGGAAAAGTTGTTCCTACTTTGTCTGTTCAGACGATTCAGAGCTTAGAGGGCGGCATTCTAAAGGAGTTACTTGTCATGCCTGGTGAAAGCGTCACTAAGGGGCAAACCATCGCCATTCTGGATGATACAAGGTTTAAGTCGACCTATTCGGAGACCTCTGAACAAGTTGAATCTTTGCTCGCCAGAAAGCAGAGGCTTCAAATTGAATTAGAAACGGTAAAAGTGAATAGCCTCCAACTGGATTGGAAACAACAAGTGAGTATCGAGCCTCAGCCATTTGATATTTCGATGACCGGCCACTCTGCCTATCTGAATGCCAAAGCAAACTATCTTGAGCGGTTGAGCCAACTGGAGTCTGAGCTGGAGGAGGCTAAATTGCGAATTGAGCAACAATCGCAAGCTTATCTAGATACCTTGAATACCATTCAAACACTAAAAAGCAGTCTGGTTATTGTCTCGAAAGAGCGAGATATGTTGAGAGAGGTGGTTTCTAGTGGCGCGGTGGCTGAAGTGGAATTATTAAAACTGAATAGAGACGTTATAAAGCTCAAAGGAGACATCGCGAGTTCACAAGCTGCTGCCCAAAAGCAAAGGGCTGTGTATTCTGAATCCATCGCAGATTATCGTGGTACTGCGCTTGCTTTTAGGGCAGAGGCACAAGGGCAGCTCAATGAAGTTGTGACGCAACTAGCGCAGCTCAATGAAAGTCGTCAGGCGATTGCGGATCAGTTGAATCGAACGCAGTTACTTTCTCCGGTCGATGGAACCATCAAAGATGTTTTTGTCAGAACCATCGGAGGTGTGGTTAAGCCGGGTGAGCCTATTTTAGAAATAGTCCCTCGTAATAGCACGTTAATCGTTGAAGCGAGAATTTCTCCTCAGAATATCGCCTTCATAAGGCCTGGCCTGCCGGCAACGGTAAAGTTGTCTGCCTATGACTTTGTCATTTACGGAGGCCTAGAAGGAGAAGTGACCTACGTAAGCGCCGATGCACTTCAAAATGAAGAGGGCAATGCCTACTACCGTGCCAACGTTACTTTCAAGGTTGATGATAAGTTTACGATCATCCCGGGAATGCAGGTTGTGGTAGACATTCTTACAGGAGAAAAAACAGTACTGAATTATTGGTTAAAACCTATATTACGTGCGAAAGAGAATTCGCTCAGAGAAAGATAGACATAAGGATATAAGATGCGGCTTAAATCAACGTTATTGGTCTTGTTTGCAGTATCATCGTCGCCAAACGCTTTGACTTTAGAAGAGTCAGTTACGTTATCTCTCGATAGCTCCCCCAGTTTGCTTGCTCGCTATTCTCGCTATGAGTCGATGGTACGAGACCGAAATGCCATAAATGGTTCATTTCTTCCTCAGGTTAATTTGTATGCAGCAGCAGGGTACGAAGGTACTCGATATAACAACGGAAACTACATCGACAGTGAAGATAGAACATTAGAAAGAACGGAGATGGGCGTAAGAATCTCCCAACTGTTATTTGATGGATTTAAAACAAGTGCTGATGTTGATCGCCTATCTTACGAGGCTGAAGCTGAACGCTTGGACTTATTGGCATCTGCGGAAAATGTTGCATTAGATACTGTCAGAGCGTATGTGGATGTTTTACATGCCCGAGAGTTGATGAAACTGACAGAAAGAAACCTAAATGAACACCAAGAGATCTACCGTTTCATTCTAGATAAAAAAGAAAAAGGTTTAACCAGCAACTCCGACTTAGCGCAGGTTTCTTCGCGTGTCGCGACAACACAGTCCTCATTGATTGCCGCCCAAAACAATCTTTCCGATGCTAGAACAAGATTTGTACGTTTAGTTGGTCGAGTGCCGCAAAACTTAGTTGAGCCTGTTTACCCGCAGGAATTGCTTCCGAATAAGCTTGACGAAGCACTCAAACAAGCGGTTAGGTTGCACCCATCCATACAGTCGGCGATGAAAGATTTAGAGGCGGCTCGACATGAAGTAAAAAGAGAAAAGGGGGATTACTACCCAGAGCTCAAGCTTGAGCTGTCAGCCAACAAAACAGACAACGTGGATAATATTGAAGGCATTAACGAAGATGCAAAGGTTATGCTGACGGTCAACTACGATCTTTTTAACGGCTTTTCTACAGACTCCCGAGTGGAGTCATCTGCCTGGCGAGTAGAGGAGGCGAGGGCTATTCGAGCAAATGCAGAACTAGATGCGAATGAAGGTGTAAGGCTGGCATGGGACGCACATACATTGCTTCAACAGCAAATGGAGTTTTTAAAAGTCAACGTTGATGCGGCGAAAGTAACTGAATTAGGGTACATCCAGCAGTTCAATGTAGGGCGACGCAGTTTGTTAGATGTATTAGATGCCAAAGTTGAAACGTTTGTTGCGAGACGGAACTATACCCGAACAAAGTACGATCATTTGGTTGCCACTTACCGTTTATTCAACTCGATGGGGATTCTGACTTATGCGTTGCGAGTTGAGTATCCAGAGAACTGGAAGGAGAACAATAATGGATAAATTCGCAGTGACGAGTCTTCTAGTTTTTATGTTAGCAGGCTGTGCTGAATCACCGAATACGACGTTGACCACTTACCAGTACAACGACCTTAAAGACAATGATAGTGATGGCGTGATAAACCAACGAGATAACTGCGCAGATACGCCAAAAGGTGTCGTTGTTGACAGTGAAGGCTGTGCGAATTGGGTCAACGACTCGCAGACACACCTGATCAGTTTTTTCTTTGCGATGGATGAGCATCAGGTAACGTCATCTCATGATATGCCGCTAAGCGAGTTGAAAGCATTGCTTCAGAGTAACCCAAATGCGCAAGTCATACTGATAGGAGACACAAGCCCTGAAGCGTCACTCGAATACAACAAAGCGTTGGCAAAGAAAAGAACGGCAGCTATACGAGAATTGCTAGTGAGAAACGGCATTCAAGACAATCGAATTGAAGAGCAAGAGTTTTATCAGAATACGGCATTGACGGTACAACTAAAAAAACGGGAAAGGCGCACAATTGCTGTTGTAAACACGAAAGCTGAAAGTACTGAACAAGCGTGGACTATATTTAGTTCGGACAGCGAGTTGACACCTAATTCGAAGTTGGAGCTGAATTATGAAAATTAAAGTCTTGCCTTTCCTTGCTCTAACTTCATGTTTGATTTCACCGCTGGCATTTGCTGACTCTGAGGCTCGAACATCGATTTTTGTCGAACCAGAGATACTAGAAACGATAGAAACATTGATAGATGAGCCAAGTGTAAATGTAGCGCTTGCATCTCAGTCTGGTGGTTTTAACGACATGCTAAATGACGGAGCCTCTATTGCGATCACATCTAAGAAATGGTCAGATGAAAACATCTCCCGATTTCAACGAGAAAGAGGCCACAGGCCTACACGTTTGTTTTTAATGGCAAACGCTATTGTCGTAATCAATAGTCAAAAGAGTACGGTAGATAGTGTTTCCGTTAGTGAATTGAAACGCTGTGATGCAAATACGTATGCTTTCGGGGAGATGCGTTTAAGTAACCCAGATGTGAGCTCTAATGGTTGTCAATCATCGATTCAAATGCTTGATGAAGACCGATTGAAACGCGCTTTAAGTGACGACTTTTCAGCCAAAGCTTATATGCAATACTCCGATTTTAAATACTCAGAACAGTGGTCGAGCTACAAGGCTCTCTCTGTTCATCATAACGATGACTCATGCTCTTTGAGCACAGATTGCATCTATTCTCTTCGCTATCCATTTTCCGTGGTCTATTACGTTTATATAAATAAACAATTCGACACCAATCAGAAAATCACAAAATCAAAACTATTTGAACTCCTTACAACCGACAACAATACACAACAGGTACGAAATGCTGGGTTTATTCCACTACCAAAAGCGTTTATTAAAAGAAATAGAGTGAAGTTAGGGCTAGATGAGCCAGTTGTTTTAAACGGGTATAAATAAACTTCATAAGCCTAACTATGTGGGCTTGAGTGAACGTACCGTCCTAGGAAGTTTTGCCTTGCTGCTCATTTATCTTTGGTTAACTTTTGGTCAATTGAGTTGGTTATAAGTGGTTTTGTTGGTAATTTTTCTATCATTGTGGCAAGTTTGCTTAAAATCGCTTAAGTGAATTTAAGTTATGACACAAGAAGAAAGACTCGTAGCGCTCAGAGCGAAGCTGGATCAGCAAAATAAAGTAACGTTGTCTGAAGTTTGTGAGTACTTTGGTATCTCGCGAGATTCAGCTCGCCGAGACTTAGTTAAGTTGAGTCAGCAGCCTGGGTTACAAAGAATACGAGGTGGTGTCATGCTTGCGCCGATCTCTTCCCATACCGAGGCATACGCGAGTCGACCCGTGAGTGACGTTAAACATCGACTGGCTCAAGCTGCCGCAGCGTTGTTGGATGAGCGCGACCATCTTGTTATTGATACCAGCACCATTTTGTCTCTGCTCCCACTCTATGCAGGAAAAGCGCATTGTGGAGAAAACAAGCTCAACGTCGTTACTAACAGCATTGATGTGCTGACCGCTGCTGAGACAAACGACACAATGGACGTTTATTTCTTAGGCGGACACTTTGACCCTTATGCCAGAGCAGTTTTAGGGGCGCAAGCAGAGCAGCAAATGCAGCATTATCACGTGAACAAAGCGTTCATTGGCGTGTGTGCATTGTCATCCCGAGGGCTGACAACAAATAGTTTGTTAGAAGCAACATTGAAACAAGCGATGATTGCTCAAGCTCAGCAGGTCATCGTCGTTTGTGAATCCCGAAAAATTGGTAGCGACAATTTCCACCACGTATGTGATTTGTCAAAGATCGACATCATTATTACCGATCATCCCCCTCAATCAGATTTTCAACAACTCCTCGATCACAATGATATTGAATGTATTGTTGTGTCACCGAAATAAGGAATCTTAGAATGGCTTACGATCCCGTAAAAACCGCTGTGATTGGTTACGGATATTCAGCAAAAACGTTTCATTTACCCTTCATTAAAGCGCTACCAAATTTAACGCTGAGCGCGATAAGCTCGCGTCAACAGGAGGCGGTTCAAAATGATTGGCCAGATGCTAAGTGGTTTTCTGATGCGAATACTTTACTCGATGATAGTGATGTAGAGCTCGTAATCATTACTGCGCCAAATGACGTACATTACGAACTTGCAAAGCGTGCGTTGAACAATGGGAAACACGTCATCGTCGAGAAACCGTTTGTTACTCGTATAGAAGACGGTAATGAACTTATCGCCTTGGCGGAAGAGAAAGGTCTGGTGCTGAGCGTTTTTCACAATAGACGTTGGGATGGAGATTTTCTCACGGTTAAATCTCTTATCGAACAAGGTAAGTTAGGTGATATAAAGCTATTCGAGTCACACTTTGACCGTTACCGCCCTGAAGTTCGTCAACGCTGGCGAGAGCTAGCCCAAGATGGTGGTGGTATTCTATTCGACCTTGCTCCTCATCTTCTCGATCAAGCATTGGTGTTGTTTGGCTTGCCAGATGCGATAGACGCACAATGTCGAATGATGCGCCCGGGTGCGACAACGATTGATTATTACAACTTGATACTTTATTACCCTGAGCATATTGTGCACTTGCATTCAAACTTGTATAGCCCAGAGCCGAATCTCCGCTACAAAGTATTGGGCACGGAAGCTAAATATGAAAAGTTTGGATTAGATCCTCAAGAGGGCTACTTAAAAGAAGGCCGTTTGCCGGAAAACGATGCTTGGTCGGAAGAAGATGAGGCGTTATACGGCGTCCGTTACGACGAAGACGGTGCGCAAACTATCAAAACGGAGAGAGGCGCGTACCAAGCTTACTTTGTTGGTGTGGCAGACGCCATTCGTTTGGGCACTGATAACCCGGTTCCTGCCGCTCAAGCAGTACAGAATATCGCTCTGATTGAGATGGCATTGGAAAGCAGTAAAACGGGTAAAACGATTCAGGTGAAACCATGAGTTTGACGCTTGAACTCGTGGCCCAGCAAGAGCATGAACTTCAGTTGGCGGAATTTAATCACCATATTGCGTGGTCTATCGGCCTTGCTCTAAAAGAAGAGGCTGAAGCTCGCGGCGCGGCTGTTGCTATTGAGGTTTACGGCTTTGGACAAACGCTATTTCAATACGCGATGGCAGGAACCTGTGCTGATCATGTAGATTGGGTCCGTAGGAAGCGAAACTCAGTATTAAGGTATGGCCACAGCTCTTATTATCTTTCTCTGTACAACAAGCAAAAGCAACGTGATTTCGAAAATCAGCCTCATCTCGATGCTCGTGAGTACTGTGCTCATGGTGGCGCGTTCCCAATTCGGCTTTCTGGGTCTGGTTTGGTTGGGGTTGTGACGGTATCGGGTTTACCGCAGTTAGATGATCATCAGCTAGTTGTGGAGATATTAAAAACGATGACAGAGACAAAACCCTCTTAAACGCCAAATATGAAAGTAGCACGGTTTCTTTATCGTGCTACTGAATTCTCTTTTTAGCTCATAAAGTGTTCTTTAATGTGAGCAAATATTAACATTGATCCCAACTTACTACCTGAAAATCAAATCAATTTCATATAACCTATACGCTCATTCATATAGAAAGCCTTCAAAGTTGGCCATTGGCAATGTCTTTTAGAAGAAAAGAAAAACTCAATCTTAGAAATCTTATTGTCACCCTATGTGTGTTCAGTGTGCTTGTCACTTTGATCAACGCATTCTACTCGATTTATCGTGTTCAAAGGGATCTCATCATCAATAACACGTTAGAATCAAACCGTGTTTACGCCCAAAAAATGTCTGAAATGACAGACTCTTTCATAGAAAGCTCAATGTCGCAGCTAAAATACAGTGCGAACGTGCTAAAAGACAAGATGCATGACGCTCAACTTCTTGATAAAGAGGCTGAGAGATTAAGAACGCAAACCAAATCATTTAACTCTGTGGTTGTCGTTAATGCAAAAGGGGTTATTATTTCTGTATCCCCTGAAACACTTCAGGTTAAAGGTGTAAGGTTAGTGGGTGAAAGAAAACGCCAGTCTTTAAACGCTCAAGCACCGGTTGTTACTGAACCATTTATATCGCCAGCTGGAAATTACTTGTTAACCATCTCATACCCTATATTTTCTCAATCTAATGAATATTTAGGTTATATCGGCGGCACTATTTATCTAGAAAAAGAAAATATTCTCGCAGAGTTACTCAGCCAGCACGCATACAAAGATGGTTCTTTCCTTTACGTTGTCGATGAGAGTAACACTCTGATTTATCACCCAGATCAATCGAGGGTTGGTGAAGTAATCGACGATAATGAAGCAATCAAAGCGGTGACGATGGGGCAGAGCGGCAACAAAGAAATTGTTAACTCTCGCGGCGTCGAAATGCTTGCTGGTTATGCGCCAGTAAAGTCATCAGGATGGGGAATTGTTGCTCAGCGCCCGAAATCGATGACGTTATCTGTGCTAGATGAACAGATGTGGAATGTTTTCCTTAAGTCGATTCCAATTGGTTTATTAACTTTGTTGCTAATTTGGTTCTTGTCCCTTCTTATTTCTAGACCACTTTGGCAGTTAGCGGGTGCTGTGCGAGGTGTCGAAGAACATTCATCCTCTATCGATGATCTCAAACTGGTTAAGTCTTGGTATTTTGAGGTCTCACATTTGAAGCTTAGCTTTCTTAAAGCATTTGGTATCGTGTCAAAAACCATTGATAAGCTGCAACTGGATACATTAACAGATTCGATGACTGGATTATTGAATCGACGTGGATTAGATAAAGTTCTTGGTTTGTTTAAGCAGGAAAATACCGCGTTCTCTGTTTTGGCGCTAGATATTGACCACTTTAAGAGCGTAAACGATAACTATGGCCATGACGTGGGTGACAACTTACTTAGAGAGTTTGCGCAGTTAATGAAAGACCAAGCTCGCTCTAATGATCACCTGTGTCGTTCTGGCGGTGAAGAGTTTATGATGTTTTTGGAAAAAACAGACGTAAACCACGCTATGGATGTTGCAGAGCGTATTAGACACAACGTGGAACAACATGACTTTCAGGTGGTTGGTAAGGTCACGGTTTCGTTGGGCGTTTCTCACTGGAAAGGCAATGACACACCAATTGAAGCGGTAATGAAAGACGCCGATAATGCACTGTATAAAGCGAAACATAATGGAAGAAATAGAACGGAGTTGGGTGACGACGCACAATAGATATTGCGCTTTATGCTGAACATAAAACGAGCCAGTGACTAACCTTTGCTGTTAATCGCTGGCGTAACCGCTACCAATTGCGCGAAACGGCAAGTTTAGCTCTAACTCTGGAATTTGTTTACCCACCCAAGCCGGAAATGTATTGCTATTTGGCCCTGGAAACAGCGTATATTCTTCAGCCCAAGGGTATTGGTTAATAACACTTTGTATTTTAGGGATAAGCTGGCGGGCCTTTTCACCTTGTATGGAGAGGATCTTTTCTGGTTTTGCACCATACCAATATCGATCTGGCGTCCCAGTTTGGTACTGATATAGAGCGGGTTGTCCGCGATTCACTCTCCAGCCGACTACTTCATACACTGTATATTCGTTCGCATTTTCAGGCTTTATTGCAAACCATGTATGAACAGCAAACCAGCCTCGCCAACCAAACGCATCTGCGGCGTAAAACTCAATCACAGCATGCTTAACATTAGAAGGGTCGGGTGCGATACCCGCAGGTTCTCTGCTAGCAGTACGCCAATCTCCTTGAGTGCATCCACCCAGCATAACCGCGATTGACATGAACCCAATTTTTACAAGGTGAGTAAAGTTGAGAAGGTCTTTCATTTATTGCTCCTAGACCAACCGATGTTGGTAACGCTCTACTGATTTTAGCTATAAAAACGTGGCAAGCCTGATTGTTGAAATCCTCTCCTTATTAAAAGAGAGAGGGAAGTTAGTGCCATAATTCCAGTTCATACGTAATAATAAGGTAAGCCGATTTGTAACATGTGGCATAGACGATGCCGTATTTCTCGAACGATTCGTCTAGTTGCGTATGAAAAAGTAAGAGGTTGTATGTATTCCTTACACGACCACATGAATTAAAAGCATTAAAAAACATAGCTTTACAGTGAGTTTTGACTGATTGAGTGAGTTTGGGACCCTCACATTGTCTCACATTTGCTTGTTTTGGGCGGAATTTTCATCGCTCATCTTTTTGCGCGTTTAGAGTCAGCGTTCAGCTATGGCACAATAGGCGCTCACAGAACAAGTGCTGTTTGGTCATGCAAATAGCAGAAAAATAACTAGAAATAGAATAATTAATGTTTAAATCAAAAAGTATACTCGCATTAAGCATGTTCGCATTTGGCTGTTTTGCCAATCAAGATAGCGAACCAACGTCCGTTGTACTGAACTATGGTGACTCCTCCATCAGTACTGATATTCAAGCCAATCGAAAATTTCATGTTGTCCGAGACAATGAAAGTGAGCACGTAGAATTTTCCGGCGGAATCACAAAGGAGTATTCCGATTATATTGTGAATATTCATATCATAAGAAAAAGCAATATACGCAGATCAAGCCGTGAGCTGAATACTACCGTATTGATGAACAGTGATCAGATTGGGAAGCCTTTAGTGATTGGCATTGAAAATGATGAGTTCACTAGTATCACTTTGCGTTAATGCTTAGTATTTATTGAATAGGAATGAGGAAATTGATGCTCTCAATACGCTGTTATCGCACCGAGGATGCCCCAACACTGTGGGCACTCTTTTACCATACTGTGCGAATCATTAATCGTCGCGATTATACGGAATCACAAGTTTCCGCTTGGGCACCATCAGATTTTGACCTCGATGTGTGGCAACGAAAAATGGACGATATTCAACCATACGTCGCGGAGATAGAAGGGCAGGTCGTTGGCTATTGTGATTTGCAAGGTGACGGCTTGATTGATCATTTCTTTTGCCATCATGAATACCAAGGACAAGGTGTTGGTCGTGATTTGATGTCTTTTCTTTTTTCACAGGCGAAAGTACAGGGGATAAAACGACTGTATTCTGAAGTGAGTATTACCGCCCGACCTTTTTACGAGAAAATGGGTTTCACAGTTAAGTCTCGACAACGTGTTGAGGTTAGGGGAGAAACCTTAACTAACTTTATGATGGAAAAGTATATTTAACTTAAATAGTGAGCATTTAGTGAGCTTGAACACAGATATAAAATGTTTTCCAATGTGAAAACGAGTTCATTGATCTCGCACCAACGTTTTGTTTGAAAACAGTGTGCATAATCTTCTCTGGAACGCCATTACCGCATTTCGTCTCTGAAGGCTTAAAAACAGTCTGAAAGTTTTGGTTTTGCGGCGGGTAATAGCGTTCCAAACGCCAAATGTGTCTGGCTAACCATCTCAGGAAGAGAAGTAGTACTATGCGCCCTTATCTCAAATACGTTGTTCCAACATTGATACCATTGCTTGTTTGGTTGATGCCTCTCTCTGCGTTCCCATTTGATGGCATTACTATCGTCCAGCAAAGAGTGATTGCAATCTTCTTGCTTGCCGCACTTTGCTGGGTATTCGAGCCAATTCCAATCTACGCCACTTCGGTTGTGATCATTGTCCTAGAGCTATTGCTTGTATCAAATAAAGGTATTGTGCTCTTTCGTTTTCAAGAAGGGCAGCCACATTTTGGTGAGCTATTACAATACAACGAGATAATGGCGACCTTCGCTAGTCCGATTATCATGCTCTTCCTCGGCGGTTTCTTTTTGGCTATGGCGGCGACAAAGTACAGGTTAGATGTCAACTTAGCCCGAGTGTTACTCAAACCATTTGGACAAAAACCAAAGTTCGTTATGCTGGGGTTGATGCTGATCACCGCTGTTTTTTCCATGTTTATGTCAAACACCGCAACAACAGCGATGATGTTGTCCATTTTAACCCCTGTGATAGCAGTTTTCGGGCCTAAAGACCCAGGTCGAATTGCATTCGCTTTGTGTATTCCTGTTGCGGCCAACATTGGTGGCATTGGTACTCCAATCGGCACGCCACCGAATGCCATCGCCCTAAAATATTTGGTTGGTGACAACTTAATTACGTTTGGTGAATGGATGGTATTTGGTGTGCCATTCGTTATTGTGATGATGGCGTTAGCCTGGTTTCTGATTGGCTTTTTGTATAAAGCCGAACAAACCACCATCGATCTGAACATTAAAAGCAAGTTTTTGAAAACACCCAAAGCAATAATGGTTTACGTCACCTTTGCCGGCACGATTATTCTTTGGTTGATGGGTTCTGCACATGGAATGAATTCTTACACAGTAGCATTAATTCCGGTCGCAGTGTTCTCATTGACGGGCATCATCAACAAAGAAGACTTGAAGAAAATCTCTTGGGATGTGCTTTGGTTGGTGTCAGGCGGTATTGCTCTGGGCCTTGCTCTAGATAAAACCGGGCTTGCGAAGCTGGTGGTACACAGCATTCCGTTTGATCAGTTCTCGCCATATGTTGTCTTGTTTGGTGCGGCTTTCTTGTGCCTGTTAATGGCAAACTTTATGTCGCATACAGCCACCGCAAACTTGCTGATGCCGATAATGGCTGCGCTGGGTACTTCTATGGCTTCGCTAACGCCTCTCGGCGGTGAAGTTACTCTGATCTTGGTCGTGACATTTGCCGCTTCACTCGGTATGTCGTTACCAATCAGTACGCCACCAAACGCGTTAGCTCATGCAACAGGGCATGTCGAGAGCGGCCAAATGGCTCGTATCGGTGCCGTGCTAGGCGTGATTGGCGTATTACTCAGCTTTGTGATGGTGTGGATTTTACATACTGTTGGGCATATTGGATAACCCACCATGTACGAAACGAAGTTAGACGCGTTAGTACAACGCTACTTTAATCACCTTGAACGCCGATTAACAGTTTTATCCGGGTCGGTGCTTATTGAGCAAGCTGGCTACAACGATCGCTTGTACTATGTGCTGTCGGGAGAACTGGCAGGCTATTACGCGGAAGATGACAAGAAACCGATTCAGGTATTTTCTGCGTCTCAAGGTGCGTTTATTGGCGTACATAGTTTCTTTTCTGGTACGTGGACTGCCTCTTCGACAGTGATTGCTCAAACCGATGTTGAATTGGCTTGGATACAGCGCGATACGCCCGCCGTGGAAGAGGCGACATACGGACCATTGACGACACAATTTATGCCTGTGATGGTTAACGAATTATCTCGTCGTCAACGGCGCGCAATGCAAGAGGCATTGGCTAAAGAAAAAGCACTACAAAAGCTTCATACCGCAGAGCAAATGACAACGTTGGGGCAGCTTGCAGCGGGTATTGCTCATGAGTTGAACAATGCGATAGGCGTTGTAAGCAGTAAATCAGAACGGCTAGAGACAGTTATCATGGAACTGCTTGAAGAAGTTCATCCGGAAGCGAGTCAATTTTTTGATTTTGGTTTAATGCAAGGGCAGAAAGTCTCTTCTAGCGAAGCGAGAAAGCGGGGGCGCCACTTCGAAAAATACTACGGTTTAACCAAGGAGGTTGCTCGTGATCTTGCACGTGCCGTTCCAAATAACTTCCTTTCAGAACATTGGCTAAAAAGACCAGAAGAAGCGATACGTTTCTGGCAAATGGGGCGAGATCTGCATGACTTACGCATCGCTTCTAAACATACCGTTGGCATTGTGCGATCCGTAAAACAATTGGGGCGCACGGATATCGACTTGGATGAAGCGATTAACATCAATGATTCAATCAATCGCGCCTTGGCTCTATTGCAAAGTGACTTAAGACGAGTGAGTGTTCGTTTTAGCCCTGCGGATTTACCTGCTTTTATTGGTTCTCAAACCGAACTCGTCCAAGTTTGGGTAAATATCTTAAAGAATGCGTGCGATGCACTTGGTGAAACGGAGAAACCCGGTATCGAAATACATACTCGGGAGAGTAAGGGTAAAATTTTGGTCACGATTGCTAACAACGGACCAGAAATTGATGAAGCGACACGTAGAAAAATTTTCCGGCCAAACTTCACCACTAAAAAGGGGGGATTGTCGTTTGGTTTAGGGTTAGGTCTGTCGATTGTGAAGCGCATTATCGCCGGATATAACGGCTCTATTGTGGTAAAGAGCGACAGTGAAAAAACGATTTTTAGAATCAAGTTACCAGTAGAGGGTGAACATGGAGAAGCTTAATGTAATTTGCGTTGATGACCAACGAGAGGTACTAAGCGCGGTTCTACAAGATTTAGAGCCGTTAAATCAGTGGTTGAATATCGAAGACTGCGAATCAGCAGGTGAGGCTCTAGAACTGATGGATGAATTTGATGCAGAAGGCGAGATGATCGCATTGATTATTTCCGATCATGTGATGCCAGGTAAAACGGGAGTAGAGCTGCTGACCGATGTATCAAAAGACGGTCGTTTTGGCTTTACGAGGAAAGTGCTTCTTACCGGGCAAGCGACGCACACCGATACGATTAATGCGATCAACTCCGCAGGCATTGACCGCTACTTTGAAAAACCATGGCAAGCAAGCCAATTAATAGAGTGCGTTAGAAACCTGGTGACCCAATATATCTTTGATGTGGGCTTAGATTACACTCAGTATCACGAACATTTAGATCAGAGTGTGGTGTTTGAACGTCTACGTTAATCGGGGGACATTAAGCTTGTTTTCGTCACGGCCAGTTAGTGTCTGAAATCTATAGTGAATAGTTCAGCATGTTTAACGTGGCCGTGCGGAATATTGCTCTAGTATGGCTTAACTTAACGAATAGCGGCTTGCACTGGCAACAGAAAGTGGCTTAGAGAACCAATAACCTTGCAGATAATCGACGCCCATTTCGGTAAAAAATTCACACATTTTGGCGTCTTCAATTCCCTCAATCACTACTTCAATATTATTTTCCTGGCACATAGTGATAAGAAACTTCAGATATTCTTGTGAAGAGCGGTTGGTTAGTGTTTTCCACGCCATCGACCTATCAATTTTGATTTGTGTCATCGGGAGGTCGAAGAAGCTATTTAATGAACTGTAACCAGATCCAAAGTCATCCAGAGAGAGTGCAAATCCTAGTTCCCTGAGGGTATTCAGAGGGGCAATGGCTGTCTGATTATTATCCAAAATAAACGTTTCTGTTAGTTCCAATACAATAGACTCAGGATCGACACCAACCTCATCCGCCATGGCTTTAATTCGCGCAGGGAATTCACTATTCATTAACTGAAGTACAGAAACATTCACGTTTACACGAACTTGGTTTTGGTAACGCTCACGGTAGTTTTTGATAAATTCACACGCTTTGGCAAAGACTTGATATCCGAGTTCGACAATCAAACCTTTGTTCTCTGCGACGGGGATGAATTCGTCTGGATAAATTTCGCCAAACTCTTTGCTACGCCAGCGAACCAGAGATTCGAAGCTCACTACTTTAGAGCTTTTGGCGTCAATAATTGGCTGAAACTTAACGCTTAATGTCTGTTTTTCAAGTGCACTTTTTAGACCTTGCTCAATAAAGAAATAACGGTCTACGGCATGCTGAGTTTTCTCACTGTAAACCGCAACACGGTCTTTATTCTGCTCGCTTGCGTACTGACAAGTTCGTGCTGCTTTACGTAATATTTCCTCTGCTGAGTGACTTGGATCTATGCAAGGATACAAACCAATACTAATGTTACTTCCTAAGTATTGGCCCTCTTCAATCACTGCCTCGTGGTAGGTTTCCTTTAAACTTTCGGCGTAACTTTGCAGCGTTTCTACCGAGCATTCATCGTGAATCAAAATCGCAAAGTCATCATCATGTACGCGATATACAGAACTATTTGGAGAAGGTAGGTGACTGAGAGTTTGTAGCAATTTTTCCACTAACCCATCGACCAACTCGCTGCCATATTGATTTAAGTAAGATTTAATCTCTTCTATCTGAATGTAACAGATAGATGCACAAGAATCAGTGGCTCGCACACTATCTTCAATATCCAGCAAGAGATGGGCGCGATTAGCCATACCTGACGCATTGTCATGAAATGCGACTTGATGAATGTAGCTTTCCATCAGCTTGCGTTCAGAAATATCACGGTGGCTACCAACCATATAATGACCATGTTCTGTTTCTTTGGTCATGGCTACGCCTTCAATCCAGACGTACTGTCCATTGGGTTTACGCACGCGGTAGGTCGTTGTGACCCTCGTGTTGTTGGTAATGATGTGAGCATCGACCCGAGTGGAGAGTCTTTCTCGATCGAGAGGGTGAACAAGGTCTAACCATTGCTCTAAGCTGATTCGACCAGCGTTGATACCAAGCTGCTCATAAAAGCCCTTGTTATAAAATACCATGGTGCCAAACTCATCCATGTAAAAGAGGCCTTCGTTAAATACATCGAAGATATGAATGAATCGTTCTTCGACGATTTTTAGGAACTCTCGGTCACTATCTGAGACTTGTTGGTCAAATATGGTGGTCAAGATATTTCCTCCTCGAGCCTTTTAGCATCAGAGATGAGTGTTGGGGTTGATAACATAGAGTTGATCTGCTGGCGTACATTACAATCACAAAAGTGTCAGTTCAAATTGTTTGGCTATCATTTTATGCGCTACTAGGTTAATAACATACTAAGATTAGGCGGCTAATCATCGACATTTATAAAAAATAGTCAACAGTAAAAATCATTTATAAAATACAGTTATTGATGCCGTCCGCAATCTATAAATATTTATGAATAATTATCCTAAAGTTATTTTCAGTTGTGTCGGTATCAATGTGTTGTTTTCTAACGTCATTTGTATATATGTTATCTTGGATAAAACCATAATAACAAAAAGGACTTAATGAGCGCGACCGATTATTAATTGACAGGATGCTCATTAATTGTAATCAATTCAAATTTATTATCACGCCAAGTAATCAAATCTCTTATAATGCGGACGTTAATATCGAGTAAGCCTTCTTTATATGCAGTACGATCCGAAAAATTCAATCAAAATTGCGCTCGCTGATATCGGCGTTGGTATGTTTGTTACCGCGATAGAGCACAACAAGCGCGTCAATTTAGCCAATGCAGGGCGGATATCTAGCCCTGAAGGCATTAAGAATCTTGCTACAAGTGGCGTAAAGTATGTTTGGGTAGATCAAACATTATCTTCGCAGCAGTGTGTCTTCAAGCCTGTAGATGAATCAACTGATGCCACTAAAGAGACGCGAGAGCAGAAACACTCAGATTTTAAGAGGGGTCAACGAACTTATCGTTCGAGAGACATCCAACACAAGCGAGCCAAAAAGCTGATCGCCGAAGCAAAAGATTTGGCGCAAAAACTATTGAATCAAACTTTTGAAGGAAAAATCATAGAAGTTGATGAAGTAGAAGCTTGGGCTGACGATGTCATTGAAAGTGTTTTGATTGACTCAGATGCGTTGCAGTGTGTCTCTGCACTCCGAAAAAAAGACTCTTACTTATTGGAACACTCCGTCAATGTCGCTTGTCTTTTAGTGTCATTCGGTAAGTACTTGGGCTTGGATAAGCCAACGCTAAAACAGCTTGCTGTAGGTGGCATTATTCATGATGTAGGTAAAATTAAAGTCGATGATAAGATCTTGCACAAGCCAGCGAAGCTAACGCCTGAAGAATTTGAACATATGAAGCTACATCAAGTGTTCGCAGGTGAGATAATCCTTCACGTAAAAGGACTTAGTGACGTAAGCCGTGATGTTTGTTTGATGCACCACGAGAAGTTAGATGGCAATGGTTATCCTAGAGGCTTGAAGGGGGATGAGATTCCAATTCACGGCCGTATGAGCTGTATTGTAGATATCTACGATGCGCTAACGGCTGATCGCTGTTACAAAAAAGGCATGAGTTCTGCGGAAGCGTTTAAAATCTTGTTGAGTCTAACGCCATTTCATTTAGACGCCGACTTAGTTTACAAATTCATTAATTGCATTGGGATGTACCCCGTAGGCTCCATTGTTGAGTTGAACGATGGGCGTGTTGGTATTGTTTGGTCTTCAAATGAATCTCAAGCATTAAAGCCAGAAGTGAAATGTTTCTACTCCCGCAAGTATAAACGATACATTGATGTCACGATGGTGGACTTAAAAACGAGTGCGTACAAAATTGAAAGAGCGATAGCGCCTTCATCGTTAGAGATCGATCCTAAGCCTTTTTATGATTAAGAGAAATAGATAAGCTTATACAACAGGCTTTACATCCTTGCATGTAGATCGTATTTTATTTGCATAACTATCTATTAATTTTTTCTAAGTTATTTAGATGCAAGATGGTTATTAAGACCTCGGCTTCATGGATAGAAACCGGGCGATAAAATAGTTCTATACACAATGGGCTATAAACCTCATTTTGCTGGAAGGGATGCCAATGCAAATAGATACATGGATTTTTTACACTCTTGCCATTCTCGTGCTCACAGCTTCACCAGGACCAAGCTCACTGTTGTGTTTAAGTAAAGGAGTGAGTAGTGGGTTTCGTATTGCTTTCATGACTGCACTTGGCAGTTTGTCTGCGATTACGATCATCCTTACGCTCTCATTTACCGGGCTGGGAGTTGTCATTGCTTCATCTGAGTTAGTTTTTAATATTATCAAATGGTGTGGTGCCGCTTATTTAATCTGGTTAGGTATTCAAGCGTTGCGCTCATCTCAGACAGATTTTAATAAAACGGCAACGACTCAAAGTTCCGCGACAGCGTTCAGCGCGTTCACTAGTGGTTTCATTGTTGGCGCTAGTAACCCCAAAGCGATAGTCTTTTTCACCGCTTTGTTTCCTCAATTCATTGAACCTTCCGCACCGCTACTGGCTCAATACGCGATTTTCGCGTCTACATTTGTGGTTTTTGAGCTTAGCTGGCTAACATTTTATGCATTGTTAGGGGTAAAAGCCTCTGATTGGTTGTTTGTCGCTGGAAGAGCGAAGTTGTTCAATCGTTTGACTGGTGGAGTATTTATTGGTGCTGGCGTGATGTTGTCGACGGCAAACCGATAAATAAGACAGACTTCGGTACGCAGTTAGGTTTTCCCATATAGTAAGTTGGAATGCGCTAATTTAGCTTTGTCTTATTTCCAGAATGGAAATAGACGTTTTGTTTATTTTCATTAGTGGCAACAGCCAAGCAGGAGTAAAATCACGTTACTCTTTAGGGGTAGAGCTCGTATTTTGTCTTGTGGGCTTGTGGTTACTTTGTAGGAATATCTTAGATGACAAGCCTTTCTAAACTACAACAACGTTTTCTAGATATCGCGACCGACGTCCGTCTTTCTCCAAAACAGAAGTCGAGTTTTTTAGCTTTAGAAGCGGAAGCGTGCATTCCTTACATGACCGTATCTCCATCACTGAGACAAGCAATGGATGAAGGCATCATCTGCGATATGTTTGAAGGTCATGCACCGTTTAAACCTCGCTATGTGTTGCCTGATTACGCTAAATTTCTATCGCAAGGCTCAGACTATTTAGAGTTGTCTCCGGCTGATGATTTCGATGATGCGTTGAACATGCTGACCATCATTTACCATCATGTTCCTTCGGTAACGAACATTCCGGTTTACTTAGGCCAGTTAGATGATGTCTTGTTGCCTTACATAGGCGACCTAACAGAGAGCCAGATTTACAAAAAGTTAAAACATTTTTGGATCATGCTGGATCGCACATTGCCAGATGCGTTTATGCATGTGAATGTCGGACCGACAGACAACATTATTTGTCGCACTGTTTTAAAAGTAGATGCGGAGCTCAAGCAGATCGCACCGAATCTCACCTTTATGTACGACGAGACAGTTACACCTGATGATTTACTTCGTCAAGCGACACAGAACATTTGTGAATGCAGTAAACCGCATATCGCCAATTACCCAATGCACGCGAAAGCCTACAACGGCTCACGCTTTGGTATTGTAAGTTGCTACAACTCGCTTCCATTAGCAGGTGGCTCGAACACATTGGTGCGAATGAATTTAAAAGAAGTTGCAAAACGAGCATCAGACTGTAACGACTTCTTAAATGCGTTGCCTTCTTACCATCGATTAATGGTCGAGCTCATAAACGCAAGAAGCACGCACTTGCATGAAAAATCGAACTTCTTTCAAGGCTTTTTGACGCAAGAAGGGTTGATAAAAGAGTCCTATTTCGCGCCAATGTATGGCGTTTACGGCATGGCCGAAGCGGTAAACCTTCTATTTGAAAAAGAAGGGCAAATAGGGCGATACGGAAAAAATGATCGAGCAAATACTTTTGCTCATGATGTTTCAGCAACACTGGCTAAACTGGTGGACTCAACCCCGGTGAAATATGGTTTAGATGGCAAAGCGCTCTTACATGCACAAGGCGGCATTAGCTTAGATCATGATGTTACGCCAGGTGTACGTCTGCCTTATGGTGCAGAGCTAGACCCTGTCACTTATGTACAAGCAACGGCGAAGCATCATCAGCATTATCGTGCGGGTATCAGCGATATTTTGACGATTGATGAAACGGTGAAATCTAACCCAGAAGCGATGTTCAATTTATGTAAAGGGGCACTAAATGCTGGTTATCGTGAGTTTACCGCGAATGTCACTTCAAATGACTTAATTCGCGTGACAGGCTACATGATCAAACTTTCAGACGTCGCGAAATATGATGAAGAAGGTTCGAGAACCAACACGACGTTTCTAGGTGCAGAAGCAGCAAAAAATACCAAAATTTTAGAACGCTCACCACGTGTGGTGAGTCATGAAGTAACACCGACTTACACGCAGGCATAAGTTCGGTTTAGGAAAGAACAAGATGTCTAGACGAAGTGGAAGCCTTTTGGCAAAAGTCACTCGTATCCTTCCTTTCTCTTGTGTTGATGGGCCAGGAAATCGTCTAGTCATCTTTCTACAGGGTTGTAACTATCAGTGTTTGAACTGCCACAATCCTCACACGATAAACCATTGTAATCATTGTGGTGAGTGTGTGAGTGAATGTTCAGCAGGCGCATTGAAGTTCGACGAAAACAACAACGTTGTTTGGCTTAAAGAGGAGTGCACCCACTGCGATCATTGTATAGAGATATGTCAGAACCAATCTAATCCAAAAATTACTGACTACTCTGTAGTAACAATGCTCGATTTGATACGCAAACATCGCTTTTTCATCAGTGGTGTTACAGTATCCGGTGGGGAATCTACCTTACAACTTCCTTTCATTATTGAGCTGTTTAAAGGGATAAAACAAGATCCTGAATTACGGCACCTCTCTTGTTTCATCGACAGTAACGGCTCTTTAGCGGTTGCTGGTTGGCAGCGTATTCTACCTTTTCTGGATGGCGCAATGATCGATTTGAAAGCGTGGCAGACGGAGACGCATCAGTGGCTAACTGGGCGTGATAATCATCGTGTATTTAAAACCCTTCAATACCTAGTTGAACACGAAAAATTGTACGAGGTCCGCTTACTGCATATTCCCCAAAAAAGTGATTTAGATATAGAAATCGTAGCAATTGGACGTTACTTGAGTACTCTTCCTGAATCGGTGCTTATCCGTTTAAATGCCTTTCAGCATCATGGAGTAGTGGGGGAGGCGTTAACTTGGGATATGTGCTCTCATCATGATATCAAACGCTTAAAATCAGAGCTTCGATGCTACGTGAGTAACCCTATCACAGTGCCGACAGTACTCACGTAGTACCGTTGTTTATCTATGCTTACGCATCACAGGCATCTAACATGGCGCAAGCGTCGAGTAATTGTTGCTGTAACCATTTTAAAGCGGGATCGTTTAAGCTCGCTTTGTTCCAAACGAGGCTGTAGGCTACTTGCCCGTAATCGAATGGAAGAGCTTGCTCAACCAAACCTTTTGCTTGCATTGCCGCTCTTGCCCAAAGCTTGGAGCATGTGAACAAGTAATCCGAGTGCTGACACATCACCGCAGCTGAACCAAAGTCGGCTACACGCATGGCCAAGTTTCGTTTTGAATGCCTTTGGGTGAGATTTTGCTCAAAATAAGGTTGTGACAGATCTTTATCATGAATACCGATGTGTCTTGCACAAAGGTAACTTTCAACAGATAAGGGTTGCTCAGCGAGTGGGTTCGATGCTCTCATTAAGCAAACCATTTCGTCTTTCAAAATGGTTTTCCAGACCAAGTCTTTATTTTGTGTGGGTGGTTGGCTGAGATCGTGAGGAAGCAACAAAAAATCTACTTGACCTCTTGCTAATGCATCGAAGCTCATTTCTTCTTTCGCATGGACATTCAAGTGCGCGTGATTGCTCAGTTGTTGGGACAAGTGCTGTAGAACTGGCGCAAAGAGCTCAAACGAACTTTCACGCATTGCTAATGAAAAACTACCTTGATAGTAAGCCGGATTAAAAGAGCCTTGATGTAATAACCCATTCATACTGGAGAGTATGCCATGGATTGACGGGCCTATATGCAGCGCAAATGCTGTCGGCACTAAGCGAGTGCCATCACGGTAAAAAAGGTCATCCTTTAGCGTTTCGCGCAACTGTCCGAGCGTTTTACTGACGCTCGATGGTGTTACACACAAGCGTTCTGCCGCAAGTGTGACGCTGTGAGTGGTTAACAACATATGTAAAACAGTTAGATGTTTAAGGCTTATACGCGAAAGAGCAATGTAGTCCATAAATAGCATGGTTTCTTATGATTTTTGGCAGTATATCAGCATGAAACAAATTTTTACTATTGTTTATCTCGGAAATACGCCTGTTTCTCTTTGAGCTCAATGCATTTAATGGGTTGCATAAGGATTGATGGTGCTTATAAGTCTAGAAATTTATCTTATTTTTGTTGGACTTTAATGCTTTCATTTATTCAATTCTAAAGCTTCTATGTAATTTTAATCAATTTGGAGGAGTTGATTGATTTGTACACGAATTAAACTTGTTCCTTGTTAATTAAAATAGATATTGTTTTGTTGATTGTTTGGTGATTTACTCATGCTCCCTCAGTAACAAAGGTATAAATAATTAATGGACGACCCCTTTAGTCGACAAAACCCTTCACCATATGTCTTCTTATTATTGGAGACATGCTCATGCTAGAACTTTTTATGCAACCAGAAGCTTGGGCTATTTTCGCCACTTTGTTTGCGCTTGAAGTTGTCTTAGGCGTTGATAACGTCGTTTTTATCTCTGTCTTATGTGAAAGACTGCCGCTGCACCAACGTAAACTGGCAAGAAACCTTGGTATTGGTCTTGCTGTTATTGCTCGTATTGGTTTAGTGTTTTCAATCTCTTGGATCATGCAATTGACTCAACCGCTATTTTCTTTGGCGAACCAAGCGTTTACCGGAAGAGACGTCATCATGATTGCGGGTGGTGCATTCCTCTTGGCTAAAAGCCTGAAAGAGTTGTGGAGTTGGTTAAATCACAACGAGTCTGCTCACTCAACTCACGCCCGTACTGGTTTAGCGGTAGCTCTGTTGCAGATTGTTGCCGTGGATGCTGTATTCTCGATGGACTCGGTGATAACCGCCGTTGGTTTGACAAGTGATGTCCCACTTATGGTCGCAGCGATTGTTTCTTCTGCTATCGTGATGGTCATGACAGCAGAAAAAATCAATAACCTGGTGTCGTGTTACCCTGGTTTTAAGACACTTGCTTTGTTATTCCTCGTTTTGTTAGGTGGTTTATTGATGGCAGAAGGCTTCGAAATTCATATCAACAAAGGTTATGTGTATTTTGCGATGGCATTCGGCTTAATTCTGGAACTTTGTCATATCCAGTTAAAAAACAAACAACGCCCGACTATTAAACGTCTTAGTCCGTTGCGAGTTCATCCAACCAGATTAGAAGCTCGTCAATAATAAAAGATATTGCCGCTCATATGAGCGGCATTTTTATATTCGTCATCACCTATTTTTACTCTCTTTTTATTTTGTTGTCGTTTCGACAAAAAATCGCATTTGTTGTGAGGTTGAAGATTTTTTATATAGACCGCCCAACTAATATGAGTGAACGACAATAATGGATAAAATGATCGATGCGTTAGCAACCCATGGCTACTACATCTGGGATGATTTTCTTTCTGAACAAGAAGTGGCTCAATTACGAGACTGCATTCCAAGTAACTGGAAAAAAGCGCGTATTGGTCGTAATGACGATGTGACTCGTATTGAGTCAATTCGAAGTGACAAAATTCAATGGTTATCGCCCAATATGGGGCACGCGGTTACTTCTTACTTAGATAAGATGGAAGAAATACGCCAAGAAGTGAACCGTCACTTGTTTCTGGGGCTTTTTGAGTATGAAGCTCACTTTGCCAAGTACGAGGAAGGGGATTTCTACCAAAAGCATCTAGATTGTTTTAAGGGCAATGAAAACCGTCGATTGACAACCGTTTTTTACATGAACGAATCTTGGACGGAAAAGGATGCAGGTGAATTGGTGGTTTACGATCTAAATGATAATAAGATAGCAACCATCCCTCCTCAATCGGGACGCTTACTTTTATTCTTATCTGAGCAATTCCCGCATGAGGTTTTACCGACCAATGCTGAGCGTTTCAGTATTGCAGGTTGGTTCAGAATCAATGGTGTGCGAGACAATGTACTTGATATTGCAAAATGATTGGTTTGCAACCAGCATAAAATCAGCAAAGGGCGTAGATACGCCCTTTATCGATTAAACATTAGTTGATAGCTCGTAACACTCGGTCATGTTTCGCTCTAGCACTGCATAGACGTCAGAACAAAGTTCTTGTTTAGCGACTTGCTCACCCATAATCGCGGCGATTTGTGCTTGAGCCATTCGTCCTCGGTAGGGCCGGTCCTGAGACAGAGCTTGAAAAACATCGGCAACCGCGACAATACGCGATGGTACATCGAGTTCGTCTCCTGTTTTATGATAAGGATAGCCAGAACCGTCCAAACGCTCGTGATGATTAGAGGCCCACTCCGCTATTTTAGCGTTGGGAAACACTTTGTGTAATGCGAGCTGAGTATCAATTGTATGGCGTTTAATACGCGTATACTCTTGTTTATTAAGAGAGCCTTCTTTATGAAGAATCTCATCTGGTGTTTTTAACTTTCCGATATCATGCACCAACCCAGCAATAAATAACATCTCTTGGTCGTGCTCACAAAACCCAAGCTTGATGGCTAGATACCGAGATAACTCCGCCACTTTTTGCGAATGTTGATAAGTAAATGGGCTTTTTGCGTCAACAATTCGAGCGATAAACATTCCCAAACTATTCATATCTTGGATGGTGAGCTGTTTTTGAAGCCAATCAATGCTTTTAAAGTTTAATCCGATGGTTTCTATATTTTCAGACTCCATCGCGAACCAAAATGCGTCGGTCATAACGAGCTTAACCATTGCCTTAGCCATGTCTGGATTAAACAAAGTTCCAGCGTTTGCCATGATGCATTCTGCAATTAGCTCTTCATGAAGTGTGACAATGTCACAGTGGCAGTTCATGACGTATTTGGAACGCATAAAATCGAGACGATCGGCTAAATAGAGTAGGGCAGCGACCTCTTTTTCAAAAGGCGGTAAATCAAGATATTTTAATTCACTCCAATGTGTATGGTGGTAAAGAACAGGTGTAGCAAACTGACGCAACAAACGACACTGCTTGAGGCTTCGGTATCCTCTTAAGCAATGTGTTTTTACATCTTGTGGCACCAACTCCTCAAGTAACATTTTATGTTCTTGTGTTTCGGAGACCCCACAATCGTGGATCATCCCTGCGAAGTAGCAAAACTCCGCTTTTTCTGGTTCCCAGTTCATGACCCGAGCACATTGGTAAGCGATGTAAGCGACACGATGGCTATGGTGCGTATCATCAACACCGACATAGTCGAGTGCTCGAGCAACCCAGATAAGTGCTTGTTTCAGATCGACTTCAAAGCCCATGTCCGTATGGGAATGGCAAGAATGATTCATGGTTTATACCGACATTGCTAATTAGCCCACGCTAAACCCAAATCAGAAGGTGATAGGAAAAATTGGGTACGACAGCGAATAGACCCCAAAAAGGTGGGCGTTTAGACATAGTTTTGATTATGGGCGGGATAATAATCCTAGTTGCATAATAATATCACCTGAAGCTCATGGTTAAGAGTCAGATATTTGAACTAAGTATAAGTTTTGAAAGATTATTGTTGCTCTTGTTGACTTATTTGAAAACGACAATAAATCATGATGTAACGCATTCTTATTTTTATTTTTGTAGATCGTGTTCGGGCTCAACCAGAGACACACGGTATTGATGTCTGATTAACAGAATTCATATTGTTGCTTTTGAAGGCAAAAAATAAGAAGACTTCTTCGAGGCTTGCTCTGTAACTAACAGAGTAATAGGGAAAGCAGCTTGTTAACTACATGACAATAGAGCGTCGTTGAAAACATTTTCTCTGTAGCTCATGTCGTTGAGGGAAGATAATAAAATGGTACGGTTTCCCAGCGATGCTAGCCCTTTTAGTGAGATAAGTTTATTGAAAATGTGTGATTGCAAAGTAAGCATAGGTAGTAAAAGTAGCTAGAATTATAGCTCTAAATGAAAAGGATTTCGTATGTTGAAGCATCGTTTATATCGGACTTACACCGCAGGGTTAAAAATAGCAGCCCTTATCCTTCCTATGCCGAGACCAACCTTGTTTTCCGGCCCTGGTTCGATGAATGAGCTATTAGAATCGATGACCGAGCTGGGATTTAAACGCGTTTTGTTAGTTACCGACGAAGGGTTAGTCCAAGTCGGTATTGTAGATAAGGTGCTTGAGGCTGCAGCACAACTCGATTTACAGTTAGATGTTTTCTCGCAAGTTAAGCCCGATCCTACCTATGATCAGGTAGAGAGCGGTCTAGAGGCTTATCATCGTTTTCATTGTGAGGGCATATTAGCTTTGGGTGGCGGCTCTGCAATGGATTGTGCAAAAGTCATCGCTGCGAAAGTTACCAATAAACGGCCAATAAAAAAATTAGCTGGACTATTGAAGGTATGGCGAATGCCAGCGCCGCTTTTTGCTATTCCAACAACGGCTGGAACCGGAAGTGAAGTTACTATCGCTGCGGTCGTGTCAGATCCCTCCTCACACATTAAAACCCCTTTAATGGATCCAAAGTTGGTGCCACTAATGGCAGCTTTAGATGCGAATTTAATGATTGGTTTACCTCCTAAGATCACGGCTGATACTGGCGTTGATGCATTAACCCACGCTATTGAGGCCTATGTATCGAAAAACGCTACTCAAGAAACGATGGCTTATTCGGTTGCCGCTATTAAACTCATTTTTAAATATCTTCCTAGGGCTGTGATGCAAGGGGATGATGTCGAAGCTCGTCATAAAATGGCTATGGCATCCTATTACGCGGGTTTAGCATTTACCAAAGCGAGTTTGGGTTATGTTCATGCCTTTGCTCACACATTCGGTGCGAGATATGGAATACCTCATGGTATGGCAAACGGATTAGCCTTGTTGCCTGTGCTGCGCTTTTCATTATCAGAGATTGAGCCTCAACTAAGAAAGCTCGATGAGTTGACGGCCGAGGGGCAGTTAGGTAACGCAAGTGCTCAGCATTTTTTGGCGAATCTGGAGTCCTTGTTTTCAACTATTGATATTGAGCAAACCAGTGCGCTCATTCAACGTGAAGATGCTGATGCGCTTGTTGATTTAATTCTGAAAGAGGCGCACTGGAATTACCCTGTTCCCAAGTTCATGAACAGGGAAGAATGCACACAGTTATTGTTAAATATCAGCAAGGCGTAAATTATAGTTTACATGTGTGGTTTTTTATCCTTACACTTTGCTTGATCTTCTGCTAAAGATCCTACAATATCGACGGCAATACAAATATGGTGTTGGTTTCGGTCCGCCGTTGCCCGATCTAATACTGATAATTTATAATAAAGTGTAAAGATTAATATACAATGAGTCGTTCTAAAGTATTCGGTAGTACGCTAATTATTGCGGGCACTACAATAGGCGCTGGTATGCTAGCGCTTCCACTTGCCTCTGCCGGCATTGGTTTTTCAACTTCTATTATCATCATGCTAGGCTTATGGGCTCTGATGGCTTTCACTGCCTTGCTTATGCTTGAGCTTCATCAACATGCGGAGAGTAGTGCTACACTTCATACTTTGGCGAAACAGATCCTAGGTCAAAAAGGCAAGTGGGTGGCAAGTTTTGCGATGTTGTTTCTTTTCTACTCATTATGTGCAGCGTATATCGCTGGCGGTGGTGCTCAGTTCGGAGACCGCCTTGCACAATGGTTTGACCTCGATATTTCAGGGCCTACATCAACGATAATCTTTACCTTGATTGTGACTTTAGTTGTGACAGTGGGTACCGGTACGGTCGATAAAGTAAACCGAGTTCTGTTCGCGATGAAGCTCATTGCGATGGTTGCGGTGCTTTCTTTTCTTGCTCCAAACGTTACGGAATCTTACTTGTTAAGTATGCCAATCGAACAAGGCCTTGTTGTAGCGGCGATTCCGGTTATCTTTACTTCGTTTGGTTTCCACGGAAGTATTCCTGCAATTGTGAATTACTTAGACGGTGACACCTCTTCTTTACGCAAAGCCGTTATTATTGGTTCGACGATTCCACTCGTTATTTATATCTTTTGGCAAATCGTGACGTTGGGTGTGGTTAGCCAAAGTACTCTTATTGAAAACGGTGGGTTGAGCGCGCTTATTGGTCAACTATCGCAGACGGTGCACCAATCAAACTTAGGCAACATTGTCGGTGTATTTGCTGATTTGGCACTGTTAACGTCATTTCTTGGTGTGAGTTTAGGTCTATTCGAGTTTTTGGGTGATACCATCAAAGGAACTAACGATAAGCCTAATCGTTTGATTGCGGCACTAGTGACGTTTACCCCACCGCTAGGCTTCGCACTTTTCTATCCTCAAGGCTTTATTATGGCTTTGGGCTATGCAGCGATTGCCTTAGCGATTTTAGCCATCTTTTTGCCTTTGGTTATGGTGATCAAGGTTCGTAAATCGGATGATTTTACTGGGGAGTACCGCGTCGCAGGTGGTCAAGGTGCGTTAGTGATAACGGGCATCGCTGGCACTGGCATCGTATTCGCTCAGGTGTTAATTACGCTGGGTGTGCTTCCTGCTCTAGGCTAGTTGTTTAGAACGTTCTTTGAATAACTTCTAGTTACTGAATCCATCGTAATCAATCAGTATTGTTAGGCCAACGAGTTTCGCTCGTTGGCTTTTTTAATCTGGATCAAATTACCGTAAGATATCCGGTGAAAAAATTGGTAGAAATGTGCTTTTATTTCGTACACTTAAGTTGTGGTATATCGATAATTTAAGTGGAGAAAACCGCTCAAAATACCATTGAATTTGCAACACAATGAGCTTTTCTTGTTTCTCTGCTTTGGTGTGGAGGTGAAGCATGGCGCACCGGAGTTTTTACCCGTTTGCAAAACCGCTTAACGAGCAACTGCAAACGCTAAAAGGCAGGATGCAGGCGCACTTGCCATGTATTGATAGGGTGTCATTTGCAAAATATCACCCAGACCAAGATGTGCTCAAATCATTTGCAGAAAGTGAGTTCGACACTTGGTGTTTAGCCCATCACGAATCAGCATTCCGTAAACTCCACCACCTCAATATTGCCTCTAAAAACGCGGTTCCTCGTATCGTCGAAGACCTTCATGATATTAAGCACTGTCCTCGGGTTCAAATTTTACTCAAACACGGATATCAGTCGTCGGCTGCTATTCCTTGTTATGACAATAAAGCTTTTACTGGTTTTGTATTTTTGAACTCCACTCAACGTGATGCGTTTAGTTTAGAAGCGCTGAATGGTCTTAAACCTTATTTCGAAATGATTCGATTTGCGGTTGAATCAGAAACTCAAGTAGTCAATGCGATAGAAACGCTAGCGAACCGAATGCAATGTATGATGCCAGGCTATTCACCTGAGTATTACGCGCATACCAAACGCATGAAGTACTACAGTCAAATTATCGCAACGCAGTTAGCGGATCGTTATCACCTGAATGACGAAATGGTCGAAGATATTGGTATTTTTGCTCAGTTCCATGCGCTCGGTGATAGTCAGCTGCCAGTTGAAATTGCTAGCCGCCGAACAAATTACTCTCAAGAACAAGAGGCGATATTGATTCAACATATTGAGCGTTGTATCGATTCAGCGGATGGCATGGTTGCCCGTATCGGAAATCCGGTTCACCCGAGTGTGACTTTGTTTTTGCAGATGGTTACTTATCAGTACGAAAACTTAAATGGCACTGGTTATCCTTATGGTTTAACCAATGATGATATACCAATCGCCGCGCAAATTACGGCTGTCGCGAATGCCTTTGATTTTATGACGACGCACCATCCGTACAGACAAGCGTGGTCCATCCCATACGCATTGTTAGAACTTGAAAAATGGGTATATCAGGGATGGTTATCTCGAGAATGTGTTGATGCTCTGCGAGAGCATCAAGGTTATATAAAGCAAATCATCCACAAATATCCCGAGCACTATACAGGCTTGGGGTTAATGTGAAGAGCAGTAACAAAGTTGAAATGTTGACGAGGAGGAATATTTAAACAATACTGTTTTTATATACAGTAATAAGTTTGGAGGTGAAGTATGTTGTGGGAAACCCTTGAAAGAGTAAACCGCTTACGCCAACAAGCACTTGCAAATCCTGAGTTTGTTGAGTCAGCAAAAGAGCACGAACAAGCACTTCAGGAGCAAGAATACCATTATCAAACTAAGAAAAAGCGTTCAGCCAAAGACAAACAAGGTAAAAAGTCGCTGGCCGATATCTATAAAGAAGTAGAGTTTGGCGCTGACGCTCGTCATTAATGTATTCACTGCGGCATTTTTCATTTCTTCATACGCTGCAGTATTCGTTCAAATTTATGCGAGAGCAGTGGGAGACCGCTGCTCTCGTTGACCTGCCTATAATTTACTAATGAAGTTCAGCAGAGCAAATTATCACTAACACTTAGCAATTCTCTCAATGATCTTGTTGATGTAATGATAATGACAACGGTTTGCATTTGTATCTTTGTTGTTATATAAAACCTCCCTTATTAATCGTTCTGTTGAATAAGAACGGCAAACGTGATCAACGAATGAGAGCTCTGAATAACTGTTATTCGTAAATGGCTATTAGGTGAAGTAGGGATGTTGGAAGCTAAAGCACTCCAGTTTGAGATTGAAGGCAAGTCATTGCTAAAAGCGTTTGATGTGACATTTGAACCCGGAAAAACATACGCTCTTGTTGGACACAATGGTTCAGGAAAATCCACATTGTTAAAGTTGCTGGCACAGCAACAGCCATACACCGCTGGTGACGTGGTTCTGCATGGAACGAGCATTAACGATCTCTCAGCGAAAAAGTTTGCCCAACACATTGCCTACTTGCCTCAGCATCTTCCAGTGACCGACAGTATTTTAGGTCGAGATTTAGTCGGTTTTGGTCGTTATCCATGGCATGGTTTACTTGGACGTTTGAGTAAGAAAGATCACGACATTGTTGAAGAAGCAATGGCGATGACAGGCACACTAAAATACGCAGATCGCTTAGTGGACACGTTATCTGGAGGAGAGCGTCAACGTGTGTGGCTAGCTATGCTGTTAGCCCAAAAAACCGAGTATTTGCTTCTTGATGAGCCTTTGTCTGCGCTAGATATCAGCCATCAAGTCGATATGTTGAAGCTTATCTCTAAACTCAGTCAAGAACTGGGTTTGGGCGTTATTATCGTATTACACGACATCAACTTGGCTGCACGATTTTGCGACTACATCGTTGCATTACATCAAGGTGATTTGATTGCACAAGGCAATGTTGAACAGGTGTTTACTGAACCTAAGTTGAGGGACATATATGGGATAGAGATGATGATCTCTGACCACCCCGCGGGTTATCCGGTGGCGATGCCAAGCTAAAGGTTGGAATAATGAGCAGTACAAACACTCGACTTAAACATTTCTCTTTCGCTCTCTCACTTAGTGCGCTTTTGGTCAGTTCTTTTCAAGCACTAGCTGACGCATCACCTCGGGTGATGTCGGTTGATTGGACACAAACTGAAACGATGTTGGCTTTAGGGGTCGTACCTGTAGGCGTTGCTCAAGGGCAAGATTACGATGCTTGGGTAAAATCGCCACCGTTACCACCTCAAACTAAGGATGTAGGGTTAAGAACTCAACCCAATATAGAGCGTATTTACGAGCTCAGACCTGACCGTATTTTTATTGCCCCGTACTTCTCCTCAATGAAGCATCGCTTAGTCGATATTGCCCCCGTTACCACGATTGACTTATATGAAAGCGGGATTACGGATTGGTCGGTACTTACCAGTTTCACTCGGAGGTTTGGTGAAGAGCTGGGAAGAGAGGCGGAAGCAGAGGCGCTTATCCAACAATATGAAAAACGTTTGTCTTTATTAAAACAGCGTATAAATAAAGGCCAGCCGCCACTTCTAATGATTCAGTTTATGGATACAAAGCACGTACGTGTTTTTGGTCAAAATAGTCTTTACTCCCAGGCTATCGAAAAGATTGGGCTGAGTAATGCATGGAATGAAAAGACGAATAGCTGGGGCTTCAGCCTAGTTGGCATCGACAAGTTAGCTGGCATAAAAGCTCAAATCGTTATCGTAGAGCCATTACCTTATGGTGGAGCGGAGCAGCTCTCTCAAGACCCATTTTGGCAATATGTTGTTCAACAATCTGGTGAAAAGGTCATGCAAGTCGCGCCCGTTTGGAGTTTTGGTTCTATGCCTTCAGCCCTCCGTTTCGCAGAGTTAGTTACGGCGAGTAAGGTCGAGGAGTTAACACAATGAAAACGATGCCTTTAAGCTTTGTGGTGTTACTTTCGGCATTTACCTTTTCTATTGGTGCTTTCCAATTGTACCAAGTAAGCTCATTTTCGTTGGCTCTAAGCAGTTTATGGGAGCCTAACTTTCAATCTATCGATTCTGTTTTACTTCACTTTAGCTGGTGGCCTCGAGTCTTCACCACGATTATATCTGGTGCTGGATTAGCGGTTGCTGGGGTATTGATGCAGCAAGTGCTGCGTAACCCTCTCGCTTCACCCACGACACTTGGTGTGGCGAGCGGTTCAAGTTTTGCTTTGATGTTAGCTACGCTATTCGCACCTTGGATGTTGGATATCGCGCCTAATTTGGTTGCTCTCATCGGCGGTGTGATATCGATGGGGTTGGTGATGCTGTTGTCATGGCGACGAGCGTTATCTCCAACGGTTGTCGTCGTTTCTGGGTTAGTGATAAACCTGTACTTTGCATCATTAAGTACGGTTATTCTGATGATGAATACCGAAAAGCTGAATGGGTTAATGATATGGGGAGCCGGTTCGCTTGTTCAGAGTGGATGGGGAGATTTCTCGTATCTTGCCCCTCGAATCGCACTTGCTACGGTCGTTGCATTTGTGATTGCAAAGCCGTTAAGTCTGTTGGAACTCTCCGAGCAAGGTGCCAAGAGTTTAGGTGTCTCGCTAGCTAAGTTGCGTTTTGTCTGTCTTGGGCTTGCGGTGTTAATCACTTCTTGGGTGGTTTCTGCCGTAGGAATCATCGGTTTCATCGGGTTAGCGGCGCCAGCGATTACTCGATTGATAGGTATCAATAAAATCCAGCATAAGCTTTGGGTATCAATGCTGATTGGTGCCATGTTATTGACTTTAACCGATTTGGTTATTCAGCAACTGCCGGGGCTAATGGCGAGTTTTATACCAACGGGAGCAGCAACCGCTGCACTGGGCGCTCCGCTACTGTTATGGCTGTTACCTCGCTTATCACAAAAGACGCAGGGCCATACTCAAACAGTGTTAACTCGACATCGTGAACATGTTTACAAGCTAAACCCTAAAGCGATCTCATTGGCGTTGATCAGCACGTTAATTTCTGTTGTTCTTTTTGCCACGGTTGCTGTGCAAAATGAAGGGTGGGCAAACTTATTTGCTAGCCAAAATTGGATTTTTTTGGAGTGGCGCGCACCTAGATTATTTGCAGCAGCAATTGCGGGGGCAATGTTAGCGATTGCTGGAACCATGATTCAACGCCTAAGTGGAAACCCAATGGCAAGTCCTGAAGTGATCGGTATCAGTTCAGGGACAGCGATGGGATTGATCATCGCGATGTTTACTGGGTTTGGTTCGTCAATTTTCACTCTTTCTCTAGGCGGGCTCGTAGGCGCATTAGCGACGGTATTAGTCATTGTGCTGCTAAACCGTAAGTCAGGCTTTCAGCCGGAGCGTATTTTGTTGACTGGTATTGCGATAACCGCACTGATGAATGCAATACAGAGCTTTATTCTAGCCACTGGTGACCCAAGAAGTTATCAAGCATTGGCTTGGTTGTCTGGGTCTACCTACTATGTCTCGGTTGAAACGTTACTCCCATTGTCTTTATCTGCGCTTGTCTTTATAGGGTTGAGTTTTCTCTGCGTAAGATGGCTAGATATTCTTCCTGTCGGTGCCGCTTCCTCTAAAGCACTTGGAATTCGAGTTGATCGTTCACGCGCAATACTGCTTCTTTTAGTTGCTTGTCTCACGGTCAGTGCGACATTGGTTGTTGGCCCGATTAGCTTTGTTGGGTTGTTGGCTCCGCATTTAGCTCGCTTATTTGGTTTTAACAAAGCGTCACAACACATGTTATGCGCCGCGATACTGGGGGCAGGGGTGATGTTGTTGGCTGATTGGTTGGGACGACAGGTCCTTTACCCGCAAGAAATACCAACAGGGCTTATGGCGTCTCTCATTGGCGGTTTGTATTTAATGTGGGGTTTACGCCGTTTATAGAGATGAGTTAAGCCTCAACCAAGAAAGTACTTATACAAATAAGCACTCGTAGTGGCATTCGTAACCTATGCGAGTGCTTTATGCAAAACCTCTGGTTTGTCTTTTACGGAAACAACTGGCGATGCCGTAACTCGCTTTTCTTTCAGCGGTCGCTGAAGTCATGAAGGGTTGGTTTGGCTGCCGACAAAAAGGAGAAGAATATGACTCGGCAGTTTATGCTGACACCAACGTCGATGGCGGTTGTATTAGCTTTATCAACGCCAAATGTCTTGGCTCAGGAAGATGAAAATATAGTTGTGATTGGACAGCAGCAAGACAGTGCAGTTGGTCCAGATTTTAGTTATCTCGGAGCGAAGAGTCGGGCAGCGACGAAAACTGATATTGCTATCAATGAGACTCCAAGAGCGGTGTCTGTTGTTACGCGAGAGCAAATGGATGATCGTGCCTCTATTAGCATTTCTGACGCACTACAGTACACACCAAGCATTCAAACTAATTATTTCGGCGAAGATAACAAGCAAGATTGGTTTATTATTCGTGGTTTTAAACAAGCGAACAGCGGGTTGTATCAAGATGGTACCCGTTTATATTCTTCTGGCTTCTATAGTTGGCAAATAGATCCGTTTGCGTTAGAGAGGGTTGAAGTTTTACGTGGTGCAGCGTCTGTTCTTTATGGGCAAAACCCTCCAGGTGGGGTTATCAATGTTGTCAGTAAGCGACCTCAATTTGATGGGGGATCAGGACTTGTATCTTTGGAGTACGGTTCTGAAGACCGTAAACAACTTTCTCTTGACGTAAACTCTGAGGTGAGTGAGCAGCTAGCTTTCCGCTTTCAAGGGTTAGCGAGAAAAAATGGGACGAGAATTAGTGGGGTAGAAGCAGAGCGCATTCTTCTCTCTCCATCGATGACGTACAAATTTAATGAGACGTCTGAAATTACCTTTCTAACGAGCTATCAAAAAGACGACTCAGATCCTTATCTGCAATTTTTGCCAGTTGAAGGAACGTTAACGCCAAACAAAAATGGAAAGATCAGTGATAGTTTAGCGATAGGCAATCCTAACTGGGAGACGTTTGAGCGTGAGCAGGTGTCTTTAGGCTATGAGTTTTCTCATGCATTTAATGATACCACTTCATTTGTTCAAGCAGCTCGTTACAGCGAAATGGATGTTAAGCTAAGACAAATGTATTCGTACGTTTACTCGGCTGACGTGCCTGCGTTGGGGCCGGCTTTGGACCCATCAAATGAACGCAAAACCATACTTAGGGGTGCTTCAACAGAAGATGGGTCATCTGATGCTTTTAATATCGATAATCGTTTGATGCACCAAGTAAATTGGGGAAGTGTTGAGCATAACTTGATGTTGGGCATAGATTTTCAAATGATCAGTATCGATGGTAAAGATTTTGCCAATGACCCTATAGTTGCTAATGGTAATGCATTATTAAACACACCAATGGGAGCTTTGCCCGATCCTAGGTTTAATGTATTTAATCCTACTTATTCGGATAACATAATGTTACTCGATCCGAATACGCTACAACCATTGAGCGAAACCGATAAGCAAAGAACGAAAATCGATAATCAGCAGCTCGGCGTCTACTTTCAAGATCATATGCTGATCAACGATAAATGGGCGATGTTATTGGGGGCACGTTACGACGATACAAGTAATGAAGTACATAATGTTACCACTGGTGCTCGCACGAAAGTCGATAATGGAGAGTGGACGTTTAGCGTGGGAACGGCTTATATTTCTGATTCTGGCTTCACGCCATACTTTAGTTACTCTCAGTACTTTGATCCAATTATTCAAGAAGACAGCAATGGTAAGTCAGCGAAGCCTGAAAGCGGTGATCAATTTGAAATCGGTATGAAATACCAACCGGATTCATTTGATGGTTATTTCAATATTGCAACGTATCGGGCAACAAAAGAAAACTTGGCTCGTATCTACTTGAGTGAATTAACGCAAATAGGAAAAATAGAAAATAACGGCGTTGAGTTTGAAGCTGTAGCTAATGTGACACCATCCTTAACATTGATCGGGAACATTGCGTACGTTGATGCAGAGATAAAACAAGACATCAATAAGGCATGGGTTGGCAAAACGCCTTCCCAAGTGGCGAATACCGTATCATCAGCTTGGGCACATTATCGTTTCTTTGATGGACCTCTTGATGGCTTTGCTGTTGGCTTAGGCGCGCGCTATACAGGTGAGTCATACGGAGACAATGAAGAGAGACTAAAAGTACCAAGTTATTTCTTAATGGATGCGACGGTCAGTTATCGAATCGGCGATTACAAGTTACAAGTCGCAGCTAAAAACATCGCGGATAAAAAGTACATAGCGACATGTGATGGCTTTTGTTGGTATGGCGACCGACAAAATGTTATTGCAAGTTTAACTTACGACTGGTGAGTTAACGTATAAATAAACACCCCTAACTTTAGGGGTGTTTATTTAGAAATCGGCTTTACGGACAAAGTGCGGGTTTTTGTACTTTTTCTGCGGACCAAACGATGATACGACAAGTTTGTTCCATAATGTTTTGTCAAACTCACCCTTTGGAATCGAAGGGTAGAGGGTTTCCTCTTCTTCTCTTGCAAAGTTCATATATTGTTTCTTTTTAATTTGATTGTACTTTTTGGCGATCTGGTTATGTTTTCTTACCCACTCCAGCTTGTAATTGTGGAGCACTTTTTCACCATCTTCGAGACTCATTCGAGATAGGAACAGTCGCTTGTATGAGACCTTTCTGTCCAGCATTGTGCGCATAACGGTTTGGATATATTTACCGTGATGCGTAATGGTAATGTCGTTTTCATCAATAGGAGTGACACACCAGCCTTTAGGTAAAAAGTCTGGCTTCTTAAATTGCTTATTACGCTCCATTAGCGCCTGATGTAAAACTAAATCAGAGGTGCCGCGGAACGTCTTTTGCCATTTACCGATACGAATTTGAATCGAACCAGGCAAGCGATAGATGTTAGTAAACTTATCTTTGTCCATGGACTTGTGTCATGAGATTAATGTGCATAATTAGAAAGCGGAATTCAGTCCAATGCCACAGGCAGTAGACTTAAGTACCGTACGATTTTACAACGACCTTGCGCGATATAGCGAGGGGTTATGTCAATAATAGGTAAGAAATAGAAAATTAGTTCACATTATGAAGAAATTGGAAGCTAACAGGTTAAATTTTGAAGTTACACCAATTATGCCCATGCCGACTAAATAAAAAGAAGGCACGGGCATAAAATCACACCGCTTCTTCGAGTTGCTTGGTGTCTTCTTCAATCTGTTGTAGATGTCGGTTTGCTTGCTGTAACTGATACATTTGGGCATAGCGACCATTTTGCGTTAAGAGTGCTTTGTGTGTGCCTTTCTCGACTAACTCCCCATGATGAAGAACAATGATTTGGTCTGCATCTAGGATAGTTGAAAGCCGATGAGCAATAACAACGAGCGTCATGTCTTGTCTGAGTACCGCCAAGCTCTTTTGGATTAAAGCCTCTGTTCCTGAGTCAATATTTGCGGTTGCTTCATCCAATATCAATATCTTAGGTTTTACCACAAGCACACGTGCTAACGCCAAAAGCTGTTTCTGACCCGCAGATAAATTAGTTTCGCCTTGACCTAACTGCGTGTCTAGCCCGTTAGGGTAACGATGAATTTGTTCTGCCAAACCAACCTTGTCTAACGCATCCCATATTTGATTGTCATCAACTGCCCGACTGAGAGAGATGTTTTCTCTGACTGAAGCAGGGAGAATATGTGGATCTTGTTGAACCATTGCCACATCTTTGCGAAGTACGTCTTTCCCTAATGTTTTAAGTGGACGACTATCTATGAGCAGTTCACCACATTGCGTTGGATAAAAGCCCATTAACAGTGACGCTAATGTGCTTTTACCGCTTCCTGTATGCCCGACAAGCGCGATAAAGTCTTGGTGGTTGGCCTTCAACGAAATGTCTTTTAGGACGTCCTGTTTACCATCGTAGCTAAATGTGAGGTCTTTAAGTTCGATAGCACCTGACCTTAATGGTTGATGATCGTCCCCGTAAGTTTGTTCTTTCGCGTCAATCAATTCAAAAACACGTTCGCTTGACACTAACGCCTGCTGAAGTAGAGCAAGTTGCTGAGTCATCTCAATTAGTGGTTCAGTAACTCGCGCAAGATAACTGATAAATGCATACAGTACCCCCACACCAATCAACTCAATACCATTAAAACCAAAGATCGCAACCAAGCAAAGCAACGCAAGACCAGCGAGTAAGTCCATTAATGGTCTTAGCAGATAGCCGTTTAGCCGAATCACTCGTTTAGATGCCACCAGATGCTCTGCGGTTAGCTCGTTGAACTGTTTATTAAAACGCTCTTCTTGTTGCATTAATTGAATGACACTCATCCCTTGAATGGATTCACTCAGATTCGCATTTATATCGGTCAATAGGTCACGCATCTTTCGGTAGCTTTCTGTACTTAGCTGCTTAAACAAGTACATAAAGCCGATGACGATCGGCAGCAATACAAGCACAACGAGTGTGAGCTTCCAGCTCATGAAAAACATAACGCCAAGCATTACGACAATCATGACCACGTTTTTCACCACGGTCGCGATCAAAAGCTCATAAAATTGCTGTAAAGATTCCGTATCGTTGGTGATTCGCGACACCAATTTTCCAGCAGGAGTGTAATCAAACGCAGATAACGGCTGCTTAATCACGCCAGAAAATACTTGCTTACGAATCGCTTTGATCGTGTTAGCCGCGACAATGCTAAATTGCAATGACTGAAAATACTGGAATGTTGCCGATACGATCTGAAGAGCGATGTAACCTACTGCTAGCGAAATCAGAACACTTTGTGAATAGTCACCTTTAGCGATGTGCTCATCAATGAAATATTGAATCAACCAAGGGCCGCCGGCGCTAGCTAACGCTGCAATAAACAGCAAGGCGAGTCCTTTAATCATTGGCTTTGGTTGAGATAATGGGTAAGACATTAACCGTTTAAACGTGCTGGTCTGGTTCATTCATTATTCCTCCATCGCCTGCTCTAGTTTCTGATACTCGAACATCTCGGCGTACCAGCCTTTATGCGCTAATAACGCGCTATGTTGCCCACGTTCAGTAATGTGTCCGTGATTCAATACAATGATCTCGTCTGCTGCTTCCAAAGCGGTGAGGCGGTGCGCAATAACGATTAGGGCCTGATTACGGTAGTATGTTTCCAAATTCTTAAGGATTTGATGTTCGGTCCGTCCATCAACAGCGGAAAGTGCATCGTCCAAAACCAACACTTGAGCATTCAGCAGCATAGCGCGTGCTATCGCAATACGTTGTTTTTGCCCGCCGGAGAGTGTAATGCCTTTTTCACCAACTTCTGTTTGATAGCCTTCAGGAAACTTTTCAATATCGTCATGTATACAGGCTAACTTTGCTGCTCTATAGACTTCTTCTTTCTCTGCATTAGGGTTGCCTAAGGCAATATTTTCGAAGATAGATTTGGAGAATAGAAACGGACTTTGGTTAACGACAGCAAAACGGTTGCGCCACTGCGGTAGTAGGGCATCCTTGATCTCGACATCCCCGAATTTAATTGAGCCGTTTTCTAAATCATGTTGACGCAAAAGTAGTGTTAACAGGGTCGATTTTCCGCTTCCTACAGGCCCTGCAACTCCCAACATTTTTCCGGGTTCAAGTTCGATGTTTACTTCCGTCAAAGCGGGCGGTAAATCACTAGACCAGTGGAAATCGTCGATATCAATTTTTAACGGAAGTGGTTTATTTTCTATTGGCTTATTACCACTGATAATTTCTGGCTTTTCATCAAAGATCTCTTGTAGTCGGTTCCATGCGGCAGAGCCTCTTTCTAAAATGTTAAATAGGAATGCGAATGCCAGCATCGGCCATATCATCAACCCTAAATACATCGTAAATGCGGTCAGATCACCAAGCGTGATCTCACCTTTATCAACAAGGTAAGCACCAGCAGCGACACTAAGAAGGAAAGAAAGACCGATGGTTAACTGAATTGCCGGGTCAAATCTAGCATCGACTCTTGCGACAGCGATGTTCTTCTCGCCAGTATCATCCACAACCTCTTCAAAACGTTGCTGCTCTTGGTTTTCTAATCCGAAAGCACGCAGCATTCGCACGCCATTAAGTGACTCTTGTGTCATGTCTGACATGGTAGAAAAGGCTTCCTGAGCGACACGAAAGCGTTGATGTAGGATACGCACAATAAAGAAGATGATGATGGCAAGAAATGGCATTGGAAGAAGCGCCATTACGGTGAGCTTCCAGCTTACTTGCGTTAGCATAATGATTAAAACCGCAATACCAGTGATCAAAGAGTCTGCGGCGGTTAAAACCCCTTCGCCGGCTGTCATAACGATATTACGCACATCATTAGTGCCACGAGCCATCAGATCCCCCGTCTTGTAACGTTCAAAAAAACGAGGTGGCTGTGTCGATAAATGCCTATATAGACGGTTACGTAGAATGGTCCCGAGCTCCCAGCTTGCGCCGAAAAGCCAAATTCGCCATAAGATGCGACACCCATAAATAGTAAAGATCAGTACAGTTAACCCTGAGAGCCATAGAATCAGCGTATTTGTATCTAAAGTGTTGTCTACGACGCCATCAACGATGATGCCAACTGCTTTGGGCGGAACAAGCTGTAGTGCTGATATCACAGCGAAAAGCAGAATGGATCCGACATAGTGCCTCCACTTTTGTTGGAAATACCAACGTAGCTGCCAGAATATTCTCATTACGCCTCCCGCTTTAAATTATTGAATTTGTTATAGAACTATTATTGAGCGAAATGATGAGTTTACAAGCACAAGTTATAGGCGGGTTTAAAAACGATAGATTGTTTCAATTATAGCCATGTGTCGGCGCAAATTACTGGTTTTATCTCTATGAGCTAACTGTGCGACGACATTATGTGAAATAGTTGTTAATGGTTGTTTTGGAGCCATTACCTTGCAATAACGATGAAGACACCAAAAGTAAAAGTGTTACTGCCACTCTATATGGGAATTAGCAATCGTCAGTTTGTATTTTGTATTTCACTTGGCCACCAGGAGTTTCTGGGTAGTAAACTTCGACATAACACATATGTTCTGGACCAACAGGCTTGTTTGCAAAACCAATAAGGAAGTAGGGCTCGTCTGGGCTGTCTACCCCATACCAAGTGTTGATAGTGAGTTGCGGATCAAAGCCTGCTAGCTCTTTTGCTGGAATAACATTTTTGATAAATCCAAAGTAACCAATTAGGTCGTTATGGCCGTCATTATCTAGATCAATGTTATATTGTATGCCGCCATCTACTGTCTCTTGAGATTGAATCACTGCTTTGGTGTAGACAAAGTTGTTGGCGGTCATGAGTGCTTCTCTGGCTCCATATAGAACCGCCACTCTGGCATCTTTTTGTAAGCCAAGAAATTTAGGAAATGCAACGACGCTTACAATACCAAGAATGATGATGCACACAATGAGTTCAATAAGAGTAAATCCTTGAGAGCGACGCACAGCCTTTCTCCATGTTTTAGAAACGAATAGGCGGCTATTCTGATATAGAAACGTTCAGGTCAAGTATTAAAAAAGAATGATAATAAGAGATCGGGATTGCAAATCTCAAATATAAAACAAGTTGCTTATTTTCGAGATGAGGAGTGATTTTGATAAAAACCAAGGAATGAACTCGAGAGGATAAAATCCTCCCGAGTATAGCGACTAAGATTCGTGTGTCAGAGCACTGCTGTTACGTTTAAAAATGAATCGCCAAATAAATAAGACAATTGCGATGTAACCTAATCCTACACCAAGCGCTTGCCAGTGCATGCCGTTATACATCGCGATTGGCATCAAAGAGATGATGAAGATGTCAGTGATTGAGCCAGGGACATAAGCGATGGCGTAATCATCAAGCACCTTGCTACGCATTTTTGGATCAACAATACGAAGCAACGCAATACCCATGGCAACTGTACCGGTTAACCAACCCCAAGAGAAAATGCCTTTCTCGAACCAATCTTCTCCCATGATACGTGGGGCAACCCAGAAGATTAGCCATAGTGTGAAGGCGATACCGCCGATTGCAAGCACTACCATCGGCATTAAATACTGGGCTAGGACGGTAATCTTGATGGCTGAGATACCAAAGATAATCAAATAATCGGTACTGATGCCCGCAGCGTGTTTGAATGCACCGTCACAAAGATAGCGTGAAGCTTTCGTTTGTTTCGCGACGATTCGCACGAGCATGCCGCCAAGGAAGCCAGTTACAAACGTCGGGATCTGCACCTTATCGTGGAAAGAAGACAAGTAGTTGGCGGCGACATAAGAGAAAGCGGTTACGACAACCACTAACGCAGCGTGAATCGCGAAAGAATCAACCGACAGGGAAGACATGGTGTCTTTCATTACCGGTTCTTGATCATCAGGCTTAACAAGGCCTTTGCGTTCGTGTTCGTCCATGCTGTCGAAGGTCGTAAAGCTACGAATCCAACCCATCTTCAATGCGAATTGCAGCATGAGCATGCCGACAGAAATCGAGATGAAAATACCCACGGTTGCGAACGTTAAGCCAAGTGTGAAGCCATCTTCCCAGCCAAGCCCCGTGAAGATTTCACCAACAACAGATGCAGAGCCATGTCCGCCCATAAAGCCCGCAGACATTGTCACACCAAAGCCAGGATTAATCTCTGGCCAGAAGAAGGTTGTGAGAACTAGACCAAACATTGCTGCAAACAACCACTGAGAAACAGAAGCGATTTGGTTAAACGCCCACAATGAGCCAGCACGCTGTGCGACGGTTTTAGGTGATGGAACATCCGTTGCCAGACCTAACGCAGAAAAAAGTGCAGCAGTTAATAGGCTTGCGTTAGCGGTAAACGTATCGGTCCAAGGCAGTACGTCTAACAGGGCTGGTCCAAAAAATAGACCGAATAATCCTGCGAGAACCGCCGATGGAATGTACATACGCTGTAGTAATGGCGCGTGAACGCGAATGACTTTTGCCAAAATCAATAGTAAGCCAGCGATGGCTAAGTCAGTCAGCATTAGACCTTTAGGCATCTTATCCTCCAGTAAATGCAGTCAAGGGGTAGCGTCCTTGTGACCTACCTTGAATAAAAATCTCTCTCAAGCCAAAAAGTCACATACGTGACTAAAAGCGTTGAGAAATCAATGTCGTTTTCATAAGCAAAGGAATGTGCTTATGCAATTTGAAATGAGTGTAAATGTTGTGATTGCACACGAACAGGAAGAGAAATTAGATTAAATTTCTCGATATTTTTTTGATAGTTCACTCAGGAAAGGCGGCAATCCTAGTCACTTTGTCAGAGCAATGCAATTGGTGTGAATCAATAAATTATGCCTAGTTAATGGGTGTCTCTGACTAACAACATGAAAAATAAAGACAATTAACAAGCAATAATATTTGTCATATCGACAATAAAAGTTAATTAAATGGTTAAATTGTCGCCGCTTTATGGGGTGACGTTATGGATTCACATGAGAAAGAATAAAATCGACCAAGGTACGGTTTTTAAGGGAAAGCTGTTTTGAACGGTAAAGCAGGTGGATCGGTTTTGGCTTGGGAGCATGTTGCTGGAGAATTTCTACCAAGGCACCAGATTGGATTTCCTGCTCAACTAAGATCTTTGGTTGCATAAGAACACCAGAGCTTTTTAACGCGGCGAACTTAAGTACATCGCCATTGTTAGACGTTAATCGGGTGTTGCTGTTTCCAAAGGTATTAGATGGCATGTTCACCACTTGTTGGCTTTCTCCTTGGTGATACTGAAACCCCAAACAATGATGGTGTGCTAAGTCATCAAGTGATTGGATAGGGGCATGTTGCTCAAGGTAAGAGGGTGAGGCGCAGTAAGTCATGTGGTATTCACCCAATTTTCTCGCGACTAACGACGAATCGACCAACTCACCGATTCGAATAATCACGTCAGCTTCGCTTCGATATGGGTCAATCAAATTGTTGTCCAACATTAGCTCAACGTTCAAATCGGGAAATTCAGCTAAGAAGTCAGCCACGATAGGAGCAATGACCTTTTTGCCATACGTGACAGGGCAGTTAACTTTTACAGTTCCGGTTGGACGGTTGATCAGCGTCTGGATCAGGTTCTCTGCGTTGGTGATGTCTTCAATAATGCGGTGGCACTCTTGATAGTAGAGTCTGCCAGCTTCGGTCAGGGACTGTTTGCGCGTGGTGCGATGAATTAGCTGTGTACCTAAGCTTTGCTCAAGAAAGCTCACGTGCTTGCCAACCATGGTCGGTGAAATATCAAAGTGGTGTGCTGCATTACGAAAGCTGCCGTGTTCGACCACGTAAGCGAAAACCTTCATGCTTGTTAATTTATCCATTACACACCCAGAGTTGATAAAGAAATAACTAAAGCAGAGTTTATCAATCAAATGAGGTTAATTACAGTGGACGTATGATTAAGAATGGAGAAAGAGAGCCATCATGAGCGAGACGATTTTTGTTACCGCCGAACTGAAAATGAATGCCGATAAGCCAAGACAACAAGTGGTTGAAGCCATTGAACAATTTTGCCTTGATATGCAAAGCGAAGCGGGGTGCTTGCAAGCGAATGCGACCTACGATTCTACAGAACCACAACGTGTGATTCTTTGGGAGCGATATGAAAACCGCACCGCGATTGAAGCGCATTTTGCTATGCCGCATACACAAGCGTTTATTGCTGCTGAAGTGGCAGAGTTAGTCCAAGCATTCGAAACCCAAGCTCAATAGGAGAGGCGAACATGAAATGGGGCATTTTAGGCACAAGCTTTATCTCAGGTGTCATGGCTGAAGCAATCCAAGGCGATGACAAGAGTGAACTGTACGCGGTTGCTGGGCGTTCGGAGCAGAACTTAAAGACATTCGCTGAGCAATATGGCATCGAGAATACGTTCACCGATTACGATGCGTTGATTGCTGATGAGCAAGTCGGCATTATTTACATCGCACTGCCAAATCACCTTCATCATGACTTTATCGTCAAAGCGGCAGAGCAGGGGAAAGCGATCCTGTGTGAAAAGTCACTGTCGGTAGATATGGAAAAAACCGAGTTGGCACTAAAAGCAGTCGAAACGCACAAGGTATTCTTTGCTGAAGGTTTGATGTACTTGCATCACCCGTTGATCAGCGAGTTGGTTTCTGTGCTTAAATCAGGAGAGATTGGTGAACTTCGCTCGATTCATACTTCTTATATAGCGTCGATTGCGCAGTTTGTGAATCCAGACAGTAAAGGTGCTTTGTATAACTTAGGTTGCTACCCAATATCATTAGTGCATTTGGTGGTGAAAACCATGTTGGGTGAACAAGCCTTTGGAAACCGCTTTATGACGGCGATTGGCCGAAGAGGCCATGACGGTAATATCTGTGAATCGAGCTTAATGATGCAATTTGGTGAGCAACAAACGGCGATCGTACACACTGCCGAAGATCACGGATTGAAACACCAATTCACCATTCTGGGTAGCAAAGGCTGTATTACGTTAGATTCAAACCCATGGCTACCAACGCAAGAAAACCAGTTTAGTGTGGAAATTTACGAGACGTCGAAGCGCGAGGTGTCTGTATCGGCAGCTGGAGACGCTTTCTTCTATCAAGTGCGCAATATTCGCCAAGCGGTTGAAGCAGGGCGTACATCGTTAGAGAACCCTTGTGCAACATGGGAAGACTCTCACCGTATTATGCAGCTACTGACTGAGTGGGAATCACTGGCTTCAAAGTAAGTCTGTACTTGAACCAATGAACATAAAAACGGCGCACTAAATCCAATATTTGGTGCGCCGTTTTGTTTTGGGTTCAGTCTCTGTTAAATGCGATTATCGCCGGTGCTGAACGCAATGATTTGGCTGATCTCAGACAGGCTTCTACCACTTTCTTGCTGCCATTGAACAAACGCTTTGTTGGTTGCATCGAGCGATTTTTTCGTATCTTTGCCACCTTCAATGATCTTGCAATTACGCAGGTAAGCTTCCACGTCGCTAGACAAGATAAAGGTATCAACGCCCATTTGACGAAGTGTGTAAGGGCCAGTATTTCCGCCTAGGCGATTGCCGCGTTTCTTCAAATACGCCCATAGGTCGGTGATTTTCTCTTGCGGCCAATCAGCAACCATTTTGCCAAACGAGCCATATTCGATTTTTGCTTCGTGGATCATACGAGCGTTGGCAGGAATCGACATGACTTTAGTGAGGTGGCGAATGATGCGTTTGTCGGTTGCTTTGGTTTCCCATTGCTCATCTGACAGCATCAATAGCGGCTCAATCTTAAACCCAAAGAACACTTCTTCGAAGTTCGGCCACTTGTTGCGAACCACGCTCCACGAAATCCCACTTTGGAATACCTTCATCGAAAAAGCGGCTAGCCAACGGTCGTCGGGAATCGCTGCCAATTCTTCTTTGCTTAGTGGATGAGACAAAAGCGCTTCAAGTTGATCTTCACCACCTTTACGCTCGGCAGCGCGCTGATAAATCGCGTCAAATTTTTCGATACTCATAAAAGAAGTTAGTCCTAGTTTATGTCGATATTTGTGAAACATACTACGCTTAAGTGGCTGAATCGTAAATTGATGGAGTGTCACAAATGAAGAAGGTCACATTAACGTTTGTCGGGGAAGGTTCGGATCGTATTGCAGAAAAATTCTATGCGTGGATGACGGACGGTGGGTTAGAAGACAGCATGATTGAGAATTTATCTGACCGTGAAATCTCAGTTGTCGGCATTAGTGACATGGATAATGAAACGCGTGATGTGGTGATCAATACGGAAATGAACTAACGAGTCGTTTTTCGTCAGCTATTAGAATCAGATAAAACAAAGCCCTTCACGAGAAGGGCTTTGTTGCGTTTATAAGCGTGAGAGCCTAGTTATTTACCAGCGTCAGACCGCTTGGCAGTGCATCACCGAAGATACGTTTTGATTCGCTCTCAGATAACTCTTTGACTTCTTCAACCAATGATACCCAAGATTCAGGTACCTTGCTTTGCTTCAACTTAGCCAATACCTGTTCACGGTAGTCGTCTGAGATATCAAATAGGCGGTCACCCGTCTTACGACAAATCATTACGGCTGCAAACGCGATCATTGGCTCTTTCTGCCAGTTCTGCTCTAACAGCTTAGGCAACCACTGTTCCGCTTGTTCACGAGGAACGACGTTATGCTGACTGCCATATAAAGGCGTACGTGATGCCAAGCGACCCATTGCCCACCAGTGTGCTTGTTCGAACTGGTTATGGTTGATGGCTTTGCTCAAGAACCACGTTGCCAATAGAACCTTGTCTTCGACTTCTAGATGCTCCAGAGAGGCTGACAAACGTACCATTGATTCGTAACCTATATCTTGTGCCGCTTTAGCGGATTGTGGGTTTTTCATCGCACCAGGGTGGAGATATTTCGCGATGTCCGCCAAGATGGTTTCTTGTTGCTCTTGGCTTAAACCACCTGCGATACGACGCCAGAATACCCACCAGTCAGTCCAACCTTGATGGTTCTTAAACTGAATGTTTTGCTGGTAGAGACCCCAAACTTGCTCAATGCGCCATGAGTCGGTTGGATCGCCAAAGCCCGGACGCAGTGCAAAGCCCGCCAAACGAAGCCAGTTTTTCTCGTGTTGTTCAGAACGACGGCGACGCTTACGACCTTGTGCAAAGGTATCAAACAGTTGACGTAGGGTAGTGAAATCCCACTCGTCCCGTTTGCCAAGTTTCTTCTCAAGATCTTTGGCTAAGGTTTTGATCTCTTTGCTTTCCGCGCTTTTCTTATTACCGCTGTAAAGGCGAGCGATCAGCTCCTTACATTCGTTCAGTTTAGGGTGAAGCTTAACTTGCTCGCTGTCGTCGGTTTGCTTGTTACGAACTTCGAACTCCAGTTCCCAACGTTTGCTGTCATCTTCTGCGCTGACACATTCCATCTTAAGTGTGCCGACTTCAGTCAACTGACATGCCAGTTGTACTTCTACGCGCTCTTTTTGGTTGGCTTGCAGTTCGGCACCTTCACCTTCAAGGGTGGTGATATAAGGCGGAAGAGGGGCAAATAAGTCAGGATCAACGTCCACCATCACACCGTTTTGAATAGCGATGTTATTGGTTAAGGTGTCGTGGGTAGACGTCAGCAGGTTAAAGCGAACGGGTTCACCTAGGGTAAGCGAGAAACGACGACCACTTAAGCGGATCTCATGACCTTCTTCTGTACCTTTTGCAAGCAAACAGAGCGCTTTGCCCATCTTGTTCTTCTCTTGAAGGTGCAAGAAGTAAGAACGCGCTGCACCACCACCAATTTTTAGCTGTGCACCACGACGTGCTTTACCAAACGCAACAGCACCTAGTGCAACAGACCAATCTGGATGTGGGTTATCTAATACCGTAACCGGAGCGCCGCGCCAATCGGAAAGGAGGGTAGTGACTCGCTCAGTCACAAGTTCACTGTTGAACACACCACCGTTAAGAAGCAAACCGACTGGAATTGCATTTTGTTTGTCGTCTTCAATGCCGAGAGCGGCACGAGCAACTTGTTGGTGCTGAGTTAAGAACTCAGCAACGTGTTTGCTCACTGCTGGGTCAGCAACGTATGGAAGACCAAACTCGACAACGGCGCTGCGGCGCTTGTCTGGTACTTCACTGAAATCAGAAAGCGGGAAGAAGCCATCCAAAGCGATTTGGTGCACTTCTTGTTTGCTCAGCCCAATACTCTTTGTTCCGCCAAGAAGTTTCGAGCCGCTGCCTAGCATGGTGATTTTTACTTCTTCAGGTGCACTCGCTGAAAGTAGGTTCTCTTTCGCCTTGCGAGTTTGCTGAATCAGCTTAGTTAGGCTTGCTGCAGTGAGCTTCTTACTTTGGTTGAAGCGGCTCTCTGCAAGATGTGCTAATGCTAAGTCGAGGTTGTCACCACCAAGCATCAAGTGCTCGCCAACACCAATACGATCAAGGGCTAGTTCATCTTGAGAAGAGAAACTTGCTTCAATCAAGCTCAAGTCGGTGGTACCACCACCCACATCGCAAACAAGGATTAGTGGCAGATCTTTTAATTCGTTAGCCGCGGTTTGCTGGTGGCGTGCGTACCAGTCGTAACACACCGCCTGTGGCTCTTCAAGCAAGACGATTTTTTTCAAGCCAGCAAGCTCGGCGGCTTCAAGTGTCAGTTTACGTGCGGTTTCATCAAATGATGCCGGAACGGTGACAACTACGTCTTGGTCTTCGAGTTTGTTACTTGGATGACGGTAGTTCCATGCTTGACGAATATGATTGAGGTAACTTGCGCTGGCAATAACTGGCGAGACTTTATCCACGTCTTGCGCACCAGCCCAAGGAAGAATATCTGAGTTACGATCAACCGCTTGGTGTGAGAGCCAGCTTTTCGCGCTGGATACCTGACGACCTTCTACTTTCGCGCCTAATTCGCGAGCCCATTCACCAACGATGACATTGTTAATGTCGCCAGCAACAGGTTCGTTGTCCCAAGGAAGAGTGAGGTCAGAAGGGGAGATTTGACCTACAGCTGGATGATAGCGGAAAGAGGGCAGAAGTGGTTTACGAACGACTTCGCCCGGACCAATCAGTTGGTCAATGTCAAATAGGGATACTTCGGATTGTTCAAGGTTGTCGGTTATTTCACAGTAGGCCACCACAGTGTTTGTGGTGCCAAGGTCAATACCAACAAGAAAACGAGGAGATGCCATACAAAACCAAACCTTCGTGTATTTAAAAACGGCACCCGATTGGATGCCGTTTGACTTCTAATTATTGTTCTTCGTTTGAGTCACTTTTCGCGTCTTCGCGCACATCGAACTCAACATGCCATTTTTGCCCGTTATCTGCGGCGATGGCTTCTAAGTAAAGCGTGCCAAGCTCTGTGACGCGAGAAGCAAGAGTTACTGGAACCACTTCACCTTCACGACGACCTTCAGATACAGGCAGCGTTACTTGGATTTCTGGTAGCTCTTCAAGCTCTTCTGGTGCCCAGTAGTCAAGGTGAGTACCTGCTAGGTCATCACGACGAACGGTTGAGCCGAAGAATTGGAAGTTAACTGGCTGACCGATGATCAAACCAAACTCTTGGCTTGGTACGTCAACGCTTGAGCCTTCTTCCATGCCAAATGGTGCGACACAAAGTGCTTCCATTGGAGGCGCCATGCCCGGAATCGCTGGCATTGCACTTTCGATACCCACGTAGTACGCCGAAGCAATACCACCGCGGATACGCACACCTTGACCACGACGCACAGAGCCGTAGTAAGCCGCACCGCTAGCAACCGCAAGGTCTAGATCCACACCTGTTAGGCGTTTTGCCATTTCTGCATCTGCTTCTAGTAGCCATTCGTTGATCGTGTCTTCTAGACGAGTTGCTAGAAGTTTCGATTTCAGAACACCACCGTTGAATAGGATTGCGGTTGGCTTGATGAAGTCAGCTGATTGGGCTGCATCCGCACCTGGCATACCAGGCATGTTAGCGAATGGGTTGAAATCTTGAGCTGCTTCGCCGCCATATCCTGAAGCGGAAAGGGCATTAGCTTGCTTAGACAAGAACGCTGCAATGTGACGAGTAATGCCCGCATCTTGTGCGTAAGGCAGACCCATTTGCGTTAGTGCACCACGGCTACGTTGAACAGGGTGGTCCGTAATCGCAACTTGAGGGAAGAAGCCGTCAACCAGTGTTTGTTGTACTTCTTCTTGAGTCAGTTCTGTTTTTAGCGTTGCGCCAAGCAGTTTAGAACCACGGCTTGGTACCACGATTGGCACTGACTGAAGCTCGCTGTCGTTCAATAGCGCTTCTTTAGCGTCACGACATGCGTGCGTCATTGTCTGAACTTGCCATGGCTGTAGCTCTTTGCCTTCTTGCGCTAGCTTCATCTTCAAGCGGTACGCAAGTGCAAGGTCCATGTTGTCACCGCCAAGTAGGATGTGTTCACCTACCGCAATACGGTTCAGAGTTAGGTTGCCGTCGTCTTCAGTTACTTCAACCAAAGAAAGGTCGGTTGTGCCACCACCGATATCGACTACAAGCACGATGTCGCCAACTTCAACTTCGTCGCGCCATTTGTCGTTACTGTTATCGATCCAGTTGTAAAGCGCAGCTTGTGGCTCTTCTAGAAGCGTTAGGTGCACAAAACCAACGTTGCGTGCTGCTTCTGCAGTTAGATCGCGAGCAGCAGGATCAAAGGAAGCAGGAACCGTAATAGTCACGTCTTGATCGGCAAGGTTGTGATTTGGATTGGTGTGATTCCAAGCGTCTTTTAGGTGCTCTAGGTAAAGCTCTGTCGCACGAAGAGGGGATACTTTTTCCACTTCTTCTGGGCTACCTGCTGGTAGGAAGGCATCACGACGGTTCACACCTGCGTGGCAAAGCCAAGATTTCGCACTTGCCACAAGGCGAATTGGTGTTTTTGAACCTAGGTTACGTGCAATTGCACCAACCAGCGCTTTTGGCTCGCTCGACCACGGAAGAACGCGTGATTGCGGGTTCATTTCGTGCTCGTGTGGTTGGTAAAGGAAAGAGCCTAACTGGCTACGAGTCTCTACCGTACCCGGCGCAGTCAACTGCGGGATTGGCATCACTTCAACGCGAGCGTCTTCGTTGTGTGTATCAACAAAAGACATAACACAGTGTGTTGTACCTAAGTCGATACCAACACTGAATTTAGGCGTCTGTTGAGTTTCAACAGACGCTTCTTGAGAATGGTTTTCTTGGTTCATGTGTTCCATTACAGCTCAACCTCAGCTGGAGCGATCACAGATGCATCGTAGTTCTCAGCAAGTTTAGGCAACGTCATTGATGTTGCTTTCCAGCCTTTGTGAACTAGCGTGCCGTTGAATGGCGCGCTGCCTGTTACGTTGCCAGTTAGGCGGATTTCTTGTGGGTTGAAGCCTTCTTCAACCGTAATGCGAGTTTCTTCGTCTTCGTTACGAACGTGCGCTAGCGTCACGTAGTCGTTCAGTACTTTCTGACCGCCAGTGTGGATTACGCGAGCAGCTGCGCCTACTTCTTCATCAGAGAATGACGTTAGGTCTTCTTTTAGGAAGTCAATCAGACGAGCTTCTTGTTGCATGATAGAAAGCAGCTGCATTGCAGAGTCCGTTGATGCGGTTGCAAGTTTTGATTCAACTTCTACAACACGCTCTACGACTTTCTCTACTTCCACTACTTTTTCTACTTCAACGATCTTCTCAACTGGTTTCTCAACCTCGACGATTTTCTCGACTGGTTTTTCTACCACTTTCTCGACCACTTTTGATTTGCGCGACACTGCAACTAGAAGAAGCAAAACGCTCGATGCGGTTAGGCCTGCGTGAAGCATATCGAACGTTTGAGGAATTAGGTTCAAATCAATGTTCATGACGTTTTTTCTCTTTCTATTGATTTATTGGTGCTCAGTATTGGCTCATATTTGTTCACTAAAACGATCGTCTTTGCGATCTTGCACCAAGTTTAGACATTAAAATGATGACGGATGATAGCATATTCGAGGCTTAAGGCTGTAATAATTCGTGACTATACCGTACGAACAGAGTGAAAAATCGACGATCAGACTCCCCAATATAGGTTGTTGCTTGATGTTTGTGCATTGCTAACGCAGTATTTCAATAGATCCCGAAGTTTAACTTACGGAAGTATCAAAAATTACGATATGACACAAAGCACCGCTCATAAGAGCTTTATAAAACGACATTCAGACTCTATTTTAGCTTTTTTGGCGACTTTATGTGTCACTGCTGGTGTAGTCGGTGCTGCTTATACAATGCAGCAACGGTATACACAGACGACGTTTGATACTTTAGCCGACCGACAAGCAGAATCACTTAAAGCAAACGTCGAGAATGATCTAAAGTTCATTGGTGCGGGCGCAAACTTTTTCCATTCGATTGAGCGAAGCTATTGGCCATCGTTTCCCATGTATGCGGAACAAGTGATTAATAGCTCGCGAAGTCTCATTGGACTTCAATGGATGCAAAAGGTCGAATTTGAAGATCTTGATGAACATATTTTAAAGACCCGTCAAAAATTTCCAAACTTCCAACCGTTTACCGTTCCTAAAGATGGTCCCAAAACCTACGGGTACATTTTTGAACACAATGAGCCAATTTTCATCGCGTCGGATATCTACCCAAGAACACCGGAAAACCTTTCTCTATTGGGTTTCTATTTTTCGCGCAAACGCTTCGATTTAATCTTGGATGATATTTCCGAAAATGGGCGAGCGAATGTCTCGGATAAAGTTCGCTTACTGCAAGATGGTTATGACAAGTCCATACCTAAGACTGGGTTGCTGGTGTTCCATCCAGTGTTCGACTTCGAGAACAAATATTTATTAGGAGTAGTGACCGGCGTTATCCGAAGTACGGTTTACTTTGAGGATTTGATTACGAAAACCGCGACGGAGCTCGATATGTCGGTGCGCGTAGAAGACTTGGGATTCGACGCAGCAGATGACCCTGTTCTCTTTCAAAGTGCTAGCTGGGATAACATTCGAGGAACCGTTATAAGCCGAACCATTCAACTGCCTAACCGTGAATGGCGTATTGACTTTAAGCTTTCTGACGCAGTCTCAGCTTGGGAGCGTTCTATTTTAGCGGGCACGACGCTAGCCGGATTGGTAATCGCCTTTTTGATCAGTTGGATTGTGAATTTACAGTCTCGAGAAAAAGAGCGCTTAGCGGTCATGTTGGAGCTCAAAACCGTTGAATTAAAAAGAATGGCAGAGCGAGACCCTCTAACTCAACTACTGAATCGCCGAGCATTCAACGATCATTTGCTTAATCAGGTAAACAAAGGTGTTAACTTCGCCTTGGTTGGTTTTGATATCGACCACTTCAAAGTGATTAATGACAAACACGGCCATTTAGGTGGAGATGAAGCGTTACAACATGTCACTAAGCTGGTCAGTGCTAATTTAAAACCGGGAGATAAGTTTTACCGAGCTGGTGGTGACGAGTTTTGTATTATTTCTAAAGTCATTGATAGAGCAGTGCTAGAAGCTTACCTAGAAAAATTACGGAGTGTTGTGGCAAGTACGGCTTTTGATTATGGTGATGCGTCAATCATCTGTACGTTGAGTATCGGTGCGGTTATCCATAAAGAAGAAGATCCTGAGAGCTTGTATCACAAAATGGATAGTCAACTCTATTTGAGTAAAAAAAACGGCCGTAATAATGTGTCGATCGGCGATTAAATGGGCGCACAAATTCGAGTTTTACGCCGTGTTACGATAGAATCGCACGCTTTAAATTTTTATGTTAGGAACCAAGGCAAACTATGAACCATAACCGTATTGTATGCTTCGATTTAGAAATGTGTTGCTGGAACGAAAATGGCGTCGGCAGCACGGGTGAAATTATCGAAGTGGGGTTAGCTGAAATAGATTTGTCTAAAGGTGAGATAGTCAAGCGTGCTCAATACTACGTGAAACCAGAACACGATGAAGTGTCTCTGTTCTGCGCTGAGTTAACGGGCATCACACCACGTAAGATTGAAAAACAAGGACGCCCACTAGAAGAAGTGCTTAAATCCATGGTTAAGAACTTCGGTGGTCGCAACAAAATCTTTGCATCTTGGGGGCGAGATGACCTCATTCTTCTAGAAGAGTGTAAGCAAAAAGGTATTGAAGCACCGTTCACAGAGTTCATCAACTTAGCGACACTCTACCGTATTCAAAATCGTCTTAAAGATAAACGTATAGGCCATCGAGCCGCTCAAGAAGCAAAAGGAATAGACTGGGAAGGGCGTCAACACTCTGGCTATGTAGATGCATACAACTTAGCTAAGCTTGCTTTGACCATGTTTTAGTTATTCGAACCTAGCTAGCTTGTAATTAAATTATCATCCAACCATTGTTGTTTTGTCATGCAGTCTGTTTAGTGTGGAAAGAGCTAAACACATACCTTGACCAGTACTTTAAATAACAATGTCGTTGGCTTATTGAAAAACGCGCAGAGAGCGCGTTTTTTTATGGCTACAGAAGCGATATCTGTTGTCATTCTAGGGGTAGCTTAGAGTTAGCCAGCGACTTATATACTCATCTCGTTACTTTACTGAGACTGTAACTTCGCTCGAATGAACTCGCTGTGATCAACATAGAGTAGCTCTGCTGTTTTACGGATCACCGCGTCTTCTAGCGGGTCAATTTCGCCGTCTGCGTAAGCGACTTCCCACATGCTTTTGATTAAGTTGTAACGAGTTTCTTGAGTCAGTTCTCTTAGTTGAGAGGTAAAGTCGTACAGCGAAGCGGAATCTTTTATTTTCTGTTGCGCTTGCTCTAACAAAGTATTTGATTCTTCTTCATTTAACGAAAGCAGTTTCATCAATAAAGAGCGCTTTGTTTCTTGTTCTCTATCATCGACACTATGGTCTGCGCCAGAAACTTCACAAAGCAAACACGCGATAGCCATGTTAGGGGAAAGTGTGTTGGTTTGGCTTAAATCAGAGCCATCAATGAGTTGTTTAAATAATGATGTGAGAGAATTAAACATAATGAACACCGAGCTATTGTTTATTTGGTTAACATGGTAATAAATACGGAAGATCTCAAGGTGCGATACCAAATTTAGCACGCCGTTGACATTTAAGAACGGCCACTTTCTCCCCAAAAAACCTAAACTCCTGAGTTAGTTCAAGGTGACTTGCCTCTTACAAAGGGCAAGTCATTTTGGGATTGATACTCAGCTTTCAGCACGTGTCGGTGGAAAATGAACTTCGTCACCATCACTCGTCAGAATACTAATTTGACTTGGTTTGCCTTCATCATCAAGGCGTAGCTCACCAATGGCACTATGGTTAACCAAGCGATAAAAGTTGTGCGTACTTGGTGCGCGTTTGTAAATCTTGAGTCGTTTACGTTTTGTGAACCAGTTTAAAGGTGAGCGAGGGCTGTATAGCAGTCTATCTAGGCCATCACAAATATTGAGCAGTTGTGTAGGGAACTGATTTTTAATTCCACTACAGGTGATTTGATAGATATTCGGACTGTTTTTTCGATAGCGGAGCTTAATATCGTATGCAAAAGAGTAGTGTACGTCGCCAGAGAGAATAACAAAGTTAGTTGGTGTCTTTGTGTGTGTGAAAATACTAATAAGAGTATTCGCACTTCCGGGGTGAGCCATCCAGTTTTCAGCATCAACCATCAATGGTTTACCAAGCATGGTCACCACACGTTGTAGTGCTTCGATAAATTTCACACCAAACATTGGCGCGGCAGAAACAATAACAACCTTGTCTTGATGCACGAGCTCCTGATGGAACTCAATCATCGCTTCCCAGTCCATTAAGCCAGAAGGTTTGTTCATTTTAGACTCAGAACGCCAGCGTCTGGTTCGTGTATCTAGCACGACAACTTTTGGTGTCGTAGGAATGGTGTAGTGCCAATTCTCAAAGCGATACAAATATTGAATAAATGCATCTTGGGTTTGCGAGGTTCGCTCATCGATAAAGCGTTGAGCGAGGCTCATAAATTCATCATTGAATTTTTCTGGCGCATTTCCCCAACCTTGGCAAAGCCAGTAAGCAATCAAGCTATTACCGATAATGCGTTTTGCAAACGTGTTGCTGTATGCGGCTTGTTCCCAGCCTATGGTGAGATTCCAATCGTCGGTGACATCGTGATCATCAAAAATCATATAGGTTGGAATGTGAGCGAGTAAGCGTTGAACCTTGTCCAGACCTGCGACGAATTTATCAATTTGTTTTTTTTCTTCGCGCCATTGCTGCTGCCATTTGGGTTCAAGAACTTCTCCGCCGACAGTAAATTCGTTTTCTAACAAACGATCCGTTCGAACAAGCTTCCACAAGGTCGGAGACCAAACCAATAAGTACATTGCAAAGCACTCAGCAAAGCTTATTAGGTGATTCTCACACTCTTTGGCGCTGAATATTGGTGTCCCTCGGTGTGGAAAAAACTTACTTAGTAAACTGTCATCACTCACATAATGAGGCAACAATTTATCTCGACCATAATAGCAAGCAGGGTGTTGGTAGAGCTCATTGGTATTTTTTATCGGAGCTTGATCGAATTCTTCGCCTGGCAAACCCAATAAAGCTATGACTTGCTCAATGGCATCGAGAGTGGGGCCTGCAACATGGTCTGCATAGATTTGATCACCACTCATGATGAGCATATCCGGTCTTTCTTCAATGGATTGAGACGCGATTTTATGATCCGCAGCGACCAATGTATCATCACTGAAGTGATGGGGATTACGGCAAGAGCCATGTAGGAGATAATCCGCTTTTTCACTAACGAGGAACTCAACACCCAAGTTTGGCGTATTATCTCGCTCATAAGTTAGGTGAGGGAGCAGTTCCGTCACTAATCCATATTGCGTTTTTATTTGATAGCGTAACGCTTGATGGGTTGGAAACTCGCCTTCTAATTTAAGTAAGCAACACCACGCATTGAGGCCGATTTGAAGCTGTTCTTTTTGTTCACTTAAAGGGGCTTGATAAAGGATGGAGGCATTTTCATCCGTAATTTGCACCATACCCTCCAAGCGTTGGGTGGTGACTAGCCAAATATTGATTTCAGTTGCGGTCACTTTACGTAGGATCGGACCTGCAACGACAAGAGGAAGTGAAGAAATTTCAGTCGTGTTCATCAATGCTGGCAAAACGGCTCCTTATGTGTCAGCTTCTTCTTCTAATATTTCGATAACTTGCGAGCTACTAAGTTCATGTCCCATAAGGAACAAACCAAGCATCGCATCGGCTTTTGACGCGTTATCACTGTCTTCATCCAAAATTTGCTGAAGCCGAGTTCTAATTAGGTCGATTTCGTGTTCGACGAAGCCACGCCCTTCTTCGTCACCTTGACCATCTTCTGGTGCATTATCAAAGTGCAAAAACAACATGTCACCATCGAGTTGAGTCCCTATCAACCTCTCTGGCAGCCATGCTTCTCCCATCACAATGTCTGGGTCTGTATCTGCGGGTAAATGATTCAAGGTAGAGATGAGTTCTGATGCTTTCACTTTTTACTTCATTATGTTTGATTTAGAACTAAGCTAGAGTTTAAGCGCTTGTTGTAATGGTAAAATATTCGCAAACAAGCTCACCTAGTCGTGCAATATTAATATGATCTTGGGACTCAAACTGTCACGAGGATGACAACATTTGCCATTGTAACGGCTATCATCAGCAGAACATAAGCTTTTAATGGCAAATCATTGATGTTTGCCTGCTTCTCAACCAACATTTTTCGAACTCATGAAGAGATTAATTCTAACAACACTCGCTTTACCTTTAGCTGCGGCAGTTTCTTCTGCGCATGGTGCAGACGAACAAACGTGGGGGATTGCTGCGATGTATCGCACAGCATCGATTCCGTTTTACACCGCCGATAATGACTCTACGGTGAGTACATTTGTACCAATGATGTTCTTTGAAAACGAACATGTGTATATCAATGGCATTGAAGGTGGCGCTTTTTTGTATAACGAGAGTTATTCCGACTGGCGCGCGAGCGCACTCATGCGATTGAGATTTGTCGATATTCCCATGTCGCTACAAAATGCTAATGAAGGGGACAGAGTCGATTTCGGTGGGCAAGTGCGTTATAGCATTAACGACACTTGGCGCGCAGAAGTAGAGTTGATGACGGACGACGAACTCCAGTTTCACTCTAATTACCGCCTTGCTGCCAATTATGTATTTGGTGATTGGGAATTAGAGCCATCGATTACGATTCGATACAAAGACGCTGATTTCAATAGTGAATATTATTCCTTTAAGGATATTACTGGCGAGAGAATTGGAGCTGGACTTGACACCAATCTTGGTATTAAAGCTCGTTACCATGTAACTTCAAATTTGTATTTATTGGGTGAGACGAGTGTTACTCGCTTAGATGATAACGCCTACAACAGTCAGCTTGTAGAAGATCGATATCAGGGAGAAGTGTTTGTCGGTTTTGGCTTTTTCAACGATAAAAGCAAAGCTCCGAAACCAACACTGAGCAATAAAGCATACCTACGTATTGCGCATGGTTGGGCGACGCCTTCGAACATCGGTGAAATATTTAGCTTTGAGAGAGAAAAAGACCCATACGACAATCAACTTACTTCATTGTTTTATGGGCATCCATTAACGGATGAGCTGTTTGGTTTTCCTCTTGATATTTATTTAACTCCAGGGTTGGTTCATCACTGGTCGTCCAGTGTTCAGTCTGCGAGCACAGAATACGTCATGGCGATTAAGGCTTATTATACGGTTAATTGGCCTACGACTTGGCGATTTGGTGTAGCGGAAGGTGTGTCATACATTGATAGCATTACCTATATTGAAGGCACAGAAATGGAAGACAAGGGTTATACACCAAGCAAGTTGCTCAACTACCTAGATTTCTCGTTTGATGTCAATGTAGGCGATCTCTTCAACCAAAAGAGCTGGAACAATATGTGGGTGGGCTATTCATTGCATCACCGCTCGGCGATTTTTGAAAGCGCTTCCCAGTTTGGGCGAATTAAAGGTGGGAGCAACTACAATACTATTTATTTCCAGTTCGAGTTTTAGCGCATCGCGAGATGCATATAGGTCGGATTTGCAACTGACTTATTTATCGCCCATTATGAGTAAAGATGAATAATACTATGCTGCTTTCAACGAGAAATTTCGTATATCGTGCCAGAGTTAAGGCTGTTTGTGATGCATCTGATGAATCGGATGGCATGAGCACCATGAGTATCGACTCCTCATTCAATATTCAAATTGAAGCGATAAATTGTACTAACTATGAATTTGCTAAACGCTTTTTTGCCATTCACGGAGAAGGGCATTTGGAGGGAGATGAATGGTTGGTGTTGTACGTCAACTCTCTTGACGTTAAGGCGGGAGACAATATAGAAATCCGTAGCGATGTCGCGTTTAATGCGATGATCGAGAATATGATAAGCGAAGCTGAGCGGTCTTTAGAAAAAGTCTACCTCGATGCAATACGCAACTTGGAGAAAGTGAATCGTCTTTGACGATGTAAGAGACCCTATAAATACGTTCAAGGCATCAGGATCCAAAAAGGGATTGGCGCGAACCAATCCCTTTTGTATTCTGGTTTATTCTAACTTACGCCATTGTTGCAAGTTGGCTTTGCGCTTCTGAAATGCCTTTTGCAGCCGCATCTTCACCCATGTTTAGCGCTTCTGCGTAAACAAATTCTACATCAGTGATTCCTACAAAACCCAGTACAGTGCGTAGGTATGGCGTAACGTTGTCAGTTGGTGAATCTTTATGAATACCACCACGAGTCGTTACTACAATCGCCTTTTTACCTTCAATCAAACCTTGAACGCCGTTTTCTGTGTATTTGAATGTCACGCCTGCACGAGCAATCAAATCAATCCAGTTTTTAAGCTGAGTCGGGATGGTGAAGTTGTACATTGGAGCGGCAATAACCAAAGTGTCTGCGGCCTTTACTTCTTCAATAAGGGTGTCAGACAAGTCGACCACCGCTTGCTGTTCTTGTGAAAGATCTTCCGTAGCGCGCAGTGCAGTCGCAACGGCGAAGTCCAAAACAGGTAGAGGGTTTGCAGCCAAATCACGAACAGTAAGCTTGTCTTGGTCTACATTTTTGATGAAGTTTTCAACCAATTTGTTTGATTGAGAGTAATCGCCAAGGATGCTTGATTTTAGAGCTAGTACACGAGACATAATGGTTATTCCTTAAATAAGTGCTTTCGACTATGGGAGCTATTATAAGCAACGTAAGTGAGTTCAAAAGCCTAGCGATTCGCTGAACATGTTCGAAAAAATTGAATGAGCTTTCGGTTATCTTGTTACAGATCTTGTGTGATACAATCCGCGCAGTTTTTGTAATGAAAAGAATAGGAAACGCTTTGACTTCGTCACAGCCCCCAAAAAAGAATCTAGCTGAAGAGCAAGCGACACCGTCAAATGGTGCGCAAAAAGCGACAGCGAAACAAGCTCAAACACCTCAGGCTCAAGTGAATAGTGCTGCATCTCTGCGTAAAGCGCTGAATCAGTGCATGATGCGCGACCGTTTCCGCTTGAGTAAACGTATTTCTGGTGCAAGCAAAATTAAGAAGGACGCAGCGCGTAATGCTGTGTTCGACGAAATCGCATTAGACATCGCCCAATCCATGATGGTTGTGGAGCAACGTAGTAGCTACAAACCAACGATTGAATACCCTGAAATTCTTCCAGTCAGCCAAAAACGCGACGATATTGCGAAAGCGATCGAAGAAAACCAAGTGGTTATCGTCGCGGGTGAAACCGGTTCAGGTAAAACCACTCAGCTACCCAAAATCTGTGCTGAGCTTGGTCGCGGTAAATTTGGTCTGATTGGTCATACTCAGCCTCGTCGTCTTGCAGCGCGTTCGGTTGCTAACCGTATTGCCGAAGAGATGGAAACCAAGCTTGGTGAGTTTGTTGGTTACAAGGTTCGATTCAACGATCAGATCTCTGAAAATACCCAAATCAAATTGATGACGGACGGTATCTTGCTAGCTGAAATTCAGCATGACCGTTTCTTGAATCAATACGACACCATCATTATCGATGAAGCGCACGAGCGCAGCCTCAACATCGATTTCATCTTGGGTTACTTGAAAGAGTTGCTGCCACGTCGTCCTGATTTGAAAGTGATCATCACGTCGGCAACCATCGACCCAGAACGCTTCTCAAAACACTTCAACAATGCACCAATCATTGAAGTATCGGGTCGTACTTACCCAGTAGAAACACGTTACCGCCCACTAAGCGGTGATGACGACAATGATCGTGACCAGCTTGAAGGCATCTTCGAAGCGGTAGATGAACTGTGCGATGAAGGTTTAGGTGACATCCTGATTTTCATGAACGGTGAACGTGAAATCCGTGATACCGCAGATGCATTGTCCAAACGTAATCTGAAGAGCACGGAAATTGTGCCGCTTTACGCGCGTTTGTCGGCAGGTGAGCAGAATAAGATTTTCCAACCTCACACTGGTCGCCGAATTGTACTGGCAACCAACGTGGCAGAAACCTCGCTAACTGTTCCGGGCATTAAATACGTTATCGACCCGGGTACGGCGCGTATCAGTCGATACAGTTACCGTACTAAGGTTCAGCGTCTTCCAATCGAGCCAGTTTCTCAGGCGAGTGCGAACCAGCGTAAAGGTCGTTGTGGTCGTGTGGAAGAGGGTATCTGTATTCGTCTGTACTCAGAGGAAGATTTTGAGTCGCGCCCAGAGTTTACTGATCCTGAAATCCTGCGTACCAACCTAGCGTCGGTTATCTTGCAAATGACGGCACTTGGTTTGGGTGATATTCAAGCGTTTCCATTTGTGGAAGCACCGGATAAACGTAACATCCAAGACGGCGTACGTTTGCTGGAAGAGCTTGGTGCGATTAACTCTGAGGTAAAAGACCCGAAAAAACGCCTGACTTCCATTGGTCGCCAATTAGCGCGTTTGCCAATCGATCCGCGCTTGGCGCGTATGGTATTGGAAGCACCAAAATATGGTGCGCTTAAAGAAGTGATGATCATTGCAGCGGCCTTGTCGATTCAAGATCCACGCGAGCGTCCTTCCGACAAACAACAATCGTCAGACGATAAACATCGTCGCTTCTTCCATGAAGAGTCGGACTTCCTGACATTTGTGAATTTGTGGGAATACATCCAAAAGCAGCAAAAAGCCTTGTCTAGCAATCAGTTCCGCAAACAGTGTAAGCAAGACTATTTGAACTACTTGCGCGTTCGCGAGTGGCAAGACGTGTACTTCCAAATTCATCAGTCGATGCGTGAGATGGAGTTCAAGCTTAACGATGAGCCCGCTTCTTACCATGGCGTACACAGTGCCATTTTGGTTGGTTTGCTGTCGCACATCGGCATGAAAGACCAAGAAAAGAATGAATATCAAGGCGCGCGTAATGCTCGTTTCCATATCTTCCCTGCATCAGGTCTATTCAAGAAACAGCCTAAGTGGATCATGTCTGCTGAGTTGGTGGAAACCTCAAAACTTTGGGGTCGTATCATCGCAAAGATTCAGCCAGAATGGATTGAACCGTTAGCTAAACACCTTATTAAACGTAGTTACAGCGAACCACATTGGTCGAAGAAACGCGCTGCGGTGATGGCGCACGAAAAAGTGATGCTTTACGGCGTACCAATCGTACCGAAACGCTTGGTCAACTACGGCAGTATCGATTCGACCGTAAGTCGCGAAATCTTCATTCGTAGTGCATTGGTTGAGGGGGAATGGGAAACCAAACACGCGTTCTTTAAGCAAAACCGTAAGCTTCTGCAAGAAGTGGAAGAGCTTGAGCATAAATCTCGTCGTCGTGACATCTTGGTGGATGATGATGAGCTGTTTGATTTCTATGACCAACGTGTTGGTACTGAAGTCGTTTCTGGCAAACACTTCGATACGTGGTGGAAAAAGGCATCTAAAGAAAATCCGGAACTGCTGAACTTTGAAAAAGAGATGCTGTTCAAGGGTGATGCTAGCCATGTGACCGATTTGGATTACCCGAACTTCTGGCATCAAAATGGTTTGAAGCTCAAATTGAGTTACCAATTTGAACCAGGCGATGATAGTGACGGTGTCACAGTGCATTTGCCGTTGCCGATTTTAAACCAAGTTGAACCAGCGGGTTTTGATTGGCAGATCCCAGGTTTACGCCATGAGCTTGTGGTTAGCTTGATTAAATCGTTGCCAAAGACAATTCGTAAGAACTTTGTGCCTGCGCCAAACTATGCCGATGCATTCTTAGCACGTGTCACGCCAATGGAAGCTCCGCTGCTAGATTCATTAGAGAAAGAGTTGCGACGCATGACGGGCGTAGAGGTACTGCGTGAAGACTGGAACTTGGAACAAGTACCTGAGCACTTGAAAGTCACGTTCCGCGCGGTTGATCATCGAAATCGTAAACTGAAGGAACATAAAGACCTTCATGAACTGAAAGAAAGTTTGAAAGACAAAGTTCAAGAAACGCTTTCCAAAGTTGCGGATGACGATATCGAACAGCAAGGTCTGCATACGTGGAGTTTTGGCGAATTGCCGAAAGTGTATCAACAAAAACGTGGCGGCTACGATGTAAAAGCGTATCCGGCGCTTGTTGATAGCAAAGACAGCGTTGAAATCAAACTCTACGAAACCGAATTTGAGCAGATCACCGCAATGCGCGCTGGCCAGCGTCGTTTGATTTTGTTGAATGTACCGTCTCCAATTAAATATTTGCACGCTAACTTACCGAACAAATCGAAGTTGGGGTTGTATTTTAACCCTTACGGCAAGGTGCTTGATCTGATAGATGACTGCATTGCCTGCGGTGTCGATAAGCTTATTGAAGAGCAGGGTGGTTTAGTTTGGGAGCCAGAGAAGTTCGAAGCGTTGAAAGAACACGTTCGTGCTGAATTGGGTGACACCGTTGTAGAGATCGCTCAACAGGTTGAGACTATTCTGACCACGGCGTTTAGCATCAATAAGAAGCTAAAAGGCAAGATCGACTTCACAATGGCGTTTGCTCTGTCCGATATCAAAGCACAAATTGAAGGCTTGATCTTCAAAGGCTTTGCAACGGAATGTGGCTGGAAGCGCTTGCTGGATATTCTTCGCTACATGCGCGCGATAGAGCGCCGTATGGAGAAGTTGCCAATCGATCCAAACAAAGATCGTTTACATATGCTGAAGATTGAATCTGTGACTCAAGACTATAAAGAGTTGCTGAACAAGATCCCGAAAGGTGTGGCCATTCCTGAAAATGTAAAAGAAGTGCGTTGGATGATTGAAGAACTTCGCGTGAGTTACTTTGCTCAACAATTAGGCACTCCTTATCCTGTTTCTGATAAACGAGTCAAAAACGCGATTGATGCTTGCTAATCAACCAGTAAAATAGTGTCAGATTTGTAATTATCGCTTAAGAAGTTGCTGGTACACTAATTGCTAGTAACTCAATAAGCATTATTTTTTAGTTCCGGGAGGCAATAGTTCGCCTCCCTTTATTTGTAGTACCAACGACTGAGTTATGCAGACGTGGGAATAATAAAGAGTAAAGGTAGATGATGAAAAAAACTCTATTAGCAGTGGCGCTACTTGGCGCATCTTCTGCGGCAATGGCGGATTCTTGGATTTACGGTGGTGCAACAGTAGGTCAGTCTGACTACAAAGGTGAAACGGACACATCATACTCTGTTCACGTTGGTACAGGCATTCTACCTATCATTGGTGTTGAAGCTGGTGTAACACAACACGGTGAGTTCAACGTAAATGGTCAAGACACTAAGCTAACTTCTTACTACGCAGCACTTAAGCCAAGCATCGACTTCGGTCCGCTACACGTGTACGCAAAAGGTGGTTTCCATCAGTGGGACAAAAAAGTGAAAGGCGGCAAAGACGATGACGATTTGGACCTAATGTACGGTGTGGGTGCTGAGTACTTCATTTTTGGCCCAATGTCTGTTGGTGCTAGCTACATGAACTACACTGCTGGTAAAGACGATATCAGCACGTTCTCTGTTAACGCAACACTACATTTCCTATAAGCGTCAAGCTTTCTAACACCATATGAAACACACCGGCTTTATGTCGGTGTTTTTTTGTCTGGAAGTCACAAAACAAAAGTTGAACATAAATTATTCACTTTTAGAGTCTTAAAATGCCTATGCTTTCCAATATATAGTGGCGATTAAATGCGCATATTTGCGTAATGTTTCGCTTAGGAATCGATCAGGAAGGGATAGTATGAAAAAAACACTCTCGTTATTCGCTCTAACGTTGTGCTCAACGTCAGCAATGGCTGACTCTTGGATTTACGCTGGTGGTCAAATTGGTCAGTCCGATATCGACAGCGAAAATGATACAACTTATGGTATTCATGTCGGTACTGGTATTTTGCCATTCATTGGCATTGAAGCAGGCTACTTTAACCACGGCAAAGTGGATTTATCTTTGAGTGGCAGCAGGGGTAGTGCTGATTTTGATTCATTCTATTTAGCGGCGAAACCTAGTATCGACTTCGGCCCGTTACACGTTTACGCAAAAGGCGGCATCAATGCATTCAACGTTGATTATGACGGCGGACTGAGAAATTTAGACAAAGATGATGGCGTCTCTTACATGTATGGTGTTGGTGCCGAATACTTCTTGCTTGACAATGTGTCTGTGGGCGCGAGTTATCAAGCGTTTGGCGTGGATATTGAAGGCGATAGCGATACCGTTAGCAGCGTAACAGGGAACATCACCTTCCATTTCTTATAACGCTCGCTGGATGAAAGGTTTGCTGATTTGGTTTCGTCGTTAATTGTGAAACCAAATCAGCGCAGGTCTTCTCTATTTGCGCTGTGACTGGCTATGAACTTAAGTCTTTCTTGTGTCTTTTCTAGTCTACAACCTACGACAAAATCAATCGTTAGACCTCATAATTTTTGTGTTGATATTATTTCCCCTTCATCTGTCTCGAATTGAGCTTAAAATGCAATAAATCACGACTTTTTGCAAAAATATGTGATTGCTGCTAAAATTTGTCCCGCTTTAAAACTTTAGAGTTCAAATTAATGGAGGGCGGTATTGGAGTTCTTCTCACCTGAGGGGCGTTTCAAATTCACGTTAAATTTGTATTTATGGATAATGCATTTAAAAAATATAGTATTGATACAACCGATTATCAGGTTGGACAGGATAACGTTCAAAAGTGGGGATTCGATATACATAACCCGGTTTTTGGCATTAGTGCGGGGCTCGTTGTTTTCTGTCTGATTTCACTTCTTCTTGTTGAGCCAACCACTGCTCGTGACGTATTAAACGGTCTAAAAAACGGAATTATCGAACAGTTTGATGCGTTTTTTATGTGGTCGACAAACTTCTTCTTATTGTTCGCCGTTGCTCTTCTTTTTTCTCCGCTAGGTAAAATCCGCTTAGGTGGCAAAGAAGCAACGCCGGATCACTCAACCGTTTCTTGGTTGTCGATGCTTTTCGCCGCGGGTATGGGTATTGGTCTTCTGTTCTGGAGTGTGGCTGAGCCGACCGCGTATTTCACTGATTGGTGGGGAATGCCACTTAACGCAGTACCATACACCGAAGAAGCAAAATCCCTTGCGATGGGTGCCACTATGTTCCACTGGGGTGTGCATGGTTGGAGTATTTACGCACTCGTTGCACTAGCATTAGCGTTTTTTGCCTTTAACAAAGGTTTACCACTTTCATTGCGCGCGGCGTTCTATCCAATTTTTGGTGACCGTGCATGGGGTTGGTTAGGTCACGTTATTGATATCCTTGCCGTTTTGTCGACGCTATTTGGTCTTGCAACGTCGCTAGGTCTAGGTGCTCAGCAGGCGACCAGTGGTATTAACCATGTCTTTGGTCTAGAAGGCGGCATTGGTACACAAATGATTGTGATCACCTTCGTTACCTTTATCGCGGTGTTATCAGTGATTCGTGGCATTGATGGTGGTGTTAAGCTACTGAGTAACGTCAATATGGTGGTTGCGTTTGCGCTGCTTATTTTCATTACCTTCATCACGTTTGATACGGCGTGGAGCTCGCTACGCGACACAACAATGGCTTACATTGAAAATATTATTCCATTGAGTAACCCTCACGGTCGTGAAGATGAAACTTGGATGCACGGCTGGACGGTATTCTACTGGGCTTGGTGGGTATCTTGGTCACCGTTTGTTGGTATGTTTATCGCGCGTGTGTCTAAAGGTCGTACGGTTCGAGAATTCTTATTCGCAGTCATCGTTATTCCTACAGTTGTTACTTTGATTTGGATGTCTGTGTTTGGTGGTATCGCGCTTGACCAAGTGGTGAATAAAGTTGGTGAGCTAGGTGCAAATGGCCTAACTGATATTTCATTGACTCTGTTCCATGTTTACGATGCGCTTCCGTACAGCTCAGTGATTTCAATGCTTTCTATCGTGCTGATTCTGGTATTCTTTATTACATCGTCAGACTCTGGCTCGCTGGTTATCGATAGTATTACCGCCGGTGGTAAGATTGATGCACCAGTACCGCAACGCATTTTCTGGGCGTGTATTGAAGGTGCAATTGCAGCCGTAATGCTTTGGGTTGGTGGTAAAGAAGCCCTGCAAGCATTGCAATCAGGCGTTGTTGCAACAGGATTACCGTTTACTTTTGTTCTGCTGTTGATGTGTGTCAGTTTGGTGAAAGGGTTAAGAACTGAACTGCCAGCTTACAAATAAATACAACGCGATCCATGATTGAGTTTAAATGCCGAGCCTAATGTGCTCGGCATTTTTTATTTCTACTTTTCTTTTCCAATAATTTCGTTACAGTTTAGGCTTATTTCCACCTCATTAAACTGCATTATGTCACTGGCTAAACTCATTCTTATTCGTGGACTTCCGGGTTCAGGTAAAACAACCTTAGCAAAACAACTGGCAATAGAGCTTGGTGCTAAGCATTTTGAAGCTGACATGTATTTTGAAAATGATGAAGGTGATTATCACTTTGAACCGGTTCAATTACCTCAAGCGCATGAGTGGTGTTTTCAGCAAACTAGAAAGTGGTTGAACAAAGGGAGAGTCGTGATTGTGAGCAATACGTTTGTTCGACATTGGGAGATGAAGCGTTACATGGACTACTGCATGAAGAAGCGCATCGAGGTGGAAATTAAAGTGTGTCACGGAGCGTATCAAAGCATTCATGACGTGCCACCAGCGACGATAGAAAAGATGCGCCGCCAGTGGCAAGAGTGACCGTTACCAGAACCGGAAGTTATTGACCTCGTCCGTCAATCATCACAACGAATGTTTTGCTCATGATTGAAAGGTCCATTGAAATCCAAGAGTAAAACGAACCTAAGCTTAGTGCGTAACTGTGGTCAAACCCAACTTTGCGTCTTACATCTTCAATGCATGCATCATAGCCTTGGTTAACCTGAGCTAAGCCTGTGATACCCGGTAACACGCCATATGTGCGCTCTACAAAATAGGGGATTTCATCTTCTAATTTCTGGTAGAAAGCTGGGCGTTCTGGGCGCGGCCCAATCATCGACATTTCACCTCTCAACACATTAAACAGTTGAGGTAGTTCATCTAAACGCGTTTTGCGTAAAAAGCGTCCTACTGGCGTGATGCGGGGATCATTTTCAGTTGCCCATACTGCGCCAGAGCGTTGCTCTGCATCAATATACATGGTGCGAAACTTCATGATTTGAAAAAGATCCATTTTTTCTGGTGTGCAGCGTCCTACTCGCAATTGGCGATAAATCACAGGGCCTTTCGATGTGGTTTTGATCGCTAGCGCGATAAATGGGAATAGTGGTGCAGTGACGACCAAAATAAGCATTGCAACCAGTACATCAAACGTTCTTTTTGCGTGGCATACATTTGAATCGTAGCGTGAGTTTTTCATGATGCTTTCCTTATTGGTTGACGCGTTTCCAACGTCCATTTTCCATTCCGAGCAAATACTTCATACCGCCGATAAAGTTGGCGAGATGACCAATGACGATGTAGCTAATCAGCTTAAAAGGTTTAATAGTGTTAAGTGCTGGCATTAAGTAAGTAATAAGCGCGATGCTGTAAATACCAACTTGTGCGAACAGCATTACTTGAAACAGCGGATTGTGTGCCAGTAGTAGTGAGCAAATAAAGCAAACAATCATCAAATAGGGTGTTGCTAAGCGCAGAACCTTTCCCGATAGAAATGCAAAGGCAGTGCCACGATAACGAGGTAGCAGTAATTTCTTTAATTGCATGAGCTGCTGCATGTTACCCGCTGAAATTCTTAGGCGTCGTTTGAAATCTGCGTCGTCTGAGCTTTGTTCGAGCTCAAGAGCCAGCATGTTTGGCTCGTAAATAGCGCTATAGCCTCGCAAAACGATTCTCATAGGGAGAATAAAGTCGTCATTAATGGTGCTAACTTCCAGTGGTTCAAATAAGTGAGTTCTGAAAGTGTAAAACGCACCGTGGGAACCAATCGTTGAACCTAACAAAGATTCTTGGTGCTTTACTCGAGACTGGTATTGCCAATACGCCGCTTCACCTTGGTTATCAGTGCTCATTATTTGATATGTTGCGTTAACCACTCCAACGTTCTCATTTTGATAATGCTGACTAGCTAGCAATAGAGAATCGCAAGAAATCAATGCCGACGTGTCACTCAGTGCGGTAATGTCCGAGCTAACATGACGCATTTCTTCGTTGAGTAGGGCAACTTTACCGCGATTGACTTGGTGATCATTAATAATGAACAGAGTATCAGAGCAGATTGCTTCTTGAATTGTCGCTTGAGCAATCTCGGCTGTGTTATCTGTGCAGCCATCACATGCGATCACTACTCTTAATTTATCCCTCGGGTAGTCTAGGCTCGCAAGGTTACGGATCTTCTCTGCTATCCATTGTTCTTCATTGTAGGCGGGCACGATGACAGTAATAGAGGGTAGCTGGCTGTCTGTTTTGGAGGCTTTGTAAGCTCGCTCTACAAATGGTGCTTTGGTTTCGTCTTGCTGTTTTAAAGGAAGCCACTTAAGGAGCAGTGGGTACCCAACGTGATGATAGACAATCAAAAACGCGGATAAACCAAACCCTATAATCCAAAGTAAATCATTCATAGCTAGCCTCCTTGGCCAAACGTGAGTAGCGACTCACCATGTCTATGATATCAAAGTGTTTGAGAATAAAAGTTCGAGGAGAGCGGTGTGATGATTCCAGTTGCTGTGATAACGCTTCGGCCAACGAAAACACGCGATTTGCTTCAACCAGTGTGCTGTTGTTCGGACAGAGCGTCTCTTTCACGCCGCCAACATCCGTCGCGACGCAAGGAATGTCACATGCTTGAGCCTCGAGGGTTGAGAGAGGAAATCCCTCTTGAAGTGATGGTAAGCAAAACAAGTCTAGGCTTTGGTAAAAGCTGGGCATATCGTCGACCAAGCCTAAAAAGGTTACTCGATCTTCAAGTTTTAACGTTCTAACTTGTGCTTCCAATTGAGCTCGCTGAGAACCATCTCCAGCAATGGCTAGGTGTGTGTTTGGCGTAAGATGAGAGAATGCTTCGATAAGCACTTTATGGCCTTTAACTGCTTCTAGACGCCCGGCAACGCCAATCACGATTTTGTCGGTTGGAAGTTCAAACAAGTGTCTTGTTGCCGTTTGGTCACCGCTTTTAAACTTCTGACAGTCAATCCCGTTATGGATAGTACAAACTTTGCGATACTTTAACTTAGTCTGTATTTGATGGGCGACAAAGTTAGCATCGGCAACTACTTGCGGGCGAATCATTTTTAGCAGTAGGGACTGCAGTCGAGCTGATTTTTTGTTATTAAGGTGCCATGCGTCGTGCTCGGTATGAATCACTACAGGTACGTGCGCTAAACGTGCAGCAATACCACCATACAGAAGTGGGCCGATATGATGGGTGTGGACCACGTCAGGCTTAAGTCCTTTGAGCATGGAAGTCAGCGTACTGATGGTTTTTCCGCTGAATCCAGGTTTCTTATTAAGAAAGTGCAGTTGGCCTTGGTAGGGCAATAGTTTTTGCCAGCCTTGTAGTGCATGTTCTTTGCTTCCTTCTAAGCTCACGACAAAAACGGAATGGTTTGGCTGCGCAAAACGAAGCATTTCTAGTACGAGCGTTTCTAAACCACCAGGAGCTAAGTGTTGCACGACGTGTAATATCACTTTTTTGCTGTGCTTAGTGTTATTGTGTTTTTGTCTGAATTCCATTTTCAAACCCTCGTTGAGTTCTTTGTTTATTTAGGAGTTGCAGACTGCGTGCCAAAAAATTAATCATTTAAAAACAATAAGTTAATATTGATGCTTGTGAGACTTTATGTTTATTCTCAATTTGAGATTCATATTAGTGGACATGTTATGAGGCTGTATAAGGCAGTAGTAAAAGAAAAGCACTCGCAGACCGAGTGCTTGTAAATGAGTTCTTATGGCGGTTAGTTTCCGTACACTACGTTAGGTAAAGTGGTGATGACAGGAACACCAAGGTGTTTTTCTAATGCTCTTTTAGAGCGGATAGAGTTATCGGCTAACTCAAGTATCGTCGCTAATCCAATGCCTAAACCAGCGCCACCAATAAATCCTAAAATGACAAATACAAAACTAGGTAAGTTAGTTGGAATCGTTGGCGTGAACGGTTCATCAATGATTTTTACGCGCTTATTCTCTTCAAACTCTCCCAAAGAGCCTGTTAGTTGGGCCATCTCATAGCGTTCGACGAGTTCGTCATACATTTCTCTCTTCACTGCGACGTCACGAGCTAAGCGGTTGATTTCTGTTGCCGTGCTCCCAAATTGGTGCGCATTTCGCTCTAATTCTTGGATCATGTCTCGCAAGCTGTTGGTTTCTTCCGTAAGTGCTTCAAAACGTCCGCGCATCATTTGTAATTGATGTAGTTGGGAGACAAGTAGAGGCTGTGCTTCGCCAAGACTGTTTACTGTGGTATTGCTCGCGATATCCCATAGTTGAGCACTGTTTAGTTCTGGTTGTTTAGAGTTCAAGAGTACCGAGCGTTCCTGCTCCAACCGGTTTAATTCTCGCAACTTACCTTGCACTAAACTATGCGCCTCTGTGTATTTAGCGCGAAGCAGGGTAAGTTCACTACGAATGTCGATGATTTGCTCTTCCAGTTTACCGATAACCGGGTTCGTTTTGGATAGTTGTTGATCCAAACTGCCTAGACTTCGTGAAACACCAGCAAGCTCCGCCTCCTTTTCGGCTAGCGTTTGTTTGAGGCTAGCAAGGCGAGTAAGGCTTTGAGCTTGCATTTCGGGCGTCGCGTCTGAGTAAGTATTTTTATACTCTGCAAAGGCTTGCTCTGCCTTGTCTAGTTCTTCCCTGCGTTTGTTGATATGGATAGTCAAAAAATGGCTCGAATCTTTAATCGAAGAACGCTCAGGAGCCAAAAGCTGTTCGACAAAATGCTCTCTGACAGACAGCAGCATCGACTCCATTCTTTCTGATTTACCACTTTGCAATTGAATTTGAATGAAGTCTTTACCGAGTGGCTGAACAGACAGGCGCGACGCGAGATCTTTTATGATGAACTCTTGCTCTTTTGCACTCATCTCATCATTGATCAACGATTGTTCTTTTGCGACAGAATACAAAACGTGTCGGCTTTTTAGCAGAGTACTGAGTGCGCTCAATCGGTCTTTAAGCATTGTTGAGACGGCAAGGTCTTGAAGGAACGGGTTCATTTTCGCTGTCTCTTGAATAAGCATGCTGGTATGAGCAACATAAGTCGTCGGAACCAGCTTACTTACGATGAAGCCCAGCACCGGCAAGACAAGCATAGGGATAACGATCATGTAACGACGTCGCCAAGCGCCATGTAGTAATACACTAAGGTTCTCTCTCAAATCGTTCATAGCGTCCTCACTAATTTCTCAACTTGGTTGGCTCTTGCTTCCCAGCTTTGCTGTTGAACAAATGACTTTGAATCTGTCGGTGGCGGTAGGAGGTGATCGAGACTGGCACGCACGTCTTCGACATCTTGAACCACATGAAGCATATGTTTGTAGGGCATTAATGCAGGAAACGGTGTGCTGATAACAGGGGTTCCTGTTGCCAAGTACTCAAGAAGTTTAAGCGGATTACATGCCTTGATTTGAGCGTTATCAACAAAGGGCAACCAACTGGCATCCCAGTGTTGGGAGTAACGTGGCAGAGTGTGATGCGCTCTCGGGCCCAGGTAGTATACGTTGCATCTTTGTGGAAGTGGATTATCACTGAACTCGTTAGGGCCGATGAACACGAGATCCCAGTCAGGCGCTTGGTCTGCGACTTGGGCAATTAAGTCGTAGTCTAACCATTCCGACAAACTGCCATAAAAGCCCAGCACTTTGCGACCATTATTAGGAAAATCTTCAGCCTTAGGTGCTGGCTCAGAAAACAGACTAAAGTTGACACCGTGAGGCAAAGTGACGGTTTTACCAGATGGAAATTTGGTGGAGAGTGTTTCGCTTGCCGTAAAGATAACGCTGGCCGCATTAACAAGAGTACGTTCGTGCTTGGCCACCGTGTCGTGGTCAACACCAGCTAAAGCGCTAAAGTCATCGCCACAATAGTAAATCAGTCCACGTGGGTTCATTTCTGCACAAAGATCGGCAGCAGTCGGGAGCGACGTCCAAAATACAGGCTTATCAAAACCAAGAGCTTGTAATTGTTTATTGAGTTGGTGTTTCATCATCTTAGCGGCCACTTTTCTTGCTAATGCAGAGCTAGGGGCAGGAATGGTGAGCAAGTTGATGATGTGAATGTTTGGGCTTGTTTCAGAGTCCAATGTTGGCTTGTGTGAGCCTACGTTATGAAATACACGAGTGAGTTTGTTTAACGCACGCTGTATGTCTTTAGAATCCAGCTTAGGTTGACGAAGGCCAATGGAGTTAACCCAAAGGATGCGATGGTTCGCTGCTAGTCGCTTGACAATATGCTGAGTGGAAGAGGGTAACCCACCAAAATCTTCTCCAAATACTACGATGTCTGTCATGTGGCTCTCCTTGAGTCTTGGTTATTTGATTACTAATTAAGTGAGTAATCACAATGCGTGCCAAGGAATTAGCCATTTTAAAACAGTGAGTTATGGGTTTTGTTTATGTTTGAAACTAGGATTTCTCATTTTGACAGTCACTTTGAACAATTCGGCTAACGACAACTGTTAATGCCGCTAGAATGTAAATTGGCCAAGTGAAACCTTGAGTCAGAAAAGTGCCTGATACGATGGTACCGATAAGCCCACTTAACACGGCGTTTGCTCCAACAGAGAGGGTGTAATCTGATTTTGGTGTCAACAATGAGATGGAATGCAAAGAGGTGCGGATCAATGACACAATTAAAGTAATGAACACCGCGAGCCCGACAAAACCCGTTTCTGCTAACACGCCAAACCAAGTGCTATGGACGGCGTGGTTGATACCATCCCAGTGTGGGCTGTAGAAATAGTAATTAAAGTAGAAGTTATCTAGACCTACGCCAGTCAACGGGTGATGCAGCGCCATTTTAAATGCCGCTTCCCACGCATAAAGTCGCCCCATCGCAGAGGCATCTATACCATCCTCAGCGGCTCCCCCCGATTCTCGTCCTGAAATACCAGCGAATGCGTAGAGTACGATCGCTGCGATAGCGCCTAATACCAAGACTAATGTTTTGCTTTTGATATGTTTAAAAGCAAAGTAGGCAAATACAGACAGTGAACCTAGTAACCCCCCGCGGCTCTGCGTCTCAATGATCGCAAAGAACAAAACCAAACAGGTGATAAGGGCAAAGAGCCTGAGATGCTTGGGGGAATGCTTCTCCATCAATTGACTAACGGTAAAGGCAAGGGGAAACATCAGCACTAGTGCCAAATCGTTAGGATCGCCAAGTACTGAACCTATGGAGCGTCCTATCGACACGCGCGTCCCTTCGACTAAATCAATGCCATTCGCTGCGTTTTGTAATGCCACTAAGCCAATCAATAATCCGGCGAAAATAATTGCTTTTGACATCTGTGCGAGCTGTGAAGGTTTAGTAATAAGCCAGGTGATGGCCAACGTCATAATGATGATTTTCCAATAGGTGTTTTTGAACACCGTTATTGCGATATCACGACTGGAAGCGAATATGATTCCGATGATCACCAGACCCCAAAATATACACAGCCACTTTAATGAAGGGTGCCAAAAAGCTGTAATCTGGCGGCTTATAAGAAGGTGAAAAGCGAGTGCGGCGAGTGCCCCCAGTGATAACAGTAATGGGATCTTGAAGTTATAGATAACAGGAAAGGCTTCGTGAATACGAAAGAATGAAAAAATAACGAACAGTGTGACAAGCCAAAACGTTTGATTGAGAACAAACAGTAACGCGAGTGGTGCGAAACACAACGCGACAATCAAAATGGGATGAGGCATAACAATCCAAAGCAGGCCGATACAGACAGTGATCGTCAGTGCTGCGATGGACTGTTTTGTTCTCACCTTGGTTTCATTCATAACGAGTATCTCTTCACCTGTCCACGCCGTTTCACTATGTATCGAGTGAGAGCATTGAGCGTCTCTTTACTCATGTAGCGAGTGGCTATCCCTGCCAGCAAACTGCATGTCAAAATGCAAATTGCGATGGCGATGCCTATTGATTGTGAAGAGTGAAGCAGGAACAGTGCCACACCGGATATAATCTGTAATAAAACCATCAGACTGAGGTGAAAAGGCAACGTCATACATTGTTGGCCTACTACATAAGTCAGGCCCAGCTTACACAGTTGTGCGTAATAAAGCGCAATGAACACCCCATAAATACCCAGAGAAGATAAGCCAAACAGCAAAGCAATCGCAACGCACGCAGAGACGACATTTATACCCAGTAGCCAGCGAGTACGACGCTTGTACAAAATGGAGATGTTAATCAACTCACTCCATTCTTTTAACATGGCGATAGGTAGCAAGAATAAGCTGAATAGTACCGCCTCATGATAGGTTTCTGGCAGTAAGTAGGTGATCATCACCATTGCTAATGTGCCGACCACTACACTCAAACCTGTAATGTAAATCATACCTAAGTGTGTGATGCGCACTGCTTCAGTGTTCTTGCGCCCTTCTAAGTAGTTAAATCGACGCGGCATCCACCACATGCCAAACGGCTGCACTAAAATACACATGCCCACTGCAAATTTTACCGCTATCGCGTAAATCCCTAACGTCGCAAGAGAAGTGTTGGCACCAATGAACCAGCGCTCAGCGCCATTGAGACAAAATGCTACTAAACCGGCCATCATCATTGGTAGGCAGTAGTTTAGGTATTGTTTTGCCAATGTCAGCTTAGGAAGAGTGACGTTGTAATGGTTAGCGATGTGCAGCCAAACAAATTGAGTAATAGCAGCCAACAAGCCCCCCCACAAAACAGAAATAACATGGGGATGAACAGACAGCGCCGCGACGATAAAAATGACCTGAAAAATGGTGGTAGTGACCATGACGTTAAGCAGTGTTCTTGCTTTGTCGTCTTGTGTTCTTAACCAGGCAGTGCCGATTGCAATACTGCCTTCTAGAACGATGGCAAACATAACAATAGCAAATTCGACTCGCGTAAAAGGCGCGGGAATGGGGGCGATTAAAATGATAGTGAGCAAGCTAAGAGCGACGACGCCAGCGATGAGTAAAGCAAGTGAGTACAGCTGGTTTAGTAGGCTTGTGCGCGTATTTTTATCCTTTTCAACGCCGACGAATCGATAAAGCGCTTCATGCAAAGCGAAACTGACAAACAAGGTCGTAACAACACCAAAGGTTGTTAGAAGCTCAAGCTTGCCCATTTGTTCTGGTGAGAGAAAGTGGGGCAATACAGGCAGCATGATTAGGCTGATGCTTTTATTGATCACTAAGGCGATAGCAAATAGCGTCATGTTGGTCATTGCTTTAGACATGATCATATCCTTTGATGTCTCGCGGTGTCTTGAGTGTGCAATCATTGTTGGTAGCAATTTCGGCAGCAAGGTGCTGGGCGATTGGCAAATAACAACGTTCGGCTGTGTATAGTTGAGAAACATTGAGTGCTTCGATACCCATCGTTACTTTCATCCACGGCGATTCATTCAAAAGGCGAATTGCGTTGTGTAACGAAGCCACATTGTTAGGCGTGTATTTAATACAATTTCGGCCGTGAGTTAACACGCGGTCCCAATAACTATCATCATGTGGAATGACGACACACATACCTGCAGCGAGCGCTTCCAAAATAGATAACCCAAAAGGTTCGTTGAGACTGGTGGAAATAAACACACCACACTGTGAACGCAATTCATCTAAGTTGTTTGGGCACTCATGCCATTCAACACCTTGTGTGTTGAAGTCCGGTGTTGAATATTCCACACCTGCCACGTTAGGTTTGATGTAACACACGGTGGATTTGATCTTTTTCGACTCATCAAGTGTTAAAGCATCAAGCAAAAGATCGATGTTCTTCCATTTTAGTAAGCTAGCTGCCCAGAAAACGCGGCTTGAAATCGGATTCGCTTGTTTTGGCCAGCGATCTTTCGATAATCCATTAACAAACGTAGATGTATTCAAACCACACCAATAGCGTTCGGTGGCTGGCTTCTCTGTTTTGAGGTAGGCCTGTAATGCTTCTACCATTGATTCGCGGGTGTTTGCCAAGTAGTAAATTGCCGATGCTTTTACTAAGCAGTAGCCAGCAGATCTCGATCGTCCAATAGGGCCATGAACCATCTGTACCACAGGCTTTTTGCTAATTAATCGTAGTAAGTACAAAGGCATATCATTACTTGGGCAAGATAGGCCCAAAAAGCTATCTATTTTTGGCAGCTTCATGCACGCGTAGAGAAGTTGGAGAAAGTAGTAAGCGTTCATCAACCAGTAGGTCAGTCCATGAGTCGAGTTAAATGGTGATGGTTTTATTTTTATAACTTGCACACGCGGTGTATCACTAAGCAGTGACGCCCAATGCTCTGGATTTGTAGTGAGTAGATAACCAATCACGTTCAGCTTATCGCACTGCTTAAGGAGCTCTGCATTCGCGATTTTGGATCCACCTTGCATTGGGATGGCGTCGAACATCAATACACGTTTCATGACCGGGCTCCTCAATTGATGCTCAACCAGCGTGAAAGCGGCTTCATGCAGTGAGTCATTGGCATTGGTGTAATGGCGTTGTTATTAAGTTCACCTTCGTAAATACGTTCAATAGCGTTGATAGATGCAGTCGTCGTTAAGTGCTGGCTAGCATGTAGGTAAGCGTTTTCCGCCAGCTTGTTTCTTAATGCCGCGTCTTGCATGACTTGTTGAATCGCGTTTAACAGGCTCGCCATTCCACTGTTCTGGTACAGCAATGCAGAGTGATTATGCTCGAACAACTCAGGAATGCCTCCTGTTTTAGGAGCCACGATAGGCAGTTGAGCTAAAGCCGCTTCTCCGAGCACGAGACCAAAGGCCTCTTCATAGGCGCCGCTAATAAAAGCGTCTGCATTACCACACATCCACGCTCCGGCATTGTGTTGTTCTCCGACAAAGTGCACTCGTTCTTGGATACCAAGATCCGATGCAAGCTGTTGCAATGCTTCTCTTTCTTCGCCGTCACCAACAATGACAAGGTGAGGGTTGTTGTGGTGGTAGTTGTGCATGCGCATTGCGCGAATAAGGCGGTCGAACCCTTTGCGCTTAATCAGCGAACCCACCGACAGAAAGGTAAAGGCCTGTGATGGGATTCCGAGGCGATCTTTAATGTCGATGGGTGTATCCACGCCTTGAAGTGACACGCCGTTGTGTACGACATGAAGTTGGTTTTGTGGGTAGCCGTCCTGAAGAATTTCGCGTCCAACATCTTTGCTAACGCAAATCAATTTTGGAGAGAGGTGAAGTCCGAGAGAGAAGCGATCGCGCAATGTATAATGGCAATGAAGTTGCGTGACAAGTGGTATATGATTCATGCGAGCAGCCAAACACATCCATTGACAAGGGCCGCCGCTATTGACGTGTACCAAGTCGATGTTGTGCTTTTCGATTAATGCTGAGCCTTGTTTGATAAGGCTATTCCACCCGCTAATATCCCAGCGCGGAGCGCTCCAACCACCCACCAAATTGAAGGCTGAATGTTCCGCTTCAATTCCGAGCGATTGGCACTTATCGATTAATGGTTGGCAGTTGGACCATACGAATGGCTCAAACTTATCGCGGTCGATTCCTGAAATGAGAGCCAGAAGCACCACTTCACTGCCGCGAATCCAATTATCACCATAATGAACATATAGAATGCGTTTTGGCGTAGTCATAAGTCACCTCTGTCTCATCATTAATCTGCGTTAACTGCTGAGCTGCAATAGAGATGCCAAAATATGCCATTAGTTTATGTGATTGAATCTTATATGATATTTATGTTTGGAACTCATCATTCTCATATTGAGAACCAATATGGATTAGTGATCCGTTTCAATTTGATATTTTTGTAGCAATACGGGAATCACACTTTGTGTTGAGAAATCATCAATGATGGTTTGTCGAGCATTCTCGCGAATGAGTGATTGTTGCGCTTCACCAATCGACATCCAGTCATGAAGACATTTAGCAAGAGAGGGAATGTCTTCGACGATAAAACCATTTTTACCCGTTTGGATAATATCTGGAAGACGACCTACACGTAAGCTCATCACGGCAATGCCTCTCGACATGGCTTCAAGCGCCGCCATTGGAAGACCCTCATAACGAGAAGAAATGATAAGTACACTGATATTTTCCCAAACACCTTCCATATCGGTTTGATGGCCGAAGAAAGTCACATTTGGAGGGGCAGTTTGATTAAGCGATTCTTTTTCTGGGCCATCACCGTACACACTAAACTGTAATGTTGGACAGACCCTCGCTACCTCAATAAATTGATCGGCGCCTTTTTCCTGACTCAATCGGCCGACAAAAGCGATTTCCTGATAGTTGAGTTGACTGTTGGGAATCGAAACAAAGTTATTCAGCAGTTCTGAAGAACAAAAAACTTTGCGCTGAATACTTGGACTGACAGCAAAGCAATGGTCAGATAGGCTGCCTGAGCTTCTATCAAGCCAATCGTATAGCCATAGCTTCCCTGAGGACGATTCACCAGCATGATAAGTTGAAATCAAACGAGGAAACGTTCGGGTGAGCAGTTTGGCGCAGCGCGACAAAATCGACGCTTTATAACCATGGGAGTGAACCACTGAGGGTTGGTGATTGGCGACGGCGCTTGTTAGGTGCTTAATTTTTAAAGCTTTATTGGGCTCGCCAGACAAATAGTTTAAGTAACTCACAGGGATCGCGGCTTCTTTTGCCTTCTGTACAATCTGAGCGGCTGGCGAATACTCAGTGGTTAGCACAACTCGAGCTTTGTTTCCAAAGGCGATTAATCCCCGAGCTAGCTCGATAACGTGACTTTCAATGCCGCCGAATAGACGGCTATCAAGCAAGATCCAAATTTCACCAATGGCAGGTTTATCAAGATTGTTCGAGATTAATTTCATCCGCTTCCCACGCTTGTTTTTTTCGGTAAACCGTAGATGGGCTTAACTCCAGCATGACAGCGGCGTTGAGGACGTTGCCATCACAGTACGCGATTGCGTTTTGAATTGCTTCACGCTCTACTTGCCACATAGGACGAATGGTTCCATCAGCGTTAAAGTACGGTGAGGTAGCAGCAGAGGACGGTGTACCAGGCAGCTCCGCTGCGGTAATCGACGGTTCGACCGCAGAAGGTGAAGGTTCCTCAGTATAAACAGGTGGTGGTGTGATTGGTGCAATGTTTGCTGACTCTTGAGCAACATGCGCAGGCGTCGTTGTTTTCGTCACTTTAGACTTTTTAGTAAGTTGAGCGGGTAGGTGGCTCACCGTGACTTTTTCGTCGTTATTAAGCACCACAATGTTACGTATGATGTTTTGTAGTTGCCTTACATTACCCGGCCATTCGTAATGCTTGATGATATGTTGAGCTTCGCTGTCGATTGTTGAGAATTTCTTTTTGTCCTGTTTGGCGTAAGTGGTCAAGAAGTGCTTGGCAAGCGTGACGATGTCACTTCCTCGTTCACGTAATGGGGGCATATCGATAGGTATAACGTGCACACGGTAGTATAAGTCTTCACGAAAACGACCTTCTTCTACTTCTGTTAATGGATCTCGGTTAGTGGCACAAATGATTCTCACATCTACTTTCATTTCTCGAGTGCCACCAAGAGGGGTGTAAGTGCCCGTTTGTAGAAAACGGAGCAACTTCTTTTGCATCTCAAGTTCCATTTCACACAGCTCATCAAGAAAAAGCGTACCACCATGTGCCAGCGTCGCCGCACCTTTTCGATCTGTTGTTGCTCCAGTAAAGGCCCCTTTAACGTGACCAAAAATCTCACTTTCCATCAAATCTCGTGGAATAGCCCCACAGTTAATTGCAATAAAAGGCTTGTCTTTACGGTCGCTCTGGCGGTGGACGGCTTCAGCACAAACTTCTTTACCTGTGCCGCTTTCTCCCACAATAAACACACTGGCAGAAGTTGGCGCAACAGCATCAATGGTCTTGTATACCGCCTGCATCGGGAGGCTTGAACCGATGAATCCGTGATAGTTGTGGCGATCAAACTTGGACTGAATATTTTCCACCAAATCTTCCAATTTGGCGCGTTTGAGGTGCAATGCGACTGATGTTTTTAGGCGATCAGCGTTTATGGGCTTTTCTAAGAAATCTTCCGCACCTTTTTGAATTAGATTAACGGCTAAGTCGACGCTGCCGTGTGCCGTAGCAATAATAACGGACGTAGGAATGTCATTCTGGTTGATCCAATCCAACACGTCTTCGCCAGACATGTCGGGCAGTTTCAAATCGAGAATGATGAGCTGAGGTTTGCTTCTTTCAATAAATTGAATCGCTTCGCGACCTGTCTCGACATGAAAAATGTCATAAGGTTCGTCTTTCACATACTGCTTATAAAGTATGGCTAGTGAAGTAGAGTCCTCTACCAGTAACACCCTTGGTCTCATAGTCCCATCCCAACGTAGTTTGTTTCATTTTTTATGATTTTTGTCAGCACTACTATTTGGCATTATGAGTGGTTTATAGCTCTCTAGTGCTGAAAATTCTCAATTTGAGAAAAGCGTTATTTAAGTATTAGCACAAGGTAGGAAATTTGCGAAAAATCCATACTTTTTAATTGATTAAGTTATACCCAAATAATTTCAAGGTATGTGGCTTGGAGAGGGTGACTGAATTTGGAGCCTAAATTTCTGAGATGATGTCGGCATCGCGCTTTATCAAACGCGATGCTTCGCTAGGGAGTAAGACACTAATACTACTCAAACCCTTGAGCTTTTCGCTTTTCTAACGCATCAAACGATTCATTGGCGAGTTGCGGAAGTGTTTCACAAAGCTCCAATGCTTTTGGTATTTTTCCTTCGACACAGTACTTCTCAATCATTCTTGCTTGTCTTGAAAGCGTTCGATTGCCTAAAGCGAGAGCAGAACTGCCCAGTGTGTGAACCTCGAACTCTAATGTTTGAAGGTCTTTTGTGCTTAATGCTTGCTCTATTTTCTCCATGCGATCGCGTGACTCTTCGACATAGTGATCAATCAAGGTAGGGATGATTTCGGCGCACGTATCTTTGATCATTTGCTGAAGAATATGCTCATCCACTAATTCTTGCTCGATAGTCAATGTATTATTTATCGTCATAATAGCGCTCCCTATAACATAAACAGTTCGCTTTTTTTAATTTGCTGAGACAGTTTTTCTTTCCACTTTTTTGGTAAGAAACGCAGCTTGGAAACTTGGCGGATTAACTCATCTTTCAGGCTTGGAGTGTGCTTCATGTTCAGTACAGAACCAATCAAGTTCGCATCGCTAGCATCGAGTAGCTTTTTGGCTTGCTCGAGCTGGGTTGCAGTCGTAGAGCCATAATGCGCTACTAACAAAGTAGCATCACATACGCCAGCAATCACTTGAGGCGCAATATTGCTTCGGTTGACACTAAGAAGTGGTGATGTATCTATCACGACGCGCTCGTACTGCGTTAACCATTGTGCAATGTTTTGTTTCAGCGTTGTTGGGTCTCGGTACGCTAACTGAGTACTGGCGAGAGACGGAGCAGGGAGGCCGACTAAAGTTTGGTGTGTATTCTCTCGTGTGATCAAATGGCCAACCTTCTCGTCATCATCAAATTCGTGAACAGTGTGATAAGCGGGTTTGAATAAGTTAAGGTCTACATACAAAGTATTGTGGCCTGCTAAAACCAAGCGCTCTGCAAGAGATGAAGCCACGGAAGTGACACCATCTTCAGATTTACAACCCACAACACAAATCGTTTTGTGGCCTTTCTGTTCACTCTGAAGATAAATTTGCTCAATCTCAGCGTGAGTTGCAGGAATAGTCATTACAACGCTCCTATTAACACGATGGTTGTGGTGATTTGTAAAATATCTCTTAATCCGGCCCTCGCTTTTTCAACAAAGCTTTCGTCTTTATGGGGAATGTAAATCGTGTCGCCTGCGCGAATGACTGGCAGCTCATAAATGTTGGCTGTTTTACTAAAGTTCACCAAATCAAATGTTCGGGCTTGGCCCTGGCAGCAAGACATATTGACCACACTGATCTTTTCAAGGTAGGCATTGTCAGTTGGTCCTCCTGCTTCCGCTAACAGATCAAGCACAGTCATGTTGTCATTGAATACGTATCGCCCTGGGTCTCTTACTTCACCTAATACGCGTACCGTGGACTCTTTTGAACGATCTAACCAGTTTTTGTTTTTTTCTGGAATGTAAATGGTATCACCAGGACGAACGTGGGGCAGAATTGATTCATCACCTGTTTCAAAGTACATCGATAAATTCAATTTACTCACTTTGGCATAACCTAGGCCTCGGTGTGTGACACGGATGTTGTGAATATCTGCATCCATTGTCGGTCCATCGGCGGCAGACAAAATATCCAGAAAATGCATATCTTCAGTGAAACGATAGCGCCCAGGTGCATTGATTTGCCCGAAAACGTATATCGATGCGTCAGAGCTTTGGCTTACCCATTGCGATTTATTATCGGATGGGTCGTCAGGCAATGCATGTACCCTTACGACTGTACCAGCGGAAACTTGAGGTAGGCTTGATGTTGGTGAGCCATCCAGAATGTATTGGTCTAAGTCAAATTGTGTCATTTGACCGTTATTGGCGACTTCAATTTTGGTGGTATCAGCTCGTCGAGTTGGGCCTCCAACGTGTGCAAGCAGATCAATCAAATCCATTTCGTCTGACCACTCGATGCGTCCAGGGCGAACAACTTCTCCCATCACTGCGACCGCTCGACTAGGTGCTACTTTTAACCAAGACTTCTCATTGAAATCGGTTTTCTCCGGTACGAAAATCGCGTCTCCTGGTCCAACATTTGGTGGTCTGGCTGAAGATAGTCCTTCTGTATGCGCGGTAAGATCGAATTTGATGACTTTGCCATCGGATTTTATAACGCGAATTTGGCGAGATTCTGCGTAGCGAGTGGGCCCGCCAGCGTTGGCGAGGATATCCATGAAGCTAGCGCCTTGCTTGCCTTCGTATGCCCCAGGATGGGCGACTTCACCCATCACGTAAACCACATTTGCACCTGCTTTGATTTCTTCTTCCTGTTTTGGGACAAAGATGGTGGCACCTGGCAGGATCTCTGGCAGTAGGCTTTGGTCTCCAGTATCAAGGTACTTTTTCAGGTTAAACATGGTTGGGTTATTGTTTGTTATCACGCGAATTTGCTCAACACTGGCATATCGTGTCACGCCGCCAGCTCGCATTACGACATCAACTAGCGTGGTGTTTGGCTTGTATGAGAACGAGCCAGGTGCGTTGACTTCACCAAAGACTTTGATTGCACGAGCGGAATCTGCGCTGTCACCTGAATTCGCGAGTTTTGCTGCATCAAACTCTTGCTCAATATTCCCTACGAGTGGGGAAGCGGGGACAAATAAGACATCCAGTGATTCTAGTTTTGGCAGCTGGCTATTGTCACCCGTATCAAGGAAGCGTTTGTAGTCAAATTCAATGTTTTTATTTCCACGTTTCACTATCATTTTATCGAGCTGAGCCCCTGCGCGCAGGCCGCCAGCTTCGTACACAAACATTTGAATGTTGGACCCAGAAGGTAAGGTATATTCACCGGGTTTGACCACGTAGCCTTGAACGGACACTAACAACTGTTGCTGTTTAATAAAAACTCGAGCGTTGTTAACGTCACGATACACGGTCTTTAGCCTGTCGATAATCACGTCTTGTAGTTGTTGTTCATTGTAGCCGGCCACTAATACAGGGCCGACTTCTGGTAAATTAATTCGTCCACGACGATCAACCTGAAACCCTTGGTTTAACGACGCCTCTCCGGGTAAGTTAATCTGTATTAAATCACCGACCTTAACAATATTGCTCTCATCCGCTATGGAAGATGGTACCCACGCAACCAGACACAACAACATTAAGAGGATAAATGGTTTCATCGTGTTCATAGCGCGCCTCCTGCCGTTGGGTTGCGGTTTATTGAGGTATCGCTATCTGAATTAGGGCTAATAACCTCGATGCTTACTCGACGATTAGTTAAACGCACGGCGGATGTTTCACCTTCATAGAGTGGCAGGTTATCTCCGACAGATTTGGTAGTGACTCTCTCTGAAGTGATACCAAATACGGTTAGGTAACGCTTTACTTGTTCCGCACGCGCTTGAGCAAGTTTCTGGTTGTAATCGGGTGTTCCAGTTGCATCCGCATGCCCCGTTACTACAAGAGATAGGTTGGGGTGGTCACGTAAAATGTAGGCTGCTTCTGCCAAATGTCCCATGTACTTCGGGTTGATTTCTGCTGAATCGACAGCAAACTGGTTGTCGATATTAAGTAGTGCATAGATATCCGAGACTATGTTTAGGTCGCTACGTAGTGCTTCAATATCATCGGGCGGTGTGCAAGTGGTTTGGCTCAGTACGTAGTCGAGTTGTTGTTCGAGCTGGTTTAAGCGTCGACGCTGAATCACAAGGTCGTTGGCAGCGTCGAGTAAAAGCCCACCTTCTAACTCGCGCGCAATTCTATTTTGTTTTTCAAGGGCCTGAACAACTGCCGCAGGAAAACACCAGCGCGCTCCCTCTTGGATTAGTGCGTCTAGATGTAACTTGGTCAGTTGCCAATCAAACCTTAACCCATGTTCTGGACCTAAAGGCTCGTCAGGCATCACAGGGGAAAACTGATAATTCTCGATCGAGATATCTTGATAGCTTTCCGCCAAGCCACCTTTTCCGTGTTCTGGGTAGTCAAACGACGAACAACCAAACATGCCGACAACAAGACCGCTTACTGCATATCGTCGTATAAGATTTACCATGCCAACCTCCGTTTAAACCGGTATTTTTAGTGTCTTTTTGAGTTAACGGGAATGGCATGGTTGATACGAAGCAAGCTCATGATTTCTAAAGGTTGGCCTGATACGTTTTCAATACTCATGCTTCTTTCACGTTCAACTAGACGCTTATATAAGTAAACAATGGCACCAATCCCTGAAGAATCAAGAAATTGGACGTGCTGTAGGTTAATTTCGACTTCTTTGTGATGATTGTTGTGAATTACTTCATCAATGTGATGTTGTGCTTGTCGACAGCCACTTGCGTCTAAGTCACCAAAAAACTCAATGGCTAACTTGTCTTGATTGATTTCTAGTTTGCGTAATTCCATGACTCTGTCTCCGTTTGTTTTTCTAATTGGATATAGAGCAGGTAACGTGCCAATTTGAAATTAATGAAAAATCAAACAGTTAAATATTGTTAATGATATTGTTCAATTTGAGAAAGGACTGATTCTCAAATTGAGAATCAAAAATGCACAGAGAAATGGTTTGCTTATAAGAGGTGTTGAACCTAAAGAAGTCATTAGAGCGGGGGATCTCGTCATGATTAGATTCCAACTCGATTGACGAACCATCCGCCTTAAGTGAACAACGTGTAACGACTAAATGCAAAACCTGTCTAAAGTTTATGATTATCTTTGCAAATTATTACTAATGTTGATTGTTATGAGTCGAAGAACAACTAGTAATAAATAGGTCATCGAGAGGACTTACGTTTCAATAAAGACGATTTTTTGTACAAGGTCTTCTTATGCCATTAAAAATGACATTAATTGCGCTGGCTGTTATGGCAGCGTCTTCACAGCTTCAAGCGGATACTTCTCTCGCACCACCAGTTTCTCTTGCACAAAGCTATCAGGATGGTATTGATGTGTCTGAATATTGGTATAGCGAAAAACTTGATGGTGTTCGCGCTTATTGGACTGGGCAACATCTCGTGACGAGAAATGGTAATCGAATCTACGCTCCAGATTGGTTTACAGGACCTTTACCTGATTATCCGTTGGACGGTGAACTTTGGGCTGGGAGAGGTAATTTCCATCTTGTTCAGCAAACGGTGTTAGATAAAACTCCTGTAGAGTCTGCTTGGCGACATATCGACTTTATGATCTTTGATATGCCATATTCCGCTGGTGATTATCGGAAGCGTTATTACAACATCAAAGACTTAGTGCTTGAAGTCGACCAGCCTCATATCAAATATGTCGAGCACCGAGCGATTCAAAATGAAGCTCATCTGTTTACACAGTTGGATAAAATTTCAATATCCGACGGTGAAGGGGTGATGTTGCGGAAGGTATCAAGCCGCTATCAGGCTGGACGCGGTAGTGATTTGCTTAAACTAAAACGATACTCAGATGATGAAGCGTTAGTTGTGGGTTATAAGCCAGGAACAGGGCGCTTGTTAGGTATGATGGGAGCAATGTTAGTTCGCTTACCAAATGGCATTGAGTTTTACATCGGTAGCGGATTTACCGATGAAGTACGTCGCCAGCCTCCGAAAATTGGTTCAACCATTACATTTAGATATAACGGTTTTACACATACTGGTAAACCACGTTTTGCTCGATTCTTGCGTGAAAGATTGAAGGAATAGAACGCTCTGCACTTACTAGTTGCCAACGGTTACGCCACATCGTTTGAAGAGACCCTGCCAAAACTGAACGTGGTTTAGGGTTTCTTGCCTAAATGTCCTATGTGCCTCAATGATGCCATACTGGTGACCATGGAGTTGCATACGGTTCTCCACCAAAGTGGCACCATCATTAAGTTGTTGATAGGTACTGTCTAAATAAGCCAAATAAGGTTGCACTTCTTCAACGTAAATGGATTGAAAGACATTTCTTAAGTAGCGGAACTGAGTGGTGTCTCTGTTCGGCCCGCACAATACATTGCTCTGGTTCTGCTCAAGTAGTTGAGTTGTCGCTTTTAACCAAAGGGATGTGTTTACCATTGAATAGTAAAGTCGTCCGAGTAAACGAGATTTCTCTAACTCTTCTTGATATTGCGTAACTTCCACATCGGGTAGACGTGAGACCGCGCGGTGGGGTAAATCATACATTTCGCTGAAAATACGATAGACATCGTTAATGCGTGCAATATCATTCGTCGTATTTTGAGATAGCCAATCAGAGGCAGTTAGTTGCTTTTGCATGGCGTCACTTACGAGTAGTAAGTTGTCGAGATGAATGTCTAAATGTTGCCACTTGGTTGAGTAAAGCTCTGTCAATGTCGCGCGTTCTTCATCGCTAAGTGGAAATTCGGATAAACATCGATGCATGACTCTTAAAAGGGTAGTTTGATAATCAAAATCATGAAAGGCATCCTGCACCTTTCCAAGTTGCGAGTTTTTCTCAGCAAGTAAATTGAAGAGTCCGCACTGTCGTAATTGATAGCTCTCTAGCAGGCCAATAGATAGCCTTGGCAATGGCTCGAACAAAACGCGTTTCGCAGGAATCGTTACCGTAGACTGTAATGTTATTGGAATAGCAGGAACGTCCAATACATTGGCTACACGTTGATGATACTTATCAAACATGGCGTTCTCTGGATTGAACCAGTTATCACAACCATTAAGAATCAAGATTAAGAACAATAAAATAGACCGCACAAATATCCTTTTTTATAACTTCGTATCCGTTGTCTAGAGAGCAAAATCAACCGCTTCGTAATCTTGTTATAAGTATACTCAACCGTGTGATTATTCGATCAAAAAAGCCAGCGGATGCTGGCTTTTTTTACTTTTTATTGAACTGAAAAGTTCAATTGCACTTCTGGCTCTTGGCGATGCATCCAACGCATTCTGACGCCTAACATAAAGGCCGCAGAAGATAGGCCGATGATAAAACCAAGCCAGAAGCCTTGTGCTCCCATTGGCTCAACAATCCAGTCTGTACGGCCAAGGACGTAACCAATTGGCAAGCCAAGAATCCAATAAGCAATAAAAGTACGGTTGAAGATGGCTCGCATGTCTTTATAGCCGCGTAATGCACCAGCTGCGATCACTTGAACCGCATCCGTACATTGATAAACAGCGGCAAACACGAGCAGGTGCATCGCCAGAGTGATGACCTCTGGGTTGCTAGTATAAAGCTCGGCGATCCACTCGCGAGACAAGACGGTTAAAATCGCTGTGAGAACGGACAAAGCTAGACCAACCATAATGCCGACTCGTGACGCTACGCGCGCGCCATCTACGTTTTCTTCACCAAGTCGATGGCCGACACGAATGCTTACTGCTGCACCAATACTCATTGGTAGCATAAATACCAACGAGGAGAAGTTAATCGCGACTTGATGCGCTGCCACAATGATAGGACCCAGTGGTGAAACGAGCAGTGCAACAACAGCAAACAGTGTCACTTCAAAAAACAGCGCTGCTGCAACAGGAAAGCCGAGCTTGAATAGACGAACTTGCGCTTTCCATTGTGGGCGATGCCATTCTCCAAATAGGTTGATGCTTTTCAATCGCTCTGATGTCATCACATACAGCAATAGCATGGCAAACATGACCCAGTAAACAATCGTGGTTGCTACACCACAGCCAACACCGCCTAATTCAGGTGCACCAAACTTGCCGTACACGAAAATCCAGTTTAGAGGAATGTTGAGCAGCAAACCGATAAAGCCAATAACCATTGCCGGTTTCGTCAATGACATACCATCCGTAAAGCTTCTAAGCGTTTGGAAAAGTAAAAAAGCGGGTACTGCTAATATAACGGCATGAATGTATCCCACCGTTTTTTCAGCCATCAGTGCTTCAACATCCATCAGCCCGAGAATAAACTGGGTTTGAAGCAGGACTGCAATTATCGGCACACTGATCAGCAATGCCAAAACGACGCCTTGCTGAATTTCAAACGGGATTTTCACTCGACGACCAGAGCCATTTAACTGTGCGACAACAGGGACCAATGCCATTAATAAACCCACCCCAAACAAAATGGATGGTAGCCAAATACTTGAAGCGACAGAAACCGCAGCCATGTCGGTGGCGCTAACGCCTCCAGCCATTACGGTATCAACAAACCCCATACCAGTTTGAGCGACAGATGCGATCAATACCGGGGTCGCCAATTTGATAAGACTTGATGCTTCTTCTTTATAGCGATGCACGAAAAATACTCCAGAGCGGAACAATAAGTTGAAAGAATGAGAGTACTCGAGGGCAAAAGATGTGGTGAACGGATCTGATGGTTGATTTTAGTCACGATAAGGTGAAAAAATGCCTCGGAGAAACTCCGCGCAAATGATAAACAATTGTATGTTTATATTCCATAGCTAGGTAGCGAATAGTCGATAACACTGACTGGACGCTCTCCACGCTAAGGATACGCTTTTACTGAGAACAGCAGCGAATCATGGTAATGTTGAAGCATGCATGAGAACAAACCAGTGTTCATTAAGCCATGGCTTTATCGTCTGCGGTCTTTATTTCCGACCTGTAGCGCAGTGTTTAGAGCTTAGTCTTCGACTACAGTTGGTATTAAATCAATAGGTAAAAAGAAATGTTTACAGGAATAGTTCAGGGTACGGCGAAGGTCGTTAAAATTGATAAAAAAGAACGCTTTCAAACGCACGTTGTCGAGTTAAGCGATGAACTTTGTAAAGGGTTAGAAATTGGTGCATCCGTTGCACACAACGGATGTTGTCTAACTGTGACTAAGATCGAAGGCAACCTTATCAGTTTTGATTTAATGCAAGCGACATTGGCTCTTACTAATTTAGGTCGGCTGGTGGAAGGGGATAGCGTAAACATTGAGCGCGCGGCTAAGTTTGGTGACGAAATAGGCGGGCATAGCATGTCTGGTCATATTAGTTTGACGGCAGATATTGTCGATATCATCGATACGCCCAATAACCGCACGATTTGGTTTCAACTGCCGCAAGAATCAATGAAATATGTATTAGCGAAAGGTTACATTGGTTTAGATGGCTGCTCGCTAACTATTGGTGAAGTTGAAGCGTGTCGTTTTTCGGTACACCTAATTCCAGAAACCTTGCAGCGAACGCTTTTCGGAGTGAGACAAGTAGGGGAGCGTGTTAATATTGAGTTTGATCCTCAGACTCAAGCAATTGTTGATACTGTTGAGCGCGTTCTTGCAGCAAAACAGCTTTAGAATGAGAAAAAGGAGCATAATGCTCCTTTTTCATTTAAGCGTTTTTATATTTCTGATGTTCACATGCTCGAGCTGTTATTCGTAATTGTCATCGATAATTAGTTCGACCTTATCTTGTAACTCATCCACTCGCATATTTAGGTGGATAGCGTGGCAACAAGCTGGGCAATCATCATAAAACTCTTGGTCACCATTACTTGCATCCAATGTAATGCCGATAGAGTGTCCGCAATGCGGGCACTTTACATACCTTTCGGTATAATTTTTCATACAACAACTCCTAATCTCGCAGGGCTTTTAAACACACTATTCATCAAGGAAGTACAGCCCTTTACTTACTTTGCCTACAAGGAAAATAGGCACAATCCAAAGTTAAGTCTCCTTTGATATTAGGTCGAGTTGTTGCTAATTGAGTCGAAATAAGTACAAAACTTGACCCCAAACTCAACCTTGAGCTTAGGGTGATCTTCTGTAGTGATGTGCCTCGAGATTTTACATATTGAAATATGCAGTGGCTTCCAAATTAATAAGAAATGATTTTATTAATAACCAGTTGAGCCTGTTCCAAGTAATGGCCGCCAAACAAATTACAATGGTTGAGAACATGGTAAAGGTTATAGATATCTTTACGCTCTTCATAGCTTGAAGAAAGTGGCATAACCGATTCGTAGCCTTGATAAAATTCTGGTTGAAATCCACCAAAAAGCTCCGTCATCGCAATATCACACTCCCTGTCCCCCCAATAGCACGCAGGATCGTAACAGATAGGACCGAATGCAGTGAGTGCCGCATTTCCATTCCATAAATCGCCATGCAACAAAGAAGGTTCCGGAGCATGGTTTGCTAGCCGCTGTTTTACGACATCGATAAAGTCATCGATATCAACCAAGGTGACGCCTTTTTCTTTAAGGAGCTGTAATTGCCATCCTATACGTTGCTCAGCAAAGAATACACACCATTTCTTGTGCCATTTGTTGGGCTGTAGAGTCGAACCGAGATAGTTGTCGGTATCAAAACCAAACTCTTTTTGCTCGCCCCACTGGTGTAGGTGAGCTAATTGTTGCCCAAATTTAAAGCTGTTGGGACCATCTTCTAATGGTTTCGTTGGAAGGTAGTTAAGAATTAGGAATGAGGCATTTTTGGTTTTACCAACCAATACCACCTCAGGTACAAATAGGGTGGATGTTTCACGCAAAAGATGCAGGCTTTCAGCTTCTACCTCAAATTTAGACAAAAACTCGCGATCGTTAATTTTCACAAAATAACGTTGCTCGCCATCATTGATCATGTAGCTTTCACTGATATCCCCACCAGACAGTCTTACTTTTTCCGTGATCTGGTAATCGAACAATAAAGTATCAGAAAGCTGTTGCGATATTGCTTGCCACATACAAAACCTCGCGAATCTATTTGACCACCAATAGTTTAGGATAAATAGCAGGGAGTTGGCGCTATGTTGAGCATACTTAGTAAAGAAACCTTCCTCTTAGTGTAGTCAATTTGTATAAATGTGAATCAAATCGCTTATAAGCCTCTGATTTGTTGGCTTAGCATATGGAGATGAACGTTTACAACAGGTATTATGATTTTTTTGACGTTAGTTCCATTGGTGGCATGAAAATACTGATATGTGATGACTCAGCTGTTGCAAGAAAGCTTATTGCGCGTTCTATCGTACAAGATACATCATTGCATCTTATTGAAGCGCAAGATGGTTATGAGGCGCTTAATATTCTTGCTGAGCAAAATATCGATATTTTGTTTCTCGATTTAACGATGCCCATAATGGATGGTTTTGAGGTCCTCGAATCATTACCTGTTAGTCAGTACCCGACCAAAATCGTCATTATTTCTGGAGATGTTCAACAAGAGGCAAAACAGCGCTGTCTCGATCTTGGTGCTCAAGCTTTTATCGCTAAGCCTCTGACAGAAGAGCAGGTGCTCCCACTATACGAACAATTAGGGCTGCATTATGCGTTCAAACCTAGTCATGCGGTTGATTCTAAAAACCAGGGTTGCGAAGAGCTTTCCTTACTAGCCAAATTCCGTGAAATTGCGAACATTGCCCTTGGTAAAGGGGCTGCGATTATGGCCGACCATTTACATGAGTTCATCCAACTTCCTGTTCCTCATGTTGGACCTTTGTCCTACGGCGAGCTTCATATGACACTGGTTGATGTGGTTGGGCGTGACAGTTCCGTTGCGGTAGCGCAGAGGTTTGTCGGTGGTGGTATTCACGGAGAGGCACTGGTGTGCTTACGTGGTAGGGATATCAATCAGATTGGGGAAAAATTAGGTTACCTCCTTGAGTTTACGCCTCATAATGAAATCATCTTGAATATCTCTAACCTACTGGTTTCGTCATTTCTCACGTCGTTAGGCGATCAACTCGACAAGCAGTTCTCACTTCGTCAGCCAGGCATTGTGGATACCTTAACACCTTATTGTGAAGAGCAAGGCGAGTTGGGTGAGCTCTTTACTATCGAATACACCTACATGGCAGAAGCGCTCGATTTCGAGTGCGAGGTACTGTTTTTAATTGATAAGCCATCCGTAGAAATAATCTATGAAATCATGGAGCTAATCTAATGTCCGATATCACGCTGGACATAGCAGACTTTCATTGGGTCACACAAATTCTCGATACGATGGATTCAGGGCTTATTGTTTTGGATCAAGAGTATAAAGTGTGTGTGTGGAACAGTTTTATGCAGTCATACAGTGGCATTCTATCACAAGAAATTCTTGGTGAATGTTTATTTGAGCATTTTGAAGAGCTGCCAAGAACTTGGCTAGAAACCAAGATAAAAGCTGCCGCCGATCTGGAAACTCGTTCTTTTTCTAGCTGGGAAAACCGACCGTATCTTTTTAAGTTCAACAATTTTTCTCCGGTTTCAAACAGCAGTGATTTTATGTATCAAGATATCGTGATCACGCCGTTAATTGGGCTCTCAGGAGAGGTCAGCCACATAGCGATTCAAGTCAATGATGTTTCTGAAACTGCGAGAAATCGCATTCATTTGAAAGAAACAAATCAACATTTGTCGGAAATCAGTCGCAAAGATGGTTTAACAGGTTTATTTAATCGCGCTTATTGGGAGCAATCATTGAAAGATGAATTTGCTCACTTAAAAGTTATCGACGGACCATGCTCATTAGTAATATTCGATATCGACCACTTTAAGAAGGTGAATGATACTTATGGTCACCCGACAGGGGACGAAGTCATTCGTCGAACCTCTGCCTTGTTGAGAAAAACAGCAAGAAGCAGTGACATCTGCGGTCGTTTTGGTGGTGAAGAGTTTACCGTACTACTTCCTCACACAAACCAGGAGCAAGCTTGCTATTTCGCAGAGCGTTTGCGCAAAAGAATTGAGCAAGAGATCGTGAAAGTGGAAGATTTTTTGATTAATTACACGATAAGTATTGGTGTTTGCGAGTATAAGCCTTATTTTGAAACTCACACTCAATGGTTAAAGAGTGCCGATGCTGCGCTGTATCGTGCAAAAGAAAATGGTCGTAACCAAACCTGTTTGCATGAAAATGGCTGAAATATAAAAAGGTTTGAAGAAACCCTGTATCCGAATTCAGTGAAGCAAAGCTCAATTGTTTGAAAATCATCCAGTTGGTTCGTGAATGTTTGTTAATATGAAATAAGTTAATGAAATTTTCTCGGCATGTCTTACTATTGAAACTATTCTGCTTTCAGCTTCGAAGGCTTGCAATAAACGGAGAAAAACAGTGGTTTTAGAAACCGATGGATATCTCGCTCTTATCGAGCACCTGTCTCTAAATCTAGATATTTTTACGACCGAAATTGGCGACACTGGATCCGAAAGCATCGAAGATGTTGTCACCGATATGGTGGCTTCAAACATCATGGCGATTTTTGAGCAAAATCCAGAACTTCACTCGAGCGTACGTTTCAAATTGTTGAAAGAGGCTGATGCAGTTGTTGAAGATCTTGGTGAGATATTGGCTGGGGTATGGCATAAAAAAGCGACCAATGAACAGATCACGTTCCTTGATGAATACATCGCTCTGGTCAAAAATCTGTTCGATAATGCTGTTGCGACTTACGACTGATATTGTTTTAACTTACAGCAATGTCCGGTTAAGAGTAAGAAGAGTTACATTGTAACTCTTCTTATTTGCCAAAACTTAGATGCCCAGTATGGGTTGTCGATTCTTGAAATAATCACACCTCTAGACGTCGATGCATGCATGAACTGCTTGTTACCCAAGTAAATTCCGACATGATAAGTTGTACGTCTTGTTTTAAAAAACACTAGATCCCCTTGCTTGGCATCCGTCCAACTTAACTCCACACCTTGCGTTGATTGCTGCCTCGTTGTCCTTGGTAACGAGAGCTGATAAGCCTCAATAAACGCTTTTTGTACAAATGCTGAGCAATCAATTCCAGATTTCTGTGTCCCGCCTAAGCGATAAGGCGTGCCGTGCCACTCTGTGTAAAACTCGAACAAGTCGGGGTTGTCCGACAATAGCTGATTTGTAGGTGCTGTCACTTGAGCTTGCTCACTAGGCTCAGGCCCAGAAGAGCAGGCGCTTAGTAGCACACTGATTATCAAAGGAAAATATACTCGACGCAAATCACCACCTGTCATCTCTATGACTCACAACTGAAATATTAGTGTCATAACCAATCCATAGTATGGGCTGCAAATCACGGTTTTGTCTCACAAATGTGACGGAATCACTGCAGAACCGATTCAACCTTAAGAAAGAATAAAAATTGATTATGGCAAAGCGAAAACGCTCACGCACATCACTTTCACTGATTCAGGCTGTCAGTGCAACATTTTTAACTATCATTGCTCTTGTTATAGCCCTTTCTGTCTCAAGTTTCAAAGGAATGGAACAGGTAGGGGAACAATTTGAAGACTTGTCGCAAAAAGCATTACCAATCGCGATGGCAAACGCAAAGTTAACCAGGAATGTATTGGAGATGGTTAAGCTACTCAACCATGGTATGCAGATTACTGAGCCGAAAGAGTTGCCTCTCATAAAAGAGCAAATCGACTCTCTTGCAACTCAAAGCACAACTTTGGTTGTGAAAGCGTCTGGTGTAGCTCAGCAACTCTCGGAGGAGTTAGACACCAAACTAGCGCGTTTACATAACATCACGCAGTCCATTTTGTTGAAGCAATCTTCGGTGATACAAATTCAAATGGATATTGATGCCGCTGTTGGTGGTTTTCGCTATGGGCTTAGCTCTATCGGCCCGGAAATGAATCGAATCAGTTCGTTCCTTAGTGCTGATAATCCTGAGTCGAGCGATGCCGCTAACCGTTTCATTGCTTCTGCAAGCTCAATGGAAAGTACGTTCTTAGTCATGATGATGCACTCAGAATTAAACAAAGCCGAAAAAGAATACCGAGAAATGCGAAATCGCATAGCAGGTATTAAACTCGCCTATGAAGACTTCCAATCTTTCCATCCTGAAGTAAGTGAATATGCAAGCTTAACCGCACCATATGAGATGGTGAAACAAGGCTTTAGTGAAAAGGGCGTGCTGCGTTTGATCCTCGCCAAACTAGAACAAGGGGAATTGCAACGTTCAGAGTTTAAACAGGCTTCGATGCTTGCGGATGAAACCATGCGGTTACTTGATCAAATCTCCCAAACCGCTGGTCAGTTGATCGATGAAAAGGAGCGGGTGGTCAACGAGACCATTGAATCGGTGAGCGTTGTGCTCGTGTTTGCGGCGTGTGTGATTTCTTTTATTATTCTGGTTACTTGGTTTAGTCTCAAGTCATGGACAAACCGAGGGTTAAGGAATGTACTAACGCGTCTTTCAGCACTTACCGAACATGATTTTCGTGACAAGGCAGAAGAAGTTGGCCCCTATGAGCTGAAAGAAGTAGCACGAAAGTTGAATCAAGTAATCGATTCCACACATGACTCCATTCAAACGGTGACGCGCAATTGTGAAACGCTTTATCAGACGGCAGAAGTAAGTCACAGTGCAGCCGAACAAACAAGTGATGGGTTGGCAACACAAAATGAAGCGTTGTCGAGTATGATCACGACCATAACGCAGCTTGAAGCCTCTATTCGTGAAATAGCAATGGTGACAAATGCATCTTCACAGGACTCGCTCCTTGCAACCCAACACACTGAAAAAGGGGTTCAAGTCGTGGAACAAAACCGCGAACGTTTGGAGTCATTAGAAAGCTCTTTGGATGTAAATGAACAGTCAATGTTAGAGCTAGACCAGCGTGTTAAACAGATTCGTGAAATGGTGGATATGATCAGTGGGATCGCGGACAACACCAACTTACTTGCTCTCAACGCGGCAATAGAGGCTGCCCGTGCTGGTGAGCAAGGGCGTGGATTTGCGGTTGTCGCTGATGAAGTTCGCAAACTTGCAAGTGATACCTCTCAACAAACTACGAACATCCGAGAAATGATGAGCGAGCTTATTACTGCCGCAGAGCGCTCGCGCCAAGCAGTTAATGATTCAAGAGAAGAAATGACCCACGCGCTACAGTCCAGCAATGAAGTGAAATCGACATTCTCTGATATCAACCTCGCGGTTAAGCACATTCAAGAACGTGTTGAGCAAATCTCAGTTGCTACAGAAGAACAAGAACGAGCGACGGCAGATGTATCTCAATCCATCACACATATTTCTGACCTTGGCGAACGCACAAAGCTGCAGCTTGAGTCTATGGTTGAGAGTTCTGAGCAAGTGGCGGAAATTGCTGGGCACCAGCAAGCAATGCTGCACAAGTATGAGCTTCATCAGACCAAGTAAATGAGATGTTTCCACCGACTAAAAGCAGAACCTCGGTTCTGCTTTTTTGTTACGGCTACTCATTTAATGGCTCCTATTTGCATCGCAAAAGTGAGTTACATCTCATCTCGTTCATTTCTAAAGGGTTTAGTTATCACAACGTGATGTTAATGCTTTGTTCGAGGGACTCGTTGACTAGAATGTCGCCAGAATTCAAAGGAATGAATCATGCAGCTTCATGCGATTTCTTTATATCCAGAGAAAGCTAAAGCCTTTTGCTTGAACCATAAGGAGTGGTTTTGTGATCGATAAAGTTTGCCCCGTCGTTCTACGTAATCAAAATCAAGAGATCCTACTTTTTAAACATCCGTTGGCGGGTGTTCAGCTCGTCAAGGGCACTGTTGAAGTGTTTGATGAAAGTTACATCATAGCGGCCAAGCGGGAGCTCGCTGAGGAGTCTGGTATCACACATGTTCGTTCCGCACGATATTTATGCTCATGGGACAGTGGCTTTCAAAATCAAGTATGGCATTTTGTTTTGTGTGAGTGTACTGACCTTGCTAATTCATGGCTGTTTCATACGCAAGACGATGGTGGACATGATTTCGCGTTCTTCTGGCACGATGTCGAGAGCGGCCTTCCCGCGAATGCACATACTGTGTTTCAGCGCGGGCTGGAAAAGGTACGAGAGTTGATAAACCAAGGCGTGATTTAAAGGAGGATTCTGTCGTTGCATTGGCGGATTTGGGACAATGACAAAGCAAACACTATGCTAAATAAAGAAGGTAGAGCAGCCGTTACTGTTCTCATCGTGTTGATAATGGCACTGTCGATCTCAAAAATGGCGATGGGATTACAAATGTTTAAGTGACTTCTATATGCTTTGCTCATTCATTCAGATAAGGAAACGGTAATGGATAAATTCGTCGTGTTTCTCTTATGCCTTTTTATGACAGTTGGCGGAGTGGTTCATCTTTATGACAACATTGTTGGTGGCTTTTTACCTTACGATTTTGCGCCACGCTGGTTGAATATGTATTGGAGCGCTTTGGGACTATTGGACTTATTAGCAGCGTATCTATTGGTCAAGCATCGCCGCTCTGGCCTAGTCGTTATGTTATTGATTCTTATAACCAATGTTATCTTTAGTTCCCACGCTCACTATACATTAGAAATATTAGATAACAACGTCGCCCTACAAATGAAGACACTGTTTTTAGGGTTCTCATTTGGGGTATCTATCTGGTTATGGAATGCGCGAAAACATAGTCAATCGCGCCAAATATTTCGTTAATTATTATTTTCACAACACTCGATTAAGGATTGTAAACAGGGACTCGTTATGAACGATTTTAAAGACTTGGCCAGTTTTGCTGGTTTCAGCGTACTGACAGGTTTGAGCTTTGTCACCACTTTCTTCAGCCTTGCTTTTCTATACAGCTCAATAGAGGCACAGCAAGTAATGAACACCAATGCTTTGGCATGTGCAGTGCTTGGTGTTGTTGGTTTATTTGTTGGTATTACTCAGTTAAACAAAAAGCGTCAGCTAGCAGAAAACTAATCTGTTCTTACACATCATGAGGATGAAGTAGTGTTTAACAGGGGTTTAGGCTTGGTCTATTCGTTTTGTTGACATACTTCATCCAACAATATTTTTTCAACCATTACTTCTTCTCTTTATTGTAGCGAAAGGGCTGCGTTAAAAGCTTATCTAATCTTTGCTCTTCTTCGTCTCTAATTTCCGGCACACCAATAACAACATCATCATGACCCAACTTAGGCTGAGCTCGGTATGTCCCAAAAAAGCGGTCCCAAACTGAAAGGAAAAAACCAAAGTTTGAGTGGGTCTCTTTTACTATCACTGAATGGTGCACGCGATGCATGTCTGGTGTAACGATGACGTTTCGCAGTTTTTGGTCTATGGATAAAGCCAGTTTTGCATTACTGTGATTAAACATCGCGCTCGCATTAAGCACAATTTCAAATACCACAATTCCGATAGGTGAAACACCTAAGATAAGCACGGCTGCAATTTTTACTCCCATTGAAATGATTATTTCGAAGGGATGAAAGCGTGCGCCTGTAGTGACGTCTATGTCGAGATCGGCGTGATGCATTCGGTGAATCTTCCACAGCGGCTTTACATGATGAAAGACAACATGCTGAGCGTAAATGACGAAATCAAGCAAAATGACGGTTAGAAAAATATTTAACCAAGCGGGGAGGGACAGAATATTGAGCAGCCCCCACTGTTGCTCCTGAGCTATGACCGCAGCTTGAAAGGCGGCGATAGGCATGATTAAAGCAATAACTAGGCTGTTAAAAGCGACCAATGACAAGTTATTGACCCAGCGAAACCTGCGCGAAGCGGTCAGTGTTTTTCTAGGCAATTTGTTTTCCCAAATGGCACAAAGCAATAATACGCCAAGGAAAAAGCCTAATCTGAGCCATGAGGGTTCTTGAAATGTCGTTTCTGTCACTGTCATTCCCTTATTTATTTCTTTATCTATGACCGAGATAAGAGTGAAATTATTTCAACACACTGCTGATGGGCTTATCTTGAGGCGAAACCATAATATCAGTAGAATCGCGCTCTACTTTTTACTTGGCATTACTTACCATGAGAATTCACGCTTTCCACCGTTTATATCAGTACCGACAATCTATCTCAACCAAGCCTTTCAACGCGCGTGGATGTAAAGTGGTTCGTTGCCAATATTGCCAGGTTTCTGAGCAACACTGTTTGTGCGACCTTCAGCCAAACATCAAGGCCAATATTGCATGTATGTTGATTGTTTCTGAAAACGAAGTGTTTAAGCCAAGTAATACCGGTCGTCTAATCGCTGATACGATTCAAGAGACTTACGTGTATCAATGGAACCGAACAGAACCGTCTGAAGAGATGCTAGCGCTACTACAGGATGACAGTTACCAACCGGTGATTGTATTTCCTGCAGACTATGTGGATGATCCCTCTCGTTTAATTGAAGATCTAGAGCCAGGGCGATTGGTAAAAGAAGATGTCGAGAACAAAAAATGGTTGCTGATCTTTATTGATGGTAGCTGGCGTGAGGCGCGAAAGATATTCCGTCGTTCTGATTTTCTTAAATCTTTGCCTGTGCTTTCCATTGAGCCGGAATCTCTGTCTGAATACATCATGCGCCGCTCCGAGAATGATCAGCATCTTTCAACCGCCGAAGTCGCGACATTAGTTTTAAAACAAGCTGGTGAGCCTAAAGCTGCGGAATGCCTTCAATTGTGGTTTGAAGCCTTCAGAGAAACTTACATGCTGAGCAAGACTCGAGTCAAAAGCGACCCTAACCAGCCACACTTGAAACGTTTCAAAGAGTGGATGAAAACCGAGAGCTGACTCTAAGGAATGAGCTTTTGTTGATGGTATGTTGTTCAACTGGCTTCGGTGAGGGGATAAATCTGCATTCGGTCACGGTTTGCAGGCGTACAGATATGGATAATGCCATCAGTTTATACTTTTGACTCTAGCCATTTTTGAGAGTCGTTTGAAGCATTTTTTAGGAGAGAAATACATGTATTACGGCTTTGATGTCGGTGGCACTAAAATTGAATTTGGTGCATTTAACGAGAAGCTTGAGCGTGTAGCGACGGAACGTGTACCTACACCAACAGACAACTACGAGCTGCTGGTTGATACCATTGCGGAATTGGTGAATAAATACGATACAGAGTTTGGCTGCGAAGGTACGATTGGTCTTGGCCTACCAGGTATGGAAGACGCCGATGATGCAACGGTACTAACAGTTAACGTTCCTGCGGCAAAAGGCAAACCACTTCGTGCTGATCTAGAAGCTAAAATCGGTCGCAGCGTAAAAATTGAAAACGATGCAAACTGTTTCGCGCTTTCTGAAGCCTGGGATGAAGATCTTCAAGATGAACCATCTGTACTAGGTTTGATCCTTGGTACTGGTTTTGGTGGCGGCTTTATCTACGAAGGCAAAGTATTCTCTGGCCGCAACCACGTAGCGGGTGAGGTGGGTCACACACGTCTTCCTATCGACGCATGGTTCCACCTGGGCGAAAACGCACCATTACTTGGCTGTGGCTGTGGCAACAAAGGCTGTTTAGATAGTTACCTATCTGGTCGTGGTTTCGAGCTTCTTTACGCGCATTACTACGGCGAAGAGAAGAAAGCGATCGACATTATTAAAGCGCACGCAGAGGGTGAAGAGAAAGCAGTAGAGCACGTCGAGCGCTTTATGGAGCTGCTAGCGATCTGCTTTGCAAACCTGTTTACTGCAACAGACCCACACACCGTTGTACTTGGTGGCGGCTTATCTAACTTCGAATTGATTTACGAAGAGATGCCAAAACGCATCCCTAAACACTTATTGTCTGTGGCTAAGTGTCCTAAGATCATCAAAGCAAAACACGGTGATTCAGGTGGTGTACGCGGCGCTGCGTTCTTAAACATCAAGTAATGACTTAAACCTTACTCGATACAAAGTAAGAAGAAATTTAAAGCCCCGTTTAGACTTTCAAGGTTAAACGGGGCTTTTACTTATATACCGAAGTAACTTGTATACCCAAGTAACTCATATACCTAAGTAATTTCGGTATGCTCGGGTATGGATCATGAACAAAAGTAGCATGCATAAAAAACTCACGACGAATCGTGAGTTTTCTGTTTGCAGCTAAGCTTATTTGTTCTTTTTGCCTACGCCCAGGTTTTCTTTTTGAGCTAGGGTGATTTTGCTAAAGCCTAATTTTCTGAAGTAGTTGTCGCGGTAGTTTCGCACCGCTTTAGTGTCAGACACTGCTTCGATTTGTTGCTCCATCTTTAGGAACTCAGTGATATCGATACCTTCGGCTTCTGCAACTGCTTCTTGAATGTTGCGGTGCTGCTGGTATGAGAACGTCAGTTCTTTGTCTTGGTCTTTGTAAGTGTAAAGAATGGTGCGAGCCATAGCTGTCTCTCTGAAAAGGTTTCTGTATTAAACAAAAAGGCCAGACTCGCTGACCTTTGAATTTCTAGTTTGAGCTAGATTCTGCCTTGAAGTGGGATAATTGTCACGCTTTCTCCCGCTTTTACTGTATCAATAGCTGGGGAGATTTCGATCAAACAGTTCGCCTCACTCATTGAGCGTAAAATACCAGAGCCTTGCTTGCCTGTTGTACGAACGGTTAAACGGCCAGTTTCATCCAGCTCATAGACGCCACGGCTAAACTCGGTACGACCTTGGCGAGAGCGAAGATTCTCAGTCGCGATGGCATTCACTTTCAGAGGCTTCCAGCCTTGTTCGCCTTGCATCTTACGCAGTGCAGGCTCAACAAAGTTGATGAATGAAACCATCACTGCCACAGGGTTGCCCGGCAGACCAAAGAACGGCTTGTTGTTGATTTGACCAAACGCTAATGGACGTCCCGGACGCATGTTGATTCGCCAAAAATCTATTTGACCAAGTTTATCCAAGGCAAGTTTGATGTAATCCGCATCACCAACAGATACGCCACCAGAAGTCATAACCACGTCCGCTTGCGCCGATGCGTTTTCCAACGCTTCAATCATTAACTTTTCGTTGTCTTCCAGAATACCGAAGTCCAAGATCTCGCAGCCGAGCTTTTCAAGCATGCCCATGATGGTAAAACGGTTGGAATCGTAGATAGAATTCGCTTTTTGCTCTGTTCCCGGCGCTTGTACTTCGTCACCGGTGGAGAACACGGCAACTTTCACTTTGCGGAACACATTCGCTTCACCAAAACCAAGCGAAGCGATCATGCCCATTTCTGGAGAGGCTAGGCGAGTGCCTGCGGTAAAGACGTCACTGCCGATAGCGAGATCTTCACCTGCTTGACGAACGTTTTGGCCTGCTTTGATATTCGCACCGTTAAAGGTGACCTTGTCACCTTCTTGAGAGGCTTGCTCACGCATGACCACTGTGTCGCCGTTACGTGGTGTTGGTGCGCCAGTCATGATCTTCACCGCTTGACCAACGTCCAGAGGTTGATCGTAAGCATGGCCCGCCATCACTTCAACAACCACTTGGTAGCTATCACGGTCAACATCATCACTGCGGATGGCATAACCGTCCATCGCGGAGTTGGTGTATTGCGGCACATTTACTGGTGAAACGATATGTTCCGCAAGAACGCGGCCATAGGCGTTTTCAATCTTGCATGCTTCTATTTCCGAAACCGTGTTCACCAAAGAAAGGATTTTCTCTTGGCCTTGAACCACAGAAAGGAAAGCAGGAGAAAGTGTGTCGCAACATGCGGCTTCTTTCTCTTTGTTTTTTGGTGCTTTCGCTTCTTGAACATACTGAATAACGAACTGAGCAATCGCTTCAAGATCATTGATGTTCATTTGTGGCAGTTCAGAGTCCAACTCGCCGCCGTCTGAAGCGATAGCGATGATGTTTTCATCGTTTGGATAAAGCCAAGGCTTGCCGACTTCTTCACGGTGCAATTCGATTTTAGGAAACGCGATGTTTTTGCAGCCTTCGACCAAAACCACATCAAGCATGTCTTCATCAAAACGTGTTAATAGGAATTCAAACTCCGCTTCGGCTTCTGGCGTTTCTGTCATTAACGCAAAACGGTTGCGAGAAGCAATCAGCATTTGAGATGCGCCAGCTTTGCGTAAACGGTAGCTGTCTTTACCCGGCTTATCGACATCGAAGTTGTGGTGCGCATGTTTTAGCATGCCAATGCGTAAACCTGCTTCGGTCAGCTTTGGCAATAGGGCTTCAAGTAGCGTGGTTTTGCCTGTGCCTGAATAAGCTGCAAAACCAAGAATAGGAATGTTTAGCGTGTGTTTCATGATTCTAATTGTCCAAATTGCGCCAGTTCTTCCGGAGTGTTCAAGTTGACGAAACAGTTTGGTGAGTCGCTAAAGTCAACGTAACTGGTATTGCACTCTTTGTAGAGTAGAATGATTTTGCGGTCGCCACGTTCTAAAAATGCGGTGAGTTTTGGCAGTACGCGCTTGTGGTAGAGCGTAAAAACAGGTTGCTGATGGTCACCATCATGCGCGACCAAAATATCGCTGTCTTCTTTGACGAACTGGCAGAAACGCTCGACAAGGTCGGTGTTGATTTGTGGGCTATCGCAAGGTACAAATCCGACCCAGTCAGTTTCAGCATGCATCAAACCCGCGTGAATACCGCCCATAGGCCCAGGGAAATCTTTGAATTGATCACTAAATACGAAACCAAATTTGCTGTACGCATCTTGGTTTCGGTTGGCATTAATTAAAATGCGTGGAGTTTGTGGAGATAAACGCTCAATAACGTGTTCGATGAGTGGCTTCTGATTTAACTCAATCAGACCTTTATCTTTTCCACCCATACGGCTGGCTTGGCCACCAGCCAAAATGACCCAACTAGTTTGTGTTGGTTGAAGCATATGCATTCTCTTGGGATGTTTCTTTTGGTATGACATACAACAGAGGAGACTCTATCAAAGTCTTGTCTTTAATCCACCACTGTTTTTTACATAAGTCGGTCAGTGCGTTGGCCTGATGGCTTGTCACCACGATACTGGAACCACGATCCAAAAGATCTTTCGCCATCATTACCAATCGTTCAATGGATTCTTGGTCTAAAGACGCACTTGGCTCATCCATCAATAAAATCGACGGTTTTAAAATCCAAGCCCTTGCCATGGCAACGCGCTGTTTTTCACCGCCGGACAACACGGAAATATGTTCGTCCGCTAAGGTTTCTAAACCTACCATGCGCAGCGCGTGAATAACTTGAGCTCGCTTATCTTTTTGCGTGTCTTGTTGATATTTCACTCCATAGACTACGTTTTCATATACAGTGCCGTCAAAAAGGTAAGGGGATTGATGGAGATAAATCACATCGACACGACCATTGCGACACGTCAGTCTTTTCAGCCACGTATCTTTTGGCGCAACAACATCGCCAGTAGAGGGTTTGAGCAAGCCAGCAAGGATTTTGAGTAGGGTAGTTTTGCCCACACCATTGTCACCCTTGAGATAAATGGCATCATTTGGGCCGATGGCTAACTCAGGGATGTGGAAAAGCACACGCTCTTTAAAGCGCATGGATAACTGTTCGGCGGTGATTTTTATAGTCATAATTCGCCTCGACATGGGGTTAATGGTGAGTCGTTTGTTTGCTTCATGTTCTATGTTCTGAGGTAGCCTTTGCCTCTCATGCTTGATAAGAAGAAGTTTAGAGCCAACGCTAAAGATAGTAATACAATTCCTAATGCAACTCCTTGCGCAAAAGCACCTTTACTGCTTTCCATTGCGATAGCCGTGGGAATATTTCGCGTCACGCCCATAATGTTCCCACCAACCATCATTGAGCAGCCCACCTCGGTCACGATACGTGAAAACCCTGCAATGATAGCCGCAAGTAGAGGAAAGCGGGTTTCCCAAATCATCGTAGCTGCCAAGCGCGGAATGGAGACGCCCAGCGTGATGGCAGTTTCCACTGCACGACGGTCGCTAGATTGTAATGCACCATGCATCATCGATACCAAAACAGGGAAGCAGATCACCATTTGGCCGAAGATCATTGCCTTCTGAGTGAACAGCATTTGCCAGTCTCCCCAAGGGCCAGCACGCGACAGCAACATGTACAGCAACAGGCCAATCACCACGGTAGGGACCGCTTGCAGCGTATTTACGATCGACAACAAAAACCATTTACCGCGAAAGTCGGTATACGCCAGTACAAAGGACATCAAAATAGCCGGCAATACCACTAGGGATATTGCCTTAATAGAAACACTAAAGGAGACCGCAACGATCTCCCATAGGTCTGCATCAAAATTCACCAGTAAGCGAAGCGCTTCCAGTGTTGTATCAGCAAGATTCATATTGCGTTATTTGCTCTCAGCATTCGCAACAAACAGTTGTTTACCGTTTAGGCGGAAACCATTGATAAGTTCCTGTCCGCGAGGGTTTACCAACCAATCACTGAATGCCTTCGCACCTTGGTAGTTGATCGTTGGGTAACGCTCAGGGTTAACAAGAATAACTTGGTACGGGTTAAACAGTTTTTCATCGCCTTGGAACAGAATTTCTAGATCCAATTTGTTTTGGTAAGCCAGCCATGTGCCGCGGTCCGTCATGGTGTAGCCTTGCATTTCAGACGCCATGTTTAGAGTTGGGCCCATACCTTGACCTACGCTACGGTAGCCACCAAAGTTCGGTTCGATTTTAGTTTGAGCCCAGAAGCCCATTTCTTTTTTGTGCGTACCAGAATCATCGCCGCGAGAGATGAACGTTGCGTTTTTGTTTGCGATCTCTTTGAATACATCTAACACGCCTTCGTCATTTTTGATTGTTGCTGGGTCAGCTTTCGGGCCTACAATCACAAAGTCGTTGTACATTAGCTTGCGAGGTAAAACGCCGTAGCCTTTCTCAACAAATGCGCCTTCAGCTTTTGGTGCATGTGTCATCACCAAATCTACGTCACCGTTTTCGCCCATTTTTAAGGCTTTACCCGTACCTGCAGCAATAACATCGACTTTGTAGCCCGTGTCTTTTTCAAATTGTGGAAGCAGGTAATCAAGTAAACCTGAATGGTAAGTACTGGTTGTGGTTGCAAGGCGAACATGTTCTCCGTCTTGAGCAGAAAACGCAGAGTAACTTACAAGCGTGATAGACGTTGCAGCCAGAGTTAGCGCAATTTTTTTCATTTTTATGTGTTCCTTTCCAATGATTCTTTGGAATCTCTCCAGGTTTTAGGGAGAAGCCTTTTTGGACGAGAGCGATTAGCGTAATACGCAAGTTGTCTTAGGGTGTTGGAATAAGCAAACATCAACATCCTGAGATCACTTAAATGCGCTCCGTATCCACCTTATAGCAAACAAGATGCCAACCTTTTACAAGCTTAAAGTGCTTGGTTTATGCACTAAATCATGGGGTTATTTGCATAAAAGTTTGCGTTGGTACAAAATGTCGCACTTTTTGTAGGGTATCTCTGTTTAAACTTGGTACACTCTGTCCCATCGAAATCCATCTGGGGTAAATATGTCTACTCAATCCCATCTTAGTACAAACCAACAATATAGCGCCTTTTCCGTACTGGTCGTCGATGATGAATTAGGCATGCAAGCCATCTTGAAAAAGGCATTGGGTAAGCTTTTTTCACATGTCGATACAGCTGGTAGCATCGAAGAAGCAGAACTACTGCGTAATTCTCGACATTATGATCTGATCTTACTGGATATTAATCTGCCAGGGCGTTCTGGAATTGAGTGGGAAGAAGCGTTTGAAGATGATGACAAACGTGCCGATGTGATTTTTATGACGGGTTATGCGGATTTAGAAATTGCCATTCGAGCGCTACAGCTCGGTGCTTCCGACTTTATCCTCAAACCATTCAACCTTGAGCAGATGTTAAAAGCGGTCAGTCGCTGTATGGATCGCCGTTTGAACGAACGCATGCAGTACGCCATGACACGCGATTACCAACGTCACAATACCTCAGAGATCATCGGCGGCTCAGAAAAAACGCGTCTGCTTAAGCAACTTATTAACCAATTTGCACCATCACGCGCTTCTGTTTTGGTGGAAGGTGAGTCGGGTACGGGTAAAGAACTAGTTGCACGAGGTATCCACCAGGCGAGTGGGAGAACGGGCCCGTTTGTGCCAATCAACTGCGGTGCGATTGCACCAGAGCTTTTAGAAAGTGAGTTGTTTGGTCATACATCGGGCGCGTTTACCGGTGCAAAAAAATCGCGTGAAGGTTTGTTCCGTGTTGCTAACGGTGGCACCTTATTTCTTGACGAAATCGGGGAGATGCCACTTGCAATGCAGGCATCATTATTACGTGTGTTAGAGCAGCGTACGATTCGCCCTGTCGGTTCAGAAAGAGAGATCAGTATTGATGTCCGTATCGTAGCGGCAACCAACCGAAACCTGCAAGAAGAGGTCAATCAAGGTAATTTCCGCAGTGACCTCTATTACCGTTTAAACGTTCTGAAAATTGAAGTGTGTCCGCTGCGAGAGCGCAAAACCGACTTATTTGAGTTGGTGCCATTTTTCAGCAACATGCTGACGCGCGAGCTAGGTATGCCCGCGCCCAAATGGGCGCACGAGGACATGGAAGCCATGAGTGAGTACGATTGGCCGGGAAACATTCGTGAGCTGAAAAACTTGATTGAGCGTTGTATCTTGCTTGGCAAACCACCTGCACACTATTGGCGAGAGCTGAATGGCGGGCATTCACTGCCTAATGTATCGATTACTGTTTCTCACTCAGCTGAGTTACCAACCTTTAAAGAAGGCAAAGAATTTACTGGCGAGGGCTATCCAAACAGCTGGACGTTAAAAGAAGTCGAGAAAGCACATATTAAACAAGTCGTTAACTTGCACGAAGGCAACAAATCAGCCGCTGCTCGCGACTTGGGCGTAGCTCGCAAGACCTTAGAACGTAAATACAAAGAATGGGATTCTGAGGATGAGGAATATGCCGACTAACGGCCCACAGCACAAAGGATTGTCAAAATGGACGCACCGTTTTAAAACCATGGTGCGTTATCGTTTGTTATTCTTAACCTCTGCGCCGATTTTCCTCACGTTGTTAGCTCTGATCGGCATTACCATTTATTGGTCTATTCATTACACGTGGCAAAATGCGCTGCTTGATGTCTCGGAGCGTCTTGGTGTTGCAAATAACAGCGTAACGTTGTTACAGCAAAAGCAAGCCAATTACGTGCGGGCGTTTGCCGATTCGTACGATTTCCGTATTCGCATTAATCAAGGAACGCCACAAGGTGACCTGCAAAAGTGGGTCACAGAGCAGAAGAAAAGATATGCTTTAGATTTTCTCTCTTTCCAACGCGTTAATTCCATGGAAAACAAATTCCGCTTTATGGATCTCACCAAGCGCGAATCGTTTTTTGATGTACTCAATAAAGAAGAACTCGAACGCCTCGATCCTGAACTCGCCAAACGAGCAGAAGTGCCTATTCTTGCTGATGGTGACAGGGAGGCGCGTGGGTTAGTCAGTCGAACCGTGATTCCGGTATACAGCCAAGCGAACGATTTGATCGGCTTTCTTGATGGTGGTTTGCTCCTTAACAACAGTACAGTGTTGGTGGATCAAATCCGCGATCTCATTTACTTAAGTGATAATGACCGCCTTCGCCCTGTGGGTACGTTGACTGTGTTTCTCGATGATTTGCGTGTGAGCACCAACGTTCCTCTAGACAGCGATCATAGGCTAGGGCGCGCCATAGGCACTCGCGTGAGTGCAGAAGTGTATAACCAAGTACTTTCGAAGGGTGAACAGTGGGTTGATCGCGCTTATGTGTATGACGCTTGGTATATTACGGCGTATCAACCAATCAAAGACCAATACGACAATGTTATTGGTATGCTTTATACCGGTTACCTCATGTGGCCATTCGTTAAAGCCTACATGACGAACATTGCCGAAATCAGCTTGATTACGGTTATGTTATTGCTGGTTTCCGGCGTGATGGTATATCGCGGTTCTTATGATCTGTTTCGACCGATCGAACGCATTCATAAAGTGGTGAAGCAGGTCCAACAAGGTAAAGAAAAACGGATTGGCCCGTTAGGATTAGATGCCGATCATGAACTTGCGCAGTTAGCCAGACAGTTTGATGATATGTTAGACGCGCTAGAAGAGCGCAAAATTGAACTGAAAAACTCCGCAGCTCAACTTGAATGCAAAGTTCAAGAGCGTACGGCAAGCCTGAGAGAAAAAACCCAAGATCTTGAACTGCATATTCAATTGCTCAACCAAACCCGCGACAAACTCGTTGTTCATGAAAAACTGGCAGCGCTGGGAGAGCTCACCGCGGGGATTGCTCACGAAATTAATAACCCAACCGCCGTGATTCTTGGCAACGTAGAATTGATCCATTTTGAATTGGGTGACGATGCAAGTCGAGTACAAGAAGAAATTGATGCGATTCACGCGCAAATTGATCGTATCCGCAATATCACACGCAGTTTATTGCAATACAGTCGCCAAGGCGGTGTTCAAGATGAAATCACTTGGCAACATGTCAATCCTATCATTGATGAAAGCATCACCTTGGTTAAAACTGGCACCAAGAAACGCGACGTTGAATTTGTGACTGACCTACAAGCGCATACGTCCGTTGAGATAAACCGTCACCACTTGCTACAAATCTTAGTTAATTTGCAAATGAACGCCATTCACGCAATGAGCGGTAAAGGAACTTTAACAGTAGTCAGTGAAGACTGGATTGAAGAGGGCGAAGTGAAAGGAGCCGCGATTCATGTTATCGATGAGGGCTGCGGTATTAAACCAGAAAACTTGAGTCGAATCTTCTCGCCATTTTACACAACGAAACGAGAAGGCACAGGGTTAGGGCTATCGGTCTCTCAAAGTATTCTCAGCCAAACGGGTGGTGAGTTAAAAGCAGAGTCTGAATGGGGAAAAGGCAGTAAATTCAGTATTTATTTACCTAAAAAAGCCGAACTGATCCTAGAGGTGACGAACATCGCATAGTCACTTTTTTGAAGTATTAATGGAAAAGAGCCACTGACGATAGTGGCTCTTTTTTGTATTTAATGACGCATTTATGTTTGCGCTTTTGCTTCTTAGAAACCTTACAATTATTTCACTTGGAGTGAATTAATAAAAACAACACTTGCAGTATGTAGCATGAACAAGTACCGTTGCCCGGTTTTTCTAAATACACCCCAATTGCTAAGGTAAAGGTTTTGATCTCCACAGCGAATATTACTCAACAATTCGGCGCTAAGCCGCTATTCGAAAACATTTCAGTTAAGTTCGGCGAAGGCAATCGCTACGGCTTAATTGGAGCTAACGGTTGTGGTAAATCAACCTTTATGAAGATCCTCAGCGGCGAGCTTGAGCAAACCAGTGGTAACGTAAGCTACGATCCAAACGAGCGCGTTGCAAAACTGAACCAGGACCAGTTCGCTTACGAAGAATTTACGGTAATCGATACCGTCATCATGGGTCATAAAGAGCTATGGGAAGTGAAGAAAGAGCGTGACCGTATCTACTCACTTGCTGAGATGAGCGAAGAAGACGGCATGAAAGTGGCTGACTTAGAAGTTCAGTTTGCTGAAATGGACGGCTACATGGCAGAAGCCAAAGCGGGCGAGCTTCTTCTTGCTGTAGGTATCCCAATGGAGCAACACTTCGGTCTAATGAGTGAAGTAGCACCAGGCTGGAAACTTCGTGTGCTTCTAGCGCAGGTTCTATTCGCAGACCCAGATGTGATGCTTCTTGACGAACCTACCAACAACTTGGACATGGACACAATTCGTTGGTTGGAAGATACGCTAAACGCGCGTAACTGCACAATGATCATCATTTCGCACGACCGTCACTTCCTAAACTCAGTATGTACACACATGGCTGACTTGGACTACGGTGAACTACGCGTTTACCCTGGTAACTACGACGAGTACATGACGGCGGCTTCTCAAGCTCGCGAACGTCTACTAAACGACAACGCGAAGAAGAAAGCACAAATCGCTGAGCTACAAACGTTCGTTGCTCGTTTCTCTGCAAACGCATCGAAAGCAAAACAAGCGACATCTCGTGCTAAGCAAATCGACAAGATCAAACTGGATGAAGTTAAAGCGTCTAGCCGTCAAAACCCATTCATTCGTTTCGAACAGTCGAAAGAGCTGTTCCGTAACGCTCTGATTGTTGAAAACCTAAGCCAAGGATTCGAAGAGGACTTGTTCTCAGACTTCAATGCAATTTTTGAAGTGGGTGAGCGCGTTGCGATCATCGGTGAGAACGGTGTGGGTAAAACAACACTTCTAAACACGCTTGCTGGTGTGCTTGAACCGCGTGCGGGTGAGTACAAATGGTCTGAAAACTCAAACATCGGTTACTACGCGCAAGACCACGCGCATGACTTTGCAGAAGACATGAACCTAACGGATTGGATGGGTCAATGGCGTCAAGAAGGTGATGACGAGCAAGTCGTTCGTGGTTTCCTTGGTCGTATGCTGTTTGGTCAAGACGACATTAAAAAGTCAGTAAAAGTACTGTCTGGTGGTGAGCAAGGTCGTATGCTGCTTGGTAAGCTAATGATGCACAAGCCAAACATGCTGCTAATGGACGAACCTACTAACCACATGGATATGGAATCGATTGAATCTTTGAACACCGCGCTTGAGCAATACAAAGGCACGTTGTTCTTCGTCTCTCACGACCGTGTATTCGTAGACTCACTAGCAACGCGTATTATCGAAATCCGCGATGGTAAAATCACAGACTTTAAAGGCACTTACTCTGAGTTCCTAAAATCTCGTGGTGTTGACGCGTAATTACTCGCAAAGCGTTTAAAAAGCAAAAGCCTCGCTATTTAGCGAGGCTTTTTTGATATTTGGCCTTAATCCTTAAACTGACCTGTTATATACGCATAGAGCCCGACCACGCCAAAGGTAATAATCATAGAAAGCATGATACCGCTGGGCGTAAGCAGAAAATTCCACAATTGGTCATTATTCATAGTCCACATCCTCTGTGAATCCGCATTATTGGTTTTAGTTTACACTGAAAAGGTGTTATTGGTTGCCTTTTACATCAAATTCAACCTTGTCGGCTCCTGTAAAGACTTGGAAGCGCAAACCTTTCGCACGCGCAATGGTCGTAATACCAAATTGCTTCGCTAGATCTAACCCCATTTGAGTAACGCCAGAGCGAGAAAGCAGAACAGGAATGCTCATTTGAGCCACTTTAATCACCATCTCTGATGTAAGGCGACCAGTTGTGTAGAAAATTTTATCTTCACCTGTTTCTTCTTTGAGCCACATCTCACCTGCAAGTGTATCCACTGCGTTGTGACGGCCGACATCTTCCACAAATGACAACACTTCATTACCTTTGCAAACCGCACAGCCGTGTACTGCGCCCGCTTTTTTGTAGGTGTCGTTGTAATGAGTTAACGCTTCCAGCGCAGAATAAATTTCTGACTGCTTAAGAGAAACTTGAGGCACTTGATAATTTTCAAGCTGCTTCATCACGTTGCCATACATAGTGCCTTGGCCACAACCTGAGGTGACGGTTTTCTTTTTCAGGGCGCCTTCTAAGTGTTCAGTGTTTTCTTTAGTAATCACCGCTGCGGAATGCGTTTCCCAGTCAATAATAACGGATTCAATCGCGGCTGGATCGGACAGGAAGCTTTGGTTTTTTAAATAACCCAGTACTAGTGCTTCTGGACGCGAACCTAGCGTCATGAGCGTGACCACTTCTTTCCAGTTCAGCATGACCGTAAGAGGACGCTCGCAAGCGATTTGCTTCGTGAGCTTTTCGCCGTACTCGTCGTACACATCGACTTCAATGGTTTGCAGGGGATTTTCACTGGTTTTAATAATATTTGGTTTCAGCACAGTCGTGTCCTAGTGATTAAGAGCGTTAGGTTGCTACGCATTTTAGCTTTTTAAGTGGCTAGCAAATCTCATTCCAAAATAGCGGTTCCCACAGAAATTGCGAGGTTTTATGTCAACAATGCATTAAAACTGCGAGTTCGCAGTAATGACACATCAATACATTTGAGTTTCGTCTAGTTTGGTACTTATAGCCTGAGGGAGTATATAGACTAAGTTATATCAGCTTGGCGCGTTTATTGCTTCGAAGACAATAAAAATGGTCGAAAACGGGGGCAAAATGTCCTGTGTGTTTTCAGACCAAAAATAGAAAGACTGGGTGAGTTATGTCGGATAAGAAAGATTTCGAAAAAAATTACGAAAAGACTGAGGATACATGGCCAATCGGCGTAGAGCTTGTTGAGCATGAGATCAGTACAGGGATTTGGGTGACAACCCAATGGCAGTTGACAGGATTTGCGCTGAATCCGACGGAAGAGACTCCAGATGTTTGTCTGTTGCAATTACATAAAGACGAGCGTACAGACTACCGTTTTAACTTAAGCTCTCAGCAACCTAAACTCTTTTTAGTGATGGATAACGTCGAGTCTGGTGAAAAACCAGCGATACAGCTACTGACGGCTTCACAATCTGTCGCGGCGCAATATATGGATGGTGATAACCTTGTACTATCTAACGATATGCCGTTAGCCGTTCAGGCTTGGATGGAAGCCTTTATCGGTCGCCACGGTGAGTTGTTAGAAGTAAGACGCAAGAAACGCAAAGGAGCAGGCAGAGCAAATGGCAACTAGTTTTTTAAGCCGTTGGTCGAAACGTAAACTAGAAGAATCTTCCCAACATGCTGAAGAGATCACGCCGATAGCAGAGACGGAGCAATCCGAAGATAATGTCACAGCGCTTTCAAACGCTGACGAAAGCTCTGATGCTTTGAACGTCAATGAGGATAGTCAGGCTCCAGACATTACCGCGACTTTAGAGGTTGAAAAAACCGAAGAAATGTCTGTGGCGCAACTGCTGGTTTCTGAAGCTTCAGAAAGCGTTAAGAAAGCTGCGCTGCGCAAAATGTTCTTGTCCGAAGAATTTAACGTGCGTGACGGCCTAGACGATTACGATGATGATTACAGTAACTTAAAGTCACTTTCTCAAGACGTCGCTGAGACGCTGCGTGATTGGGTTAAAGACAAAGTGGAAGACGAACCAAACGCTGAAACTGCGCAAGGGTCTGAGCTTAACGCTAACGATATCGCATCTGAGGTAGTTGAAGACGCAGAGTCAAACACCGACAAAAATGCCCAAATTACTCAAGATGAAAATGAACTGTATATAAATACAGTGTCTAGTGAAAGTGATACTTTTGCTGAAGAATCACAGCCTAACGAGGTGAGACAAAATATACCACACAAAGAATAGGTACATTTTGACTAAACACTCAATGAGCCGGCTGAGACAAAATGTCTCAACCGGTTTTTTTATCCCTACTATTTGTCAGTAAAATTGATAACCTGTTGATTTTTAGTTGATATTTTATTGGCATGACACTTGCTATTTGTTGCTAAATACCAATCTGGTTGAAGTTAGTACGGACGCACTGCGTAGTATTCATCGCCTATAGACGGTGGAATAAGAATGCTCATTGATAAGTTAATCAGCAGAATCTCCGGCGCTAACTACACTAAGAGATGGAAAAGACTATCCATGTTTATAAATGGAATTGAGCAATGCTGAAACAATTATTAGAACAAGCAACTTCCAATAACGGTAAAGCGAGGCTGTACGCTTTCGAAAATACCGTAGAGTTGACCAATCTTATTCCACCAACCGTAAGCTATGAAAGCGGCGGTAATACTTTGATTGTGGGCCCAACGGCAATCATCGAAAGTGCGGCAGCGCAATTGTCGCAAATGAACAGCCTAACTCTGCTTTCTACCGATGGCGAAAAGGGCACAAATCCCGAGCTTTATTACGCCAATTCGGTTCAGGTTTCAGGGTTCTTAGGTACGTTTGAAGTTCTGATTGAAAATCATGGTTTGACCAACAACCTTGCCAAGGTCGCGATCAATAGCGATTGTTTCGATATCGTACTCGATCTTTGCCTTAACAGCTGCATGTCGGAAGAAGTCCCAGTACCGGGCTACTACCCAGTAGGTCGTGGCTATCCGAAACTGGCTGAAGCGTTGGAAGAGATTCCAACCTTAATGGGGACGTTCGATAAACCGAAATTCTTCCGTTTAGATACCGATTTATGTGCACACAGCTCTCGTGGCGTAAAAGGTTGCGAACGGTGTGTGGATGCTTGTCCGGCAGGGGCACTATCGAGTGAAGGCAGCGACAGAACGGGCCATCGCATCGAGATCAACCCATACCTATGTCAAGGCGTGGGTACTTGTGCTACAGCGTGTCCGACAGAAGCGATTCATTACGCACTGCCAAACCCTGAAGATACGCAAAAGTTTATTGAACGTACGCTCGCCAACTATGAGCAAGCGGGTGGTTTAGATCCTATCGTATTGATTTGTAGTTCTCGCCACGAGAGCTACAACGTGATGGCACTAAAAGCACTGCCAGATAATGTGATTCCAATTGTGGTGGAAGAACTGCCTTCGGTTGGTATTGATACTTGGTTCGCCGCGCTTGTGAATGGTGCTACTCAGGTGCTGTTTGCGGCTTCACGTTTTATGCCTCAAACCATTATTCGTGTGCTTAATAGCGAAGTAGGTATTGCTCAAGAGCTGCTCGGTCAGCTTGGTATCGCCAAAGAAACCATCGACATTCTGTATCTAGAGTCACTACGTGAAGGTGCTCCGACACTTTGTACTGAGTCTTTTGATTTGGCATTAGGTGATTTGCAAGGTAACAAACGTCAGCGTCTATTTACGGCGTTGGATGCGTTGTCCGCATCACGTATTCCAGTTGAGAACATTGTTGAACTTCCAGCGAACGCACCTTACGGCACAGTCTCTTGTGAAAGTAAAGGTTGTACGTTGTGTATGAGCTGTGTGGCGGTGTGTCCAACACGTGCATTGCATACGGACGGTCGATCTCCGTCGCTTAAATTCGTCGAGCAAGACTGCATTCAATGTGGGCTGTGCGAGAAAGCGTGTCCAGAGAAAGTGCTGACGCTTACTCCTCGTATGAACTGGGTGAAAGAAGAACGCCAGAAAGCGGTTGTGATTCATGAAGAAAAGGCAGCCGAGTGCATTCGTTGTCACAAGCCTTTTGCTCCGCAATCGATGATCGACATGCTACAAAACAAGTTACGCGGTCACTCTCATTTCTCTGATGAAGCGGCAATCAATCGTATCGCGATGTGTGAAGACTGCCGTGTGATCGACATGTTTGAGTCGATGGCAGAAGACCCAATGAAACAACTGAAATACTAGGAGCTCGCAGTGGACACACAACAAGAACAAACACTGAGAACAGACATTTATCTCGTACTATCTGCACTTTTTCGTAGTGCGCCTAGTGATGAAATGCTGGCGTTCCTGAAGTCGCTAGAAATTGAACCGTCTGAGAGCGCGATGCAAAAAGCTTGGCTCGCACTGCAACAAGCCGCGAACGAAACGCAGCGAGAAGCGTTAGAAGAAGAATATCAAGATCTGTTTATTGGCATTGGACGTGGTGAAGTTGTGCCATTCGGATCTTGGCATCGCACTGGCTCGATGATGGAAAAACCGTTAGCGGAAATTCGTCGCGATTTGGATCTTTTAGGCATCGAACGAGAAGAGAACGTGAAAGAGCCTGAAGACCATATTTCTGCACTGTGCGAAGTGATGGCAATGCTGACAGGTGAAGAGGAAGAACTTCAACAAGCGGTGTTTAACAAACACATCGCCCCTTGGTTCCAATCTTTTACGCGCCAACTAGAGAGCGCAGAAAGCGTGAACTTCTACAAGCCAGCTGCACAGCTTTGCGATGCGTTTTTAACGTTAGAGCAAGTGCGCTTTAGCGTGAACACCAAAAGCAGTAAGAACAAATTAAAAATTGATGTGAAAAACGTCACTGATTACGAGTAATCGAGCAGTACTTGGTCATATCGATAGAGAGGCATGAGTCTCCAAAGATCTACCGTAAGGTAAGGAAGCAATGATGAAAGATAATAAAGAAATAAACACAAGCCGTAGGGATCTCCTAAAAGGCTTCACAACCGCTGCCGTTGCCGGTGCTGTTGTTGCGGGAACCACGAAAGTGGCCGTTGCTTCAGAAACGGTTGAGCCTTCTGAAAACGACGTGAAGAAGAAAGGGTATCGTGAAACTCAACACATTCGCGATTACTACGACACACTTTAGGAGATAACGGATGAAACTTGTCAAACGCTCCGACAGTGTGAGCAAAGAAACGAACCAGCTTGGCGTATCTCGTCGTGCATTCATGAAAAACACTTCGCTTGCCGCTGGTGGCGCAGTGGTTGGTGCTAGTCTATTCGCACCGGGAATGATGAAAAAAGCGCAAGCAAAATCAGTCGATCCAGAAGCGAAAACAGAAGTAAAACGTACTATCTGTTCTCACTGTTCAGTGGGTTGTGGTATTTACGCAGAAGTTCAAAATGGTGTTTGGACGGGTCAAGAGCCTGCATTCGACCACCCATTTAACGCCGGTGGTCACTGTGCAAAAGGCGCAGCACTGCGTGAACATGGTCACGGTGAGCGCCGTCTTAAATACCCAATGAAGCTTGAAAACGGTAAGTGGAAAAAGCTTTCTTGGGATCAAGCGATCGAAGAAATCGGTAACAAGGTGATGGACATCCGCAAAGAGTCTGGCCCTGATTCGGTTTACTTCTTGGGAAGCGCAAAGCACAGCAACGAACAAGCGTACTTGTTCCGCAAAATGGCATCACTTTGGGGCACTAACAACGTTGACCACCAAGCGCGTATTTGTCACTCAACAACCGTGGCGGGTGTAGCAAACACTTGGGGTTACGGTGCGATGACCAACTCTTTCAATGACATGCACAACTGTAAGTCGATGCTGTTCATTGGTTCAAACCCAGCTGAAGCACACCCAGTGGCGATGCAGCACATTCTGATCGCGAAAGAGAAGAACAACTGTAAGATCGTCGTAGCGGATCCTCGTCGTACACGTACGGCAGCAAAATCGGATCACTATGTATCACTTCGTCCAGGTTCTGACGTAGCATTTATTTGGGGTGTGTTGTGGCACATCTTCGAAAACCAATGGGAAGATAAAGAGTTCATCCGTCAACGAGTATTCGGTATGGATGAAATCCGTGCTGAAGTAGCGAAGTGGACGCCAGCAGAAGTAGAGCGCGTAACAGGCGTAAGTGAAGAAGACGTTTACCAAACAGCAAAACTGCTTTCTGAAAATCGCCCAGGCTGTATTGTTTGGTGTATGGGTGGTACTCAGCATACTACTGGTAACAACAACACACGTGCTTACTGTGTGCTTGAGCTAGCGCTTGGTAACATTGGTAAATCAGGCGGCGGCGCAAACATCTTCCGTGGTCACGATAACGTACAAGGCGCAACCGACCTTGGCGTACTTTCTGACACGCTACCGGGCTACTACGGCCTTTCTGAAGGCGCTTGGCGTCATTGGTCAAAAGTGTGGGAAATCGATTACGAATGGATCAAAGGTCGTTTCGATGACAACGCTTATAGCGGTCAGAAACCAATGCACAGTGCAGGTATTCCTGTATCTCGTTGGGTTGATGGTGTACTGGAAAACAAAGACAACATTCGTCAACGCGAAAACATCCGTGCAATGTTCTACTGGGGACACGCAGTTAACTCTCAAACACGTGGTGTTGAGATGAAAAAAGCGATGCAGAAGTTGGACATGATGGTGATTGTGGACCCTTACCCAACGGTTGCTGCGGTAATGAACGACCGTACCGACGGCGTTTACCTGCTTCCTGCAACAACACAGTTTGAAACACACGGCAGCGTTACCGCATCTAACCGCTCTCTACAATGGCGTGATCAGGTGATTGAACCTTTGTTTGAATCAAAACCAGACCACGAAATCATGTACCTGCTTTCGAAGAAACTGGGCTATTCAGATCTTCTGTTCAAAAACATCCGTGTTGAAAACAACCAGCCGGTGATTGAAGACCTGACGCGTGAATTCAACAAAGGCATGTGGACGATTGGTTACACAGGCCAAAGCCCAGAGCGTTTGAAAGCGCACCAACAAAACTGGCATACGTTCCACAAAACCACATTGGAAGCGGAAGGTGGCCCTGTCAACGGTGAAACCTATGGTCTACCTTGGCCATGCTGGGGCACACCAGAAATGAAACACCCAGGTACACACATTCTGTACGATACGTCTAAGACGGTTGCAGAAGGTGGCGGTAACTTCCGTACGCGCTTTGGTGTGGAATTTGAAGGCAAGAGCCTTCTTGCAGAAGACAGTTATTCGAAAGGCTGTGAAATCAAAGACGGTTACCCAGAGTTCACTGACAAGTTGTTGAAACAACTTGGTTGGTGGGACGACCTAACTGCTGAAGAGAAAGTGGCAGCAGAGGGTAAAAACTGGAAGACTGACCTTTCTGGCGGTATTCAGCGTGTCGCGATCAAGCACGGTTGTATTCCATTTGGTAACGCGAAAGCGCGTGCGATTGTTTGGACGTTCCCAGACCGTGTGCCACTGCATCGTGAACCACTTTACACACCACGTCGTGACCTTGTAACGGACTACCCAACTTGGGAAGACAAAGATGCAATCTTCCGTGTTCCTACGTTGTATAAATCCATTCAAGAGCAAGACAAATCGGGCGAGTACCCAATCGTTCTGACTTCTGGCCGTCTGGTTGAATACGAAGGTGGTGGTGAAGAGACGCGTTCAAACCCTTGGCTTGCCGAGCTTCAACAAGAAATGTTTGTTGAAGTGAACCCGAAAGACGCGAACGATCTTGGCTTTAGAGATGGTGATGATGTTTGGGTTGAAGGTGCAGAGAAAGGACGAATCAAGGTGAAAGCGATGGTAACACGTCGTGTGAAACCTGGTTTGGCGTTCATTCCGTTTCACTTTGGCGGTAAGTTCGAAGGTGAAGACCTACGTCCTAAATACCCAGAAGGTACACAGCCTTACGTTGTTGGCGAATCGGCTAACACGGCAACCACTTACGGTTACGACCCGGTTACCTTGATGCAGGAAACCAAAGTAACCCTATGTAACATTCGTAAAGCGTAAGGAGTCTGACAATGGCACGAATGAAATTTCTATGTGACACCAAACGCTGTATCGAGTGTAACGGCTGTGTTACTGCATGTAAGAACGAAAACGACGATGCGCTTGAATGGGGCATTCAACGTCGCCGCGTGGTAACACTAAACGACGGTGAAGCTGGTGAAAACTCTATCTCTGTTGCTTGTATGCACTGTACCGATGCGCCTTGTATGGCAGTTTGTCCAGCTGATTGTTTCGAGCATACCGAAGACGGCATCGTTCTTCACAATAAAGATCTGTGTATCGGTTGTGGTTACTGTCTGTTTGCTTGTCCGTTTGGCGCACCTCAGTTCCCTAAACAAGAAGCGTTTGGCGAACGTGGCAAAATGGATAAATGTACTTTCTGTGCAGGCGGCCCAGAAACAGAGCCTGGCTCTGAGGAAGAGCGCCAAAAATACGGTGCGAACCGTATCGCAGAAGGCAAGTTACCGATGTGTGCATCGCTTTGTTCAACCAAAGCGCTGCTTGCGGGTGACGCAGAGAAAGTCTCTGACATTTTCCGTCAACGTGTGGTAGAACGCGGCGCGAAAAACGCAGGTTGGACAGACGGAAACGATCTTTCTTACGATGCGACGAAAAGCTAAGTAAGGAGAGGCACATGTTAAACACGCTTAAACGTGCATCTCTAGCAATGCTGTCAATGATGACGGCATTGCTGCTGACTTTCGCAATGCCTGCTTCAGCAGAGGAACAATCTTCTAAAGTTATTCAACAGGAGATCACGCAACTCGCCGGGGCAGACTATTGGCGCGAAGTCAGAGAGGGGCAAGAAGGCTACACCACGTCTCAATCGCCAGAACATGGCGTATTGATCAGTAAACCTGGTGAGACTTGGTACATTCTAAAAGAGAAATGGATGTCTCCAGCGGGTGCTGTCGCGATTTTCGGCAGTATTGCAATGGTAATCATGGCTTACGTATTCGTTGGTCCTTTGATGCTTAGCAAGCCGCGTACTGGTAAAAAAATGAAGCGTTGGTCTCGTTTAGACCGCGCGCTTCACTGGAGTATGGCGTTTACATTCTTAACGCTGGCATTCAGTGGTTTGATGCTGGTTTACGGTAAGCACTTCTTAAAACCGTACGTTCCTACTGAGTTCTGGGGCTTTATCGTCATGTTGGCGAAGCAGTACCACAATTACATGGGACCATTGTTCTTCATTTTACTGATGCTCGTGCTCTTTAAATGGTGGCGCAAGTCGATTCCAAACATGACTGATGTTCGTTGGTTCATGAAAATGGGCGGTATGGTTGGTAAACACAAAGGCACACATCCGTCTGCTGGTTTCTCAAACGGTGGCGAGAAGGCAATCTATTGGTTGTTGATCTTCTTTGGTGCTATCGCGGCAGTGAGTGGCTTAGTTCTGGACTTTCCTATCTTTGGCCAAACTCGCCGTGACATGGAGCTTTCTAACTTAGTTCATGCGATTTCGGCACTGATTCTAATCTGTGGCTTTATCTTCCACATCTATATTGGTCTATTCGGTATGGAAGGTGCGTTAGAAGGCATGGTGACTGGTGAAGTTGACGAGACATGGGCGAAAGAACACCACGATCTTTGGTATGAGGAAGTGAAGTCCAAAGAAGCAATGGGCGAAACAGATACGGCACAAACGGAAGTAAAAGGAGCGAAAGCGAATGAACAAACCTCATAACGGGATTTGGGTTGCGTACATCCTGAGCTGTCTGACCCCGTTTACGTTTCTGATCTCAGGCGTTATCGCAATTATCTATGCGGGTTACCGATTAGATAAGGGAGAAGACAGCGACGTAGTGATTTCTCATTACTACGGTTTAATTCGCACCTTCTTTCTCTACCTGACGTTTTTTGTTGTGTTGATCGTCACCGTCGCGACTTCTAACGGTGTACTCGTTGGCGTGAGTGATTATTGGTTGCATAGTACTTTGCTTGAAACCATCGCTTACTTTATTCCTTGGGTAGGGATGGTGTTTGCTGCATTAGCCATCTTGGTGTGGTTTATGCGAATGTTTCAAGGGATGCAGCAACTGCTCAATAACCAACCACACAGACCATCGACAGGTCCAAACCTTTAATCAGTATTCTTTAAGCAAAACCGCCGTAATAGGCGGTTTTTTTGTTGCTGTTTTGTCTCAAATATGAAGCGTTGAGTCGCAGTGGTGATACTTGATGCAACTTATTGAGTGAATTTACGTAACTGGGCAGAAAATCATAGTTAAGTAAGAAACATGTAAAAAAATCGCGTCACGATGAGACATTAGTCTCACTCACGCTATTGTTCATTTACTCAGGATTCATCGTCCCGTTAAAGTACGCTGCGCTCAGAAATTCAAAGAGTTGCATACGTGAAAATTGCCATCAATACATTCAGTCTACGCATACAGAGGAATCTCTATCGGAGGATGTTTGATTAAGGCATCTTGCTCTCACAAATAAAAAGAGCGAAACGAGCATTAAATGATGCGGCAAGGTAAGAAAAGGACAAACACGTTACGGCTATGATCCCTCAATTCGTCATTCCTATCACGAATCGCTTTGGCGAAAGTTATCACTTCTCTGGTCAGTTACTTACTAGCGGCGAACCTAAAACATTCGTGACCAAACAAGAGGCAATAGAGTTTCTTGAGAGCTTTGGTGAGCTTGACCTTCGCTCTGTCGAGGACTTGTTCTATGCGATTGGTCAATTCAAGCCAAACATACCTGACGGTGAGCTTACTTCCCAACACTATAATTCAACGTTTGCCAATGCTTTGGTGAACGGTGATTTGCATGTCGCTCGAATTGTACCTACCGGCGAAAACTACGCACTCTCGTCAGCGGTTACGCCTCCACCGACTCAAAATACCGTCAATGCAAAACCATCGAAGGGAAAGGGGAAGTCGAATAAAAAGAGTGGCAGAAGTGCCGCATCCGCCAAGCCTCAGCAACAAAGCAGCGAAAAACATGAGAAAGCCGGTGATCCTGTATCACTTGTGACGGGTGAAGAAATTCTCGAACTCTATGATATCGAGCTACAACAAGGTACTACTTGGCAGCGTACTTACCGCTCTTCGCAGTCGGATGTAAATCATGGAATGGGCTTTGGTTGGCGACATGCATTTCAGTTTGAATTACGCGAAAAGACGGACGAGAAAGACAATGTTATCGCTTGGGAGTTTGTTGACGATAAGGCCGATATCACAGAATTTGAGCCAGTAAATATTGGAGCAACAAGTTATCAAATATACGCTGGTGCGAGCTGTTACTTCCTGAGCTCAACAACTCGGATTGTAACGCTCGCTAATGGGCATCAATATCGGTTTGAGCAAAAAGATGATCGCTGGCTTGTTAAACAAGTTAGAAATGGCACGTTTTCAACGTTTCAATTGCAGTATTCTCGAAACCATCGATTGATCGAGATCGCATATAACAAGCGTCCGGTTCTTGAATGTCAATATGATAAGCAAGGACGCCTTGTAGAACTGCTTAATGCAAAGTCCCAAAAAGTTCTGACAACTTATACCTATGATGAGCACGATGATTTGGTCAGTGCAACTAATCATTTGGGCTTGAAGGAACAGTATCAATACCGCGGCCATTTAATTGTTAAGCGTGTACGACCAACTGGCTTTACTCATTATTTTGAATGGGATGGCGAAGGTGCTAACGCGAACTGTATCAGGAACGTTGGGGACGCAGGAATTTATGACTATCGCTTCCATTATCAGGGAAATCATTCTTCTTATTCTGACTCGTTAGATCATCAATGGTCTTTCTTGCATGACGAGCAGGGTAATTTACTCGAGAAAATAAGCCCCACAGGTAAAACTTGGCGATGGCAATATGATGAATTAGGACGAAAAGCACAAGCTATCTATCCTGATCAGTCAACGGTCAATTATCAATATAATCAGCATGGTCAATTAGTCTCTAAGTTTCATTCCTCTGGAAAAGAAATTCAATATGGTTATGACGGCTTAGGTAAGTTAGTTAAAACGGTTTCACCTGATGGGGATATCGAGAAGGCTTACTACAATAGCCTCGGTCAAAGAGTTTGGGATACCGATCAGTTCGGCTGTGTCACGGAATATGATTACGATAAACACGGTCAAGTCGTCAAAAAAGAGTCTGAAGATGGTAAGAAAAGTCAATGGTGGTGGGATGAACAACAAAGACTTATCGCGAATGAAATAGACGGTACATTACTTCGTTACAGCTACAACGAAGAAGATCTGGTGAATGGCGTTGCTTATCCCGATGGGTGTATTGCTCAACTCGCTTATGATCAATTTGGCAGGCGTACATCAGTTCGTTATTTTAACGACGAAGACAAAGTCGGTTATAGCGAAGAATATTCTTACGATGAGCACAGCCGTGTTGCTCAGATTCGAACGCCAGCAGGCATTACCTCGTATCAATGGGGATCACTCGCGCAACAAGAAGCAGTCATCTTTCCCGATGGCAGCCATATTTCTTACGAATACGATCAACAACGTAACCTGACTAAATTAGTTCGGAGTGACGGCTTAGAGTTCGAATTCCTGTATGACGATGAAGGCCAGCTGTCAGGAACTATCGGGTTTGATAATCTACAAAGCCAATTTGATTATGACGATATGGGGCGGATCCATCGTAAGCAAGTCGCCGATAGGACCGTGCTGTACCGCTATGACGCTGCGGGTTATCTCAAGCACGTCAAAGCAGGAAATGCTAGCGGTATTGTAGAGCACCACTTTAATTATACGCTTGGTGGGCGACTTACGTTCGCCTCCAATCGCCATCAAACATTGCAATACCAATACTCTTCATTCGGGCATTTAACAAAGCGCATTCAAGGTCAGTTTGAGATAGCGCAGGAGTTTAACAGAGTTGGCCAACGCGTATCTCAGGTACTGCCAGATAATACGGAGCTGAACTTCTCTTATGATCGATATGGGCGTTTTTCAGCGATTCGGTTTGGAAACCTAGATTTACCTCAAATCAAATTTCATTACGATGAAATGGGACGAGTTTCCCAAATTGAAACGGCACATTTTAATGAGCGCATCATTTATGATGGTGTTGGTCGTTTGGTTGAACAACATTGGCCAGATAGAGAGAAAAAGTACGTTTACAATGCGCAAAACCGTATTTCATCAATCATTGATAATACGGCAGGAGCAACGCACTATCAGTACGATGCCTTAGGGCAACTGAAACGAGTCAATGCTTCCGGAGAAGTGACTAAGTTTGAATACGATAGTTTTGGCAATCCTACTTTGCCATCTTCAGAGGTATTCGCTGATCGTATTGAAGTACACGATGGTGTCCGGTTCAAATATGACGCGCAAGGAAACCAGACAAAACGTGAGGGGCAAGGACATGTTCAGACTCGCGTATTTGATGCGTTAAATCAGCTCATTGAAGTTCACACCGACGATGGCATCAGTCAATATGAATATGATGCATTAGGGCGCAGGACGAAGAAAATTACACAACAAGGCGTTACGGAGTTCTTGTGGGAAGGGGAACGTTTAATTGGTGAACGCTCTTCATGCGCTTTCCGCTGGTACCTATATCAACCAGAAACCTACACGCCAGTGGCACTGCTAGAAAATGACGTTATTTATTGGTACCAGTGCGATCAAGTTGGTAAACCAGAGCGACTGATCGATTGCGAGGGGAATGTTGTATGGAGTGCCAGCTACGATGCTCATGGCTTTGCTCATGTACATATTGAAAAAGTAGTAAATCCACTGCGTTTTCAAGGGCAGTACTTCGATCAAGAAACCGACTTACACTACAACCTCGCTCGGTATTACGATCCTAAGCTAGGACGCTTTATCCAACAAGATCCGATATCTATTGCTGGTGGCATTAACCATTACCAATATGCAGTCAATCCTATCCAGTGGATTGATCCAACAGGTTTCCTTTGTGAAGAAGGGTTAAAACGCTTGGGTCAAATGTTGGCAGCGTATCAGGCGCAAAGCGATGTCCCCCAAGAGGTTTGCGATCAGATTTTAGAGGCAGCAAAAGAATCATCCGTCGGAGAAGATGGCGTTCGCTCGCAAGTCAAAATCCGAAAACCCAAAGGTAAAAATCATATTCGATATGAATACGATTTAGACCATATTGATTGCGAGAAAAATGAAATTACTTTTTATCGTCATATCAATCATTCAGATGGCAGCAGGCACGAAGTTCAGTATGTTGTTGGGATTGAGGAATTTGTAAATGCGCATGTTTTTGACTCAGAGAAAGTTGGCGGGGAAGAAGGTTGCACGATCTTTACTGAAGATCTTGTGCTGAATAAAGCAGAGTATAAAGAAAACTCTGAACTCAATACGAGTGATTATGAGCTAACAGAAAGAAACAAAGAAAAAATTGACGAATGCTTAAAAGAGCGTCAAGAGGCAATCGACGCTCGAGCTGGCGAAGAGGGATATAACGCTCAAATTGGTAATATTAACCAACAGTCTGCAAAAATAGGTGAGTTGGCCGCGGATGACTTTGTCCGGAGTAAACGTCCTAATGCTAAGCTGCTTCATCCCAAAGATATTGGAACCTCAATTTCGAAGCCGGGCGACTTTGATATGGTTTACGAGGTGGAAGAGCCGCCACCAGGTGAAATTATAATTGTTGAGGCTAAAGGAGGGAGCAGCCCGCTGGGCAGCCGCAAGATTGGAAATATGGCATATCAGCAAGGGACAACTGAATATGCGACAGAAATAGTATCTTTGATGGACAGTAAGAAATATGGGACTACAGAAAAGGCAGCTGCTAATAGCATTAACTCTGCTATTCAAGATGGTATACCAATACGTTATGTACATACGCAAGCAGAAATATCTTCTAGTGGTAAGGTTTCCAAGTTCATAGCAAAAGAGTTTGATATAGATATAGGAGAGTTCAGAAATGGTTGATAACTCAAAGGTAAAAAAGGTTGAACGAGTAGCTCATGTTGAACTAAGTGATTTTGAAAGAGAAGCTTATCGAGAAGAGATAAAAGAGAGCTTAGACAAAAGGAAAAGGCGCATATCTATAAAACGAGAAAACTTGGTTTACTTGAGCGATGGTATTTCTTATCAGCTCCGTTTGTATACATGGTTACCTCCATTAGATGATGATGAGAGAATCGGCACGCTATGCCTATATGAATCATCATTGATGCGTGCTTTTTACCATCAACTTGCCATCAAACCAAGCGAGCCTCAAAGCATTAAATTACCTGATTATCCAGAAGTGACCTGGAAAGGTGAAGGTATTTTGAAAACTGGATGCTTACACCCTAATCGATGGTTAGATGCCTATTTTACCTCTGTCATCGTCCGTGACAAAGCTAGCATGGATGTGTTGGCGAACTTTCCGATTTCTTTGATGAGACAGAGCTCTACCAAAGCGGGTGAGCTGTCTTATATGCTAGTAGACGTCATTCAGTCGTTCCACAATCGCACATCAGATTATCCTGATAAGCTGGTTTCAGCAATGGACGCGGCGGTAGCTCAAGGAGATAACTGGGCGTTGGAAATTGCGATGGGGATCCTAGAAACCTTCGCAGCGCTCACTACTAATATTGGTTATGATTTTGAGGAAGCGCTCGTTAAAAACCTACAGTTCCAAGAGAAATATCATCTTAGAGAATTAGGACCAGATAGGATAGGCATCAGAACTTTTATCAACTTCCCTCTGCTTGGCATGGCTTGCATGTGGTACGACAAAGGCAACCGTCTATCTGTTGAAACTGGTTGGCTTCCTCCCTATCTTGTCGAAGGACGTTGGTTAGAAGATGTAAAAGCAGGGAAGATCACTCGATAAACCCCTTTAGTTAGCAATTCAGTATATAAGCCACCTCTCATGAGGTGGCTTTTACGTTTTGTTGAGCTATATGGTGCGCATTATGTTGGTGCACTAAAACCATATTGGTGCACTTATTAGCGTGTTAAGCACCATTTCAAGAATGCGTAGTTTTATTAAAGTTCATACAAAACAATAAATTAAAGTGTAAGTGTTAGAAATGTAAATTGTGGAATGAGAATTGCTCTGTTAGACGCTCTATAAATTAAGTTCACCAAATTGGTGATGAGCCTAACTTTGATGCACAGGATAAGTGCGCTACAGATCAACGGAGACAATCATAATGAGTGTAACTGCCAATCAGGTACACGGCGCTGTACAAACTCTCACGCAAAGTTCCGACACACTTTTCTTACTACTTGGCGCAATCATGGTTTTTTTGATGCATGCTGGTTTTGCTTTTCTTGAAGTAGGAACCGTGCGCCAAAAGAACCAAGTTAATGCTTTAGTTAAAATCTTGGCCGATTTCGGTATTTCCGCCATTGCGTATTTTTTCATTGGATACTGGGTCGCTTATGGCGGCACCTTCTTTGCCGATGCAGAGACGTTATCTCAAGGCAATGGTTACGAGTTGGTGAAGTTCTTTTTCTTGCTGACTTTCGCTGCAGCGATTCCTGCTATTGTTTCTGGTGGTATTGCAGAACGAGCTCGTTTTTATCCGATTCTAATCGCAACATTTTTCACTGTCGGCATCGTATACCCGTTATTTGAGGGAATGATCTGGAACGGAAACTTTGGTGTTCAAGCTTGGTTTGAAAATACCTTTGGTTATGGCTTCCACGATTTTGCAGGTTCAGTCGTTGTGCATGGTGTTGGCGGCTGGATAGCGCTTGTTGCCGTCGTGTTTTTGGGCATGAGAAAAGGCAGAGTTCGAGCAGGAAAGCACACCAACTTTGCACCTTCGAATATTCCATTTTTGGCCTTGGGAGCTTGGATCTTATGTGTGGGGTGGTTTGGCTTCAACGTCATGTCAGCTCAAACTGTGTCAGGCATAAGTGGCTTGGTGGCTATGAACTCATTGATGGCAATGGTCGGAGGCATTGTCGCGTCATTGTTGGCTGGTAAGAATGACCCTGGCTTTATTCATAATGGCCCACTGGCTGGCTTGGTTGCTGTATGTGCGGGCTCAGACTTAATGCATCCTATCGGTGCTTTAGTGACAGGTGCGATTGCTGGCGTGCTATTTGTTTATCTTTTTACCCACCTACAAAACAAAACCAAGATTGATGATGTGCTGGGTGTCTGGCCTTTACACGGTGTATGTGGCGCTTGGGGTGGTATTGCCGCTGGGATTTTTGGTCAAAGCGCATTGGGTGGGCTAGGTGGCGTGAGCATTATCGTTCAGCTTCTAGGAACGCTTTTGGGCCTTTCCATCGCAGCGCTTGGTGCACTTGTAGTCTACGGTGCGATTAATACCAGTATGGGACTGAGGCTTTCAGAAGAAGACGAATTCAATGGCGCTGACCTAGCCATTCATAAAATATCTTCGACCAACGAGGATTGAGGCCAATATGGGAGCGGCATAAAGCCGCTCTTTTAGCAATTGTCTTTCTTGGCTTGGCCCGGAGGACAGAAATTACCATTACCTCGATGGTCATCATCATTGGTGCTGACTCTTACCTTTACATCATCGACTTCGCCTTCAACATTGGTAAGTTGACAGCCTGCCAAAGTCATAAGCAATATAAACGCTAGAGATACTTGTCTCATTGCTGTTCCTCTTAAATTGTAATTCTAATAGTGACCATTACGACTATGGTCTAATCCATATTACTACTGTTGCTATTCTTTCAGTGTTAAGCTAATGAAAAAACAGCAAGGATGAGTTATGAATTTCCCTTATAGAAATATTGTAGTACTTACTGGTGCAGGTATCTCGGCCGAATCTGGTATTCAAACATTTCGTGCGCAAGATGGCCTATGGGAGAATCACCGTATCGAAGATGTAGCAACGCCTGAAGGGTTTGCTCGCGATCCGGACCTTGTTCAAGATTTTTACAACCAACGCCGCAAGAAACTTCAAGATAATGCGATAAAGCCTAATGCAGCGCATGAAGCATTGGGTCGTTTAGAGGCTGAGTTAGAAGGTAAAGTGACGGTCATCACTCAAAATATAGACAACCTTCACGAAAGAGGAGGCAGTCAGAATGTGATTCACATGCATGGTGAGTTGCTCAAGGCCCGCTGTAGTGAATCTAGCCAAGTAGTAGAGCACAATGAGGACATTAAGACCGGCGAGCTTTGTCATTGTTGTCAGATCCCTTCACAAATGCGACCACATATTGTTTGGTTTGGTGAAATGCCACTGCGAATGGGTGATATCTACGCGTCATTAGAAGAAGCAGATTTGTTTATTTCGATTGGGACTTCTGGCGTTGTGTATCCCGCAGCAGGTTTTGTTCATGATGCAAAAATGCACGGCGCACATACCATTGAAATTAACCTAGAACCTAGTGCGGTAGAAAGTGAATTTGAGGAAAAACGCTACGGAAAAGCAAGCGTTGAGGTTCCAAAATTAGTTGACGAGATACTGGCTCTAGAAGGAAAAGAAAGAGCGTAATAACTTCAACAGGAAGAGTTTTTGTCTTGTCATTAAGAGCAAAAAAGCGGCTCATGAGCCGCTTTTTCATATCTTTAAAACTAACGAATTAGTTGTTCACTTTTAGCTTTTGGAAGTACTCATCGTACATTACGCTCGCTTCGCCAACTTCATCTTGCCAAGTACCGCTGTCCATCACTTCTTGTGGTGGGAAGATGCTTGGATCATTAGCAAATTCTTTCGGTAGCAGATCGTGTGCCGTTTTAACTGGAGTAGGGTAACCAATCTCTAGTGCGATTTTAGCTGCATTCTCAGGACGTAGTAGGAAATCGATCATCTTATGAGCGGCGTCAACGTTCTTTGCGCCAGTTGGAATTGCTAGGCTGTCCATCCAGAAGATAGTGCCTTTTTCTGGCCAGATGATGTCGATGTTCGCGCCTTCTTGACGAGCCATGTATGCAGAACCGTTCCAAAGCATGCCTAGTGAAACTTCACCCGCAAGGTAAGGGTTTGCAGGAAAGTCTGAGTTAAATACTAATACGTTTGGCATTAGCTTTTTCAGTTCTTCGTAAGCGGCTTTGATTTCTTCTGGGTTAGTCGTGTTTGGTGAGTAACCAAGCTTAGTCAATGCAATGTGGAATACTTCGCGAGAATCATCCATCAGCATTAGTTGACCTTCCCACTTGCTATCCCAGAAATCATCCCATTTAGAAACCGATGACTTGTCTAGCATGTCAGCATTGATACCAATACCGGTCGCCCCCCAAATGTATGGGATAGAGTAGTTGTTGTTCGGATCGAACGGTTTGTTTAGGAAGTTAGTATCAAGATCGGCAAAATGAGATAATTTCTCTTTGTCGATCTGTTGTAGCATGCCTTCTTTACGCATTTTAGAGACGAAATAGGTAGACGGTACTACCAAGTCGTAACCAGAACCTTGAGTTTTTAGTTTTGCATACATACTCTCGTTAGATTCGTATGTAGAGTAAATAACTTTGATTCCAGTTTCTTTTGTAAAGTCTTCAAGAACTTCGTTTGGAATGTATTCCGACCAGTTGTAGAAATACAGTTCTTGATCAGCAGCCATTGCAGGGGTAGCGATGAGCGTCGCTGCACATAGAGCGCTTGCGTAGAATTTACTTTTCATTTGTTTTCCGTTTTGTTTCGCGATTGGACAAGTCAATACTAGTTGGAGTTATCAATTTGAGCCAAATCGCAGTAAGCACAAATATGTTCATTTAGCTTGAATATCGTTGTCTCCTTGTTATGAGACGATAAATCTATGATACCAAGACAAATAAACCTAGCAACGCGCGATTATATCAGCCTAAGACAAAAATAGGCAGCGTATTGCTGCCTATTTTCCTATGGTTGATGACTTGTTACACAAGCTAGATTATTGTCCCGCTTTCAGCTTGAGGAAATAATCTTCGTACTTAACGGTTAGATCACCAACCGCATCTTGCCATTCAACGCGGTCAAGGTCTTCTTGAGAAGGGAACAGTGGGGCAACGTCTTTAAACTTAGCATTCGATTCTTCCACCGCCGTTAGGTAGCCAGTATCACGAGAGATTTGCTCTGCGATTTCTGGGCGCAGTAGGAAGTCAATCATCTTGTGAGCGGCTTCTACGTTCTTCGCACCGGAAGAGATAGCGAAGTTATCAACCCAGCCGATACCGCCTTCTTTAGGAAAAACGAGTTTAAGGTTCAGGCCTTCACTTTGTGCCGCTGCGGCGCTACCGTTCCAAAGCATACCAATGCCCACTTCACCAGACATGTAAGGTGCGCCAGGGTTGTCAGAGTTGAAAACTAAAACGTTAGGCATCAACTTTTGTAGCTCAGCGTACGCTTCATCGATTTGCTTAGGGTCTTTTGAGTTACCTGAGTAGCCAAGTTTACGCAGAGCGATATGGAACACTTCACGAGTGTCGTCCATCAACATTACTTGACCTTCAAGCTCAGGCTTCCATAGGTCAGCCCAGCTTTGGAAGTCGTTTGGATCGTACATATCTGCGTTAACCGCTAGGCCTGTAATCGCAACAACGTGTGGGATAGAGTAGTCGTTACTTGGATCGTAAGGCTTGTCTAGGTAGTTTTTATCTAGGTTGCCGAAGTTTTTCAGCTTAGTCTTATCGATCTTTTGTAGCATGCCTTCGTCACGCATCTTCGCCACGAAGTACGTTGAAGGTACTACTAGGTCATAACCTTGGTTATGGGTTTTTAGCTTTGCATACAAAGTTTCGTTCGACTCGTAAGTCGAGTAGATCACTTTGATGCCAGTTTCTTTAGTAAATTGCTCTAGGATATTACTGTTGATGTAAGGACCCCAGTTCATAAATACTAGTTCTTTATCATCCGCTGTCGCTGTACCAGAGAACAGAGAAAGCGCACATGCACTACCAGCTAATAGAGTAGCCCATTTTTTCATTGACGTTAGCTCCAAACCAAACGTTGTCCAATTTTGGACGATAGATAGAAAAACAGAATGGCATGTAACCATTCTGTTTCGTGATGTTAACAGGTGCGGATTCTACTTCACTTTTTCTCTTGCTAGCAACTGAGAAATTACTACCAAGACCAAAGAAACAATCAACATCACCGTTGCTAGGGCGTTCACTTCCGGTGAAATGCCCACCTTAACCATGGAGTAAATCTTCAATGGCAAGATTTCGTATGTTGGACCCGTTACAAACGAGCTGATGATCACATCGTCCAAAGACAGGGTAAAGCTCAATAACCAACCTGCGGCAACCGCTGGTTTAGCGAGAGGAAGGATGATCTGTTTCAAGATAACCCACTCGCTTGCACCAAGGTCTTTTGCTGCTTCCAACATTTTCACATCAAAGCCATTTAAGCGGCTGTATACAGTTACCACAACGAATGGTAGACAAAAGGTGATGTGAGCAATCAATAGTGTAAAGAAGCCAAGCTGTGCGCCTAATACTAGGAACAGAGCAAGTAATGAAATCGCCATTACAATATCGGGAGACATCATCACGACAAACAGCATGCCGTTTACCGCACCTTTACCTTTGAACGAGTAACGGAATAGGGCAACGGCCGTTAAGCTACCAATGATGGTTGCTGCTGTCGCTGAGAATACCGCTACGTTCAATGAATGCCATGCAGCTTGCATTAGGCTGTCGTTATTTACTAAGGTTTCGTACCATTTCGTGGTGAAACCACCCCATTTCATACCAAATTTGTTGGCATTAAATGAGTTAACAATTAAGACGATGATTGGCAGATACAAAAATGCATACACCAGCGCCATAAAGCTAAATCTAACTGTGCGTCCCATTAGTCTAGCTCCACTTTCTTATTCAATAGTTTGCCTGCTCTGTAGTAAGCGTAAAGCATCACAGCCATTGCGAAGGTGAGGGCGATACTGGTCGCAGCACCAAATGGCCAGTCACGAGCGTTCAATACTTGGCTCTTAATAACGTTACCAATCAGTAGGTTCTTCGCACCACCAAGAAGGTCAGAGATGTAGAACATACCTAGTGCTGGTAGCAGAACCAACAAACAACCACCGATAATGCCAGGCATTGTCAGAGGTAGAATCACTTTCGTAATGGTTTGGAACTTGTTCGCACCAAGATCTTTCGCCGCCTCGATATAAGTGTTGTCCAACTTCTCGATTGCCGAGTAAAGCGGCAGAATCATAAATGGAAGCAGGATGTACACAAGACCAATCATTACTGCTGTTTCGGTGTACATAATACGTAATGGCTTATCGATGATTTCCATCGCCATTAATGATTTGTTCAAAATACCTTGTGTACCCAGAACAATCTTCAGGCCGTAAGTACGGATAAGAGAGTTTGTCCAAAAAGGTACGATAACTAAGAACAACATAAATGGGCGCCATTTCTCTGGCATTTTCGCTATGATGTAAGCAAATGGGTAACCAATTACTAAACACAACAACGTCGCCACGATCGCCATGTAGAACGAGTGCATCAGCACTTTCGCATACAAGGGGTCGAGTAGACGTAAGTAGTTGTCGAAAGTAAATGTCATTTCGATTAAGTTTGCTTCATCACGCGTTAAGAAACTCGTACCGATAATCATCACATTTGGTACCAACACGAAAAGTGTTAACCAACCGACGATTAAGGTAATGATCGCGTTTTGAAGATTAATCTTCTTGCTTATCATTGAGGACTACCTCCCAGCTCTCAACCCAAGTGATAGCGACTTTCTGGCCAAGTGAGTGGTCCACATCAGGATCATCTTCGTTAAAGAATTCGCTAACCATTACACGCATGCCCGAATCCAATTGGATAACTGAATCAAGCGTCATACCTTTATAGGTACGCTCTGTTACGTGACCTACGATGCCTTTTTCTTCAGACTCTTTGATCTCTTCGATACGTAAGTCTTCTGGGCGAAGTAGTACTTGCAGTTTTTCACCTGCTTGCGCTTCCTGATCGTAGTAAACAACAGATTCGACACCTTCGATTTCTGCACGGATACGTTTCTCGTCGATACGCTCTAGCATGGTTGCGTTGAATACGTTGATCTCACCGATAAAGCGAGCAACAAATAGGTTCTTCGGCTCTTCGTAAATCTCACGTGGAGAACCATCCTGCTCGATAACACCATCGCGCATTACAATAATGCGGTCAGACATCGATAGGGCTTCTTCCTGATCGTGCGTAACGAAGATAAAGGTAATACCAAGCTGACGCTGAAGCTGTTTAAGCTCGATTTGCATTTGCTTACGCAGTTTGTAATCAAGTGCAGATAGAGATTCATCTAGCAGCAGTACTTTTGGCTTGTTCACAACCGCACGCGCAATGGCGATACGTTGTTGTTGACCACCAGAAAGTTGGTGAGGCTTACGCTGTGCCATTTTTTCTAGGCGAACCATGCGAAGCGCATCCATAACTCGTGGCTCGATCTCTGCTGCAGGTGTTTTCTGCATGCGAAGACCAAAAGCAACGTTTTCAAATACGGTCATATGAGGGAAGAGTGCATAACTCTGAAATACCGTGTTGACGTGCCTTTGCTCTGCAGGAACCTGTGTTACATCCTGGTCATCCAAAATAATTTGACCGTTATCTGCCGTTTCAAAACCTGCAATCATGCGTAAAACTGTTGTCTTACCACAACCAGAAGGCCCGAGAATCGTCAGAAATTCACCATGATTAACATCCAGATTTAAATTACCGATGATTTCCTTACCATCGAAACTTTTACTAATACCAGATAAACGAATAACTGGCTTTCCTGCTTGCGGTTTTGCGTTCAACGTCTGTATTTCCCCCACGTTCAAGCCGGGATTATCCCAGCTGATGTGACACTAACCATTCACTTTTGAGGCGCGCATCATAATCACCAAAAGTGTGAAATTAAAGCATTTTCTTATCTTGAAACAGAAATAATTTTGCAGGAAAAAGCCATCATTCCTTACCATACTGTTTTTATGAGATTAATTGGCATCTAGACACAGTTTGATAGCACTAAACTTTGTTCAACAATTGTTTCAATTTCATGACCTTGAAAGTGGTCAATTATCAACCATACAGTTGAGATTGCAAGGATTGTAGGTGAGTTGTGATGTTAGATGTGGAAAGATTTCTTTATAATGACGATTACATTAATTGACTGGAATTCCAGTCAAAATTTTACAAGTTAGTCTTGGATAAACTATGAACGACGATTTTGAGAAAGATTTCAATCTTGGGGGGAGTGTAGAGCGAGCTTTGTCTGGCAACTACGAGCTTAAAGCTGGCGCGGTTTTTAACGAAGCTTGGCGAGCAACCATCCAGCACTTTTTATCATTTTCTCCTGCCATTATTGTATTGCTTTTTGTCCAGTTAGGTATTTTCTATATTGCATTAAAACTGCAGTTGGGCGATTTGAGCGTTATTCTTGATGCATTTGAGAACCCAGAGTCGTTCACAAACGATATTGTGTCTTCTATTTATGTCGCGAATTTCAGTTATGAGGTGATTAGCGCACCAATTTATGCGGGGATCAGCTTGATGGCTATGAGCCATGTCGCCGGCCTGAAGACTAAGTTGCGCCATGTTGGAAAGGGGTTGCAGTTCACCATTCCTGTTATTCTAGCAACGCTCATGAGCTTAATGCTACAAGGTGTGGTTGGTATGATTTTTCCTTTACTGTCGCTGTATCTTTCCTTGGCATTTAGTCACTCTATTTTGTTGATTTGTGAGAAAAGGGTGCCACCAATGCAAGCGTTGCTGTTATCACTTCGCGCAATCAACAAGAAGATTTTTGTAGTCGCGGGGCTTTACTTAGGCGTGATGTTAATGTTTATTATTGCAGCAATGTTCTACGGTATTGGCTTGATTTTTGTGCTGCCATTCTTCTTCCATTTGAAAGGCATACTCTACCGCGAAATGTTTGGAATTAAGCTTAAGATCGTTACAACACAGAAAAACGATAATGATCACGATGGTAACTCACAGGTGTTTGATGCCTAATTCTTTGAAATCAATAAGTTTACGAGTGGCGGCAACCTGTATAGCCGCCACTTTCATTTCTATAGGCCCATATTTACACTACGAGAAACAGTTTAAATATGTGGAAAATCCTGACGTACTCTCTGGCAAGATTAAGCATGTCGATTTATCACACTTGCCATACATCGGTGATATCCCAGACTTCAATTCAATAAAAGATACGAAAGAGAAAAAAGCTGCTTTTTTTGATTTTTTAAGGCCTAAAATTGCTCTTGAGAATCAACGAATTCGTCATGAGCGGGCCTTTCTTACCTCTTTAAAGGTGGGACAAGTGACGCAAGAACAACAAGAGTATGCTCAGCGGTTATCATCTCTGTATTCGTTGCCCTTGAGTAACGATAAGATTGATCAAGCATGGCTAGACGAGATGCTTGTGAGAGTGAACGTCTTACCAGAAGCGTTGGTTCTAACTCAAGCGGCAAATGAATCTGCGTGGGGCACTTCTCGTTTTGCTACTCAAGCAAACAACTTGTTCGGCCAATGGTGTTATAAAAAGGGCTGTGGAATTGTTCCAGCGCAACGTGGCGCTAACAAAGTTCATGAAGTTGAAAAATTCGATTCTGTACAACAGTCTGTTCATGGCTACTTTATGAATGTTAATCGAAACCCAGCGTATGCAGACCTGCGTGAAATCAGAACATCTCTGGCTGAAAAGAACAAGGGCTTGTTAACGGTCGCAACCGCGTCAGAGTTAACGCATGGGTTGCTAGCCTATTCTGAACGTGGCATCGCCTATGTACACGATCTTCGCGCTATGATTCGTCATAACAACGCCTACTGGACGCAATAAAATAACGGATAAAATGAAAAAGTTAAGCCTAAGTCTGTTGGGAAGTGCGGCGCTAATTCTTGCATCGCCGATAACCCAAGCTCAAGAGTACATGTTCACGTACTCAAAGTTATATACTCAACTAAAAAACAACAATAAAGAAGGGCATGACGATGTGAAAGTTGGTGTCTTTTTTGTGGACGCAAAAACTAAACAAATTTGTATGATAGAAAAAGCTTGGATGGAAAAAGAAGAGCACTATGAAGAGTTTGTTATCCCTGCTTCACAAGAGTTGCCTTTACCTGTTGATAAAAACTTAAAGTCAGCTAATCCGTTGGTTTTTGTCGATACCCCAAAAGATACACGTTGCGATTACTCACTTGTTGTGATGACCAAAGAACCATTACAGGGTAACGTTTCTTACGACCAACTTAAGCCTCTTCTACCTCAAATGCAGACGATGCTGGAAGATTTAGGCGGTATGTTTGCGGGTTGGTTTACACCGGAGGTTCAAGGTGTGACGATGGAGTTTGCAAATCAACTGAATGATAAAGTGATTTTCTCAAACGGAACCGAAAAGCCAATTGTCAATGGCAAGATACAAGTCGCACTAAGTGAAATAGGGCAAGGTGGCACAATGACACTACCAGAACCGACGATGCGAGTGCTACCTTATCTGCCTAACGCAAAGAAGTGAACACTGAGAGTTTAGAAAGGGCTGCAATTGCGGCTCTTTTTTCAGTTGTGACCGTAACTAAAGTATCTTTCACACTCTTTTCTTAAAGACTCAATAAGACAAGCATTTAATCCTGCGTAAAAAGCTCGTATAATCCACGCCCCAAAGAAACCCATGTTAGGAAGTCCTAGTCGATTTATCGGCGATGTGAGAGCCCGCAATGAACCAAATAGATACAAGAAAAGAAACCCTAGAATTCAACAAGCTTCAGAAACGCCTGAGAAGACATGTTGGAAATGCCATTACTGATTACAACATGATCGAAGAAGGCGATGTTGTGATGGCATGTATTAGCGGTGGTAAAGATTCATTCGCGATGCTTGATATCCTGCTGAATCTTCAAAAAGCCGCACCGATCAAATTTGAAGTGGTTGCGGTAAACCTAGACCAAAAACAACCGGGCTTCCCTGAGCACATTCTGCCAGAGTATTTCGAAACACTGAATATCCCTTACTATATTGTCGATAAGGACACTTATTCCGTCGTAAAAGAGAAGGTACCAGAAGGCAAAACCACTTGTGGTCTGTGTTCACGCCTGCGACGTGGTACGCTGTATTCATTTGCAGAGAAGATTGGTGCAACTAAGCTTGCGCTAGGTCATCACATGGATGACATCGTCGAAACAATGTTCTTGAATATGTTCCACGGCTCTCGCCTTAAAGCGATGCCACCAAAGCTACGCTCTGATGATGGTCGTAACGTGGTCATTCGTCCATTGACTTACTGTCGTGAAAAAGATCTGATCAAATACGCTGAGCACAAGGATTTCCCAATTATTCCGTGTAACCTTTGTGGCTCTCAAGAGAATCTTCAGCGTCAATCTATAAAAGCAATGTTGATTGAATGGGATAAGAAGACGCCAGGGCGTGTGGAAGCGATTTTTAAATCAATTCAAAACGTAAGCCCAAGCCAACTAGCAGACCGCGAATTGTTCGACTTTGTTAACTTACCGCTAGATCGTGAAGGTAACCGCGAAGAGTATGAATTTAATGAGGCTGTCGTTTCTTCGACGAATATTGATGAATCAATGTTCATCGATGTTACGAACATCTAACTCGTAAAAAAGGAGGTCAATTAGACCTCCTTTTTTGTACCCAACGCTTTAACTGTTCCCAAACAAAAATCCCCCTGTATTGGGGGGATTTATTAGCGCTTATTTGAAAGCGCTCAATACATAGCAATACTAAGGAGAGATTAGGTTGCTGTATTTGGGTCGAGAGGGCTAATGTAGCCTTTTGGTTTTAGAGCCAACACATCGCAATTTATTTTATCAATTACGTGCTCCGCTGTATTACCAATAAAGACAGCAGAAAGCCCAGTTCGCCCTGTAGTACCTAAAATAACCATTGCAGCATTCAAGCGCTCTGCAGCTGCCGGAATGACATCTTCAGGTAAACCTTGCTCAACTATCGTTTGTTCTTCATCAAGACCATGTTTTTGGCGTAGTGCTTTCATAGCCGTTAAATGATGACCTCGCACTGCATCGGTATAAGTCGTTGGGTCAAATTCAGGAAGTTCAATCGTAATGTTCGCCGGTGTAACGGGGTAGGCGTTAACAAGATATGGCTTGGCCTCAAGCCGAGTGGTGATTTCTTTTAATCGCTCGACCATCGTATCGTTGAGATCAATATGAGTCGGGTTTTCTGAGCCCACATGTACTGAGGCAAGGATACTTGCTTGTTCCGGCCAAGCAGCATTCTTAATAAGAAGCACTGGAATAGGGCATTTTCGCAACAAGTGCCAATCTGTCGGTGTAAAAATGACAGACTCTAAAACATCATGCTTACGTGTGCCTTTGATGACTAGGTCATGATTGCCTGCATAGACTTCAGCAATAATCGCCTCATAAGGACGGTTGTGCCAGACAACACAAACATCAAAGTCGAAGCCATCGTTTAGGTATGGTTGAGCAATTTTACGCATCCACTGCTCACGCTGATGAATGACACCTCGACGCATAGCATCTCTTTCATCCACTGATAGCATTGACGTCATGTCATACGAGAAATCGTAAATGGATAAAAAGAAAGTGATTCGGCTTCTAGATACACTTTTCTGAGCTAATTGAACAGCTCTTGCAAGTGCGGGCTGCTCATCATTATTGATGTCAGCTACAACAAGGATCTTACTGTATATACTCATAACTAAGCCCACTTCTATTGCAAAACCAGATTCTGAATGTAAATTAAATCAGTATTTTGGAGTACTCACCGTACATTTTTACTGTAGCTTAGTTTGGAGAACTTTTTGAGGACTTTCGAAAGGAATTTATGAGAAATATGATGTAGCTCATTTTCGAGCTACATCAATAATTAGGGTGTATTATTCTTTAGTTACACCAGCAAGTTCCATCAATGCATCGTGGTCTAAGATAGTGATATATTTACCTTTTACGCTTAGGATCTCAGATTTCTGGAAACGACCTAACAAACGACTGATCGTTTCGACTGTAAGACCAAGGTAGTTGCCAATATCACCACGAGTCATAGTTAAACGAAACTCTCTAGGGCTGAAGCCACGCTGAGAAAAACGCGTTGATAGGTTGTAAAGGAAAGCAGCTAGTCGCTCTTCTGCGTTCTTTTTAGAAAGAAGCAAAATCATTTCCTGATCACCTTTAATTTCGTTACTCATCAAACGCATGATTTGCTGGCGAAGCTTAGGCATTTTACCCGATAGATCGTCTAAAATTTCGTATGGGATTTCACATACCATCGACGTTTCGAGTGCTTGAGCAAAGCTAGGGTGGGAGTCACCAGTGATAGCATCGAAACCGACTAAGTCTCCAGCTAAGTGAAACGCTGTGATTTGCTCATCACCTTGCTCTGTGATCGTATAGCTCTTGATGGTACCAGAGCGGATAGCGTATAGCGATTTTAGCTCATCACCGGCCTTAAAAAGCTCTTGTCCTTTTTGAATAGGCTTCTTACGTTCGATGATTTGGTCAAGCTGGTCAAGTTCTGCCTCATTTAGAGTGAACGGGATACACAGTTGACTAATGCTACAATCTTGGCAATGAATGGCGCAACCGCCTGATTGGATACGCTTTGTTGCAGGTTTTTCAGAAATCATAACAACCTTTCACTATTTGATATACATCAATATTTTAGCATCGCTTAATCCTAAAGGGTAGCAAAAATGTCACCTCAATAGAGTTTAACGTTATATGAAACCGAGTAATGCTAAGGCTCCTACAGCGGTATACGTACCATAGCCAATAAGGATTAATGCTGAAATATTTCTAAATATTAATGATTTTTGTAATTTCTGAAAATGATTGGCACCGTATCCAATAATAAGCATTGCAGGTAGCGTTCCGAGCCCAAACGCAAGCATAATTAGGCCGCCGTTCATCGCACTACCAGAAACCGCCGACCAAGTAAGCGCTGAATAAACTAAACCACATGGTAACCAACCCCAAATAAAGCCAAATGGCAACGCGTGAAGAGGATGCTTTAATGGCAACAAACTCTTCCCTGCCGGCGAGATAAAGCACCAGAGATACTGCCCTAGCTTTTCTATTAAAAGTAAGCCTTGCCACCATTTAGCAATATACAGCGCGACCAGAATCATGAATAACGCAGCAATCAGCCTTAACCAAGCAAGAGAATGCGTTAACCCACTAAGCTCAGATAAACCTGATATAGCACCACCCACTAATGCTCCTATTAAGGTATAACTGATCAATCGTCCGAGGTTGTAGAAGAGGGGGATAAGAGGGGTGGTTTTATTTTTAGCAGAAGAGCCCATGGTAAGCAGAGACGCGATACCACCACACATACCCATACAATGACCGGCTCCTACTAAGCCGATCATCAACGCACCGATAAAATCAGGAGTCATAAAGGTCGCTACTTTTTATCACTATTAGATTGGTCTTCTTCGTCGAGAAGAATGTTGTGCCCTTGCCGTTCAAGATCTTCAAACTGATCGCTTCTTACCGCCCAAAGAAAAACGGCGACAGCAACACAAACGAGAACGATAGCGATGGGAATCAATATATAAAGACTTTCCATGTTTGCTTTCTCTACTTATTTCTCTTTGAGCAGGCGCAAAGAGTTAGATACAACGATAATTGAGCTTGCAGACATGCCAACTACTGCAATGTAGGGAGCCACTAAACCTGCGACCGCCAAAGGCAAAATTAACAGGTTGTAACCCAAAGACCAAGCCAAGTTTTCTCGAATAATCTTTCTTGTACGCAGTGCAAGCAAACGTGCTTCTAGTAGCTTTTCGAGATTATCCCCAAGTAACGTCATATCTGCAGAAGCTTTAGCGACATCTGTACCACCGCCCATTGCGACAGAAAGGTGAGCTCCGGCGAGAGTCGGCGCGTCATTGATTCCATCACCAACCATCATAGTGATACTGTTTTCGTCCAAGCTCTTAAGGTATGCAAGCTTATCTTCTGGCTTTGCTGACGCGACGATGTGATCGATACCAATTTCATTCGCCACTGGTTGGGCGTTTGAGAGAGAATCACCAGTTAGCAGGGTTGTCTTAATTCCAGCGTCAGCAAAACGTTGAATAAAGGCTTTGCTTTCTTTTCGGATAGGGTCGCGGTAGTAAAAGCTAGCGACATGCTTGCCATCAACCGACAGATAGACCGCCTGGCTTTCACCACTTTCTTTGCCTTGAACAAAAGCCGCACTGCCTATCTTAACGATTTTGCCATTCCATATCCCTTCAATCCCTGACCCAATCACGTTTTGCACATCAGACACGATAAAGTCATCATTGGCGTAACTTGCAAAAGAGCGAGCGATAGGATGGTTTGCATGAGCTTCTAATGCTGCGGCTAGAGAGAGACAATCTTCTTTTGGAAGATCACTCAACACTTTTGTATCACAGATCTCAATATCACCTTTCGTTAGAGTGCCTGTTTTATCTACAACTAAGTGGTTGATCTTACATAATGTCTCAAACACATGGCCTTTACGAAGTAAAATGCCAAAATTACCCATTCTAGAGGTAGCACAAGTGAGTGCGGTCGGTGTGGCCAGAGATAGCGCACATGGACACGTAGCGACTAGCACAGACAGCATGATCCAAAACGCATCATCTGGTTTTGTTTGATGCCAGTAAAACCAAGTACCAGCAGAGATAATAAGAATCACACCAACAAAGTAACGGGCGACAATGTCTGCAATTTCCGCAATTTTAGGTTTGGAGTGTTGAGCTTCGTCTTGTAAACGCACGATGTTAGAAATCATTGAATCGGCCTTTGAGCTTACTACCTCAAGTTCAAATGATTCGTCTCCGTTTAGCGTTCCCGCATAAACAATATCGCCTTCTCGTTTCACAACATGCACTGACTCACCCGTTAGCATGGATTCATCAATATGAATACGGCCTGAAATAACTTTACCGTCAGCGGGGATATGTTCACCAGGTAGAACGCGAATACGATCGCCAACTTTTAGCGTCTTCACGGGTATCTGATCACCGTCCAGCGTTGTAGCAATTGCCGGAATCAACTTAAGAAGGTTACCACTCGCTGCAGCAGCTTTGCGACGAGCGCGCATCTCTAAGAATCGACCTACTAACAAAAAGAAGGTAAACATCGAGATAGATTCAAAGAAGACTTCGCCTTGTTCAGTTACTGTTGCAACTAAACTTGCAACATAGGCAAAGATCAACGCAATAGAAACCGGGACATCCATACCAAGGGTTCGGCCTTTGATACTGCGCCATGCGTTTAAGTAAAATGGAAGAGCGGAATAAAGCAAAACAGGAGTAGCAAAAATCAAACTTACCCAACGAAAGTAACTTTTAAACTCTGGCTCTAAATCACCAAAGACTTCGAGATACAGTGCAACGGCGAGCATCATGACCTGCATGGTTGCTAAACCTGCAATACCTAGCCGATATAGATATTGCTTCATCATTCGATGGTAAGAGGCTTCTTGCTTATCTGCTTCAAAAGGTGCAGCTTTGTAACCAAGTTTATGAATAACGGAAAGGAGCTCGCTTAACCGTACCTGAGTTTTATCCCAGGCTAGTAACGCTCGATTGGTGGTTGTATTAACACGGATAGATACCAACCCGGCCGTATTAGAAACTTGCTTTTCGATTAACCACGCACAAGCGGCACATGAAACGCCTTCCAAAGAAAGGGTTACTTCAGAAACATTTTCGCGATTTCGTACGAATTCAGATTGTACATCCGCATTGTCATAATGAATTAAAGCTTGGAGTTGCTCTGGTACTAGGTCTGCCTTTTCTGCAGGCGCAGTGCGGTATTGGTAATATGATACAAGACCACTATCGACAATAGTCTGCGCCACAGTTTCGCAGCCCGGACAACACATGTCGCGAATTTCACCCAATATTTCTACTTTGAAATCCGTGTTGGCTGGTACATCTTCACCGCAGTGATAACAGGATTTACACATATGCTTACTTCATTAACGGTGTTGAAGAGGCAGGAAACTCAACTTTACCTTGGATCATCCATTGCTTGTCGTGTGGTTGTAGTTCAACAAACCATGGTCCTTGAATAGATTCCTCAGCTTTTAGTCGGTAATTACCAGATGCATCCGCTGTTACAAGCTTTGTGAAGTCACGATCAGGAAGAGTACGATGAGTGAAAGTGGCCGTTAGAGCAGGGTAATGAGGTAGCTTCCCTTTAGCGAAAACAATCACAACATTGTTATTTTCAGAGGAAATCTCAGCGTTAAGACCTAGGTCACGAGCGACATTCATTTTACTAATGTCGATATTAATGCCTTTGCCTTTTTTATAGTAATCCTCGGCGACTAAAGAAACAGAGTTGTTCGAGAAAACGACCACAGTAATCACAGTCCAAACTACGACAGTAAGAGGAAGGATGATTAGGAACCACGGCCAAAATTGTTTATACCAAGGCTTTACCATAAAAAAGTTCTCAACAGCTAAATGAAAAAATGTAAGGCGTTAAATTTAAAGGAAAGACAGCCCCTATGAAAGGGGCTGTTATTGCTATGTTACGTAATATCTCAGTTACTTACTCTCTGAGTTACTTAAACTCCAGACATATGAGGCAACGAGCTGAACTTTATCTTCACCCAAAATGTCTTTCCACGCAGGCATTACGCCTGAGCGTCCGTTCATTACGGTTTCTGTTACAGCTGCACGAGAGTCACCAAATAACCAGTCTTGGTCTGTAAGGTCAGGCGCACCGACTGCAGGGTTACCCTTACCATCGGTACCATGACAAGCTGCACACACTACGAAGCGTGCTTTACCTGCCGCGGCTTCACGAGCATTTACTTTACGACCAGATAGACTAAGTGTGTAACTTACAACTTCTTGAACACCTTGCTCACCAAGGGCATCTTTCCATGCTGGCATTTGACCAATACGGCCGTGCATGATGGTTGTAACGATCGCTGCTGGCTCGCCACCATATAGCCATGCATCATCAGTCAGGTTAGGGAAGCCTTTCTGACCACGTGCATCAGAGCCATGGCATTGAGAACAGTTTTGCAAAAACAAACGCTGACCAACTTTTAATGCTTCAGGATCTTGCGCAATTTCAGGAATTGGGCGTAGACCACTGTCATTGTGCGCAAGTTTACGGAATGCTTCGCCGAAGTAAGCGTCGGCATCATCCAGTTCTTTTGCATATTGGTTTAGTTGCTTGTTCTCTTGTGCTGCAGCGATGGCTTCTTTTGACTCTTCTAGTGAGCGAACGGTTTGAGCCGAACTCTGCCAGTTTAAAAAGCCCTTGAAGCTACCTAGACCTGGGAATAGGGCAAGGTAAACTGCTGCGAACACAAATGTGCTTACAAACAGGTAAGTCCACCACTTTGGTAGAGGGTTGTTTAGCTCGCGAATACCATCGTACTCGTGGCCCATGTCTTCCCCTTCCTCGACGCCCATTTTATCTTTAGCGCACCAAGTCAGGAGAATCGCACAGCCTACTAGCGTACCGACAGTAATCACGATAATCCAGAGACTCCAGAATGTAGTCATTACTTCTTCACTCCTTGGTTATTAGGGGTCTTTTGTTCTTCGTCAGCAAACACCAAGTTGGCATCTTCTTCAAAGCGTGCTTTACGCTTTTTACTAAATGCCCACCATACGATGCCAATAAAACTAGCGAAGAGTACAACGGTATAAATACTATGAATTGTACCGAAATCCATATGATCCCCTTACTTCATTGCATGACCAAGAGACTGAAGGTAAGCGATGATTGCATCCATCTCTGTTTTACCTTCTACTTCTTTAGCCGAATTCGCGATCTCTTCATCAGTGTATGGAACGCCGAACTGATCACGAAATAGCTCAAGTTTCTTCTGAGTTAGCTTACCGTCTAAAACGTTTTCAGCTAGCCACGGGAAACCTGGCATGTTTGACTCAGGTACAAGCTCACGAGGATCTAACAGGTGAACACGGTGCCATTCGTCAGAATAACGACCACCAACACGAGCTAAATCCGGGCCTGTACGCTTAGAGCCCCAAAGGAATGGGTGTTCCCAAACACTCTCACCAGCAACAGAGTAGTGACCGTAACGTTCAGTCTCTGAGCGGAAAGGACGAACCATCTGGCTGTGACAGACGTTACAACCTTCACGGATGTAGATATCACGGCCTTCCATCTCCAAAGGAGTGTAAGCGCGCAGATTTTCTACAGGTTCAGTCGTTTGCTTTTGGAAAATCAGAGGAGTGATCTCTACAAGAGCACCCCAACTGATAGCAAACACGATAAAAATAGCCAACAAACCGACATTACGTTCTAAGATTTCATGGCGATTATTAGAATTATTACTCATTCTTAAATCTCCTTATGCCGGATGTGGGATAGCTTTTAGGCTTTCTTTAGGTGCACTTACCGTTTTGTACGTGTTGTATGCCATTAGGAACATACCTGATAGGAAGATAAATCCGCCTAGGAAACGTACAAAGTAGAACGGATAAGACGCTTCTACAGACTCAACAAAGCTGTAAGTTAGCGTACCGTCAGAGTTAACCGCGCGCCACATAAGACCTTGCATTACACCAGAGATCCACATCGCAACGATGTAAAGAACGGTACCGATTGTTGCTAGCCAGAAATGCACATTAACTAGACCAACAGAGTACATACGCTCTTGGCCAAATAGGCGAGGTACCAAGTGATATACAGAGCCGATAGAGACCATCGCAACCCAACCTAACGCACCAGAGTGAACGTGACCAATGGTCCAGTCTGTGTAGTGAGAAAGTGCGTTAACCGTCTTAATCGACATCATCGGGCCTTCAAAGGTAGACATGCCGTAGAACGACAGTGAAACGATTAGGAAACGTAGGATAGGGTCATAACGAAGCTTATGCCATGCACCAGATAACGTCATAATACCGTTGATCATACCACCCCAAGAAGGAGCAAATAGAACCAGCGACATAACCATACCTAGAGACTGAGTCCAGTCTGGTAGCGCTGTATAATGAAGGTGGTGAGGGCCTGCCCAAATATATAGAGAAATAAGTGCCCAGAAGTGAACGATAGATAGACGGTAAGAATAAACAGGACGTTCAGCTTGTTTAGGAACGAAGTAGTACATCATACCTAGGAAACCAGCGGTCAGTAGGAAACCTACCGCATTGTGTCCATACCACCACTGAACCATCGCATCCACTGCGCCCGAGTAAATCGAGTAAGATTTACCAAGTGACACAGGAATAGCCATGCTGTTCACGATGTGAAGTACTGCTACTGTGATAATAAAGGCACCGAAGAACCAGTTTGCCACATAAATATGTGACGTGTTTCGCTTCACTAGTGTGCCGAAGAACACCACCGCATATGATACCCATACTAGCGCAATTGCGATATCAATAGGCCATTCTAGCTCAGCATACTCTTTACCCGATGTTAAACCGAGAGGCAAAGTAATGGCTGCTGCCAGGATGATTGCTTGCCAACCCCAAAAGGTGAAGGCAACGAGTGGGCCACCAAAAAGACGTGTTTGACATGTGCGCTGTACAACATAATAAGACGTTGCGAACAGAGCACTGGTACCAAACGCAAAAATTACCGCATTAGTATGCAGTGGACGTAAGCGACTGTACGTCAACCACGGCGTATCAAAGTTTAGCTGTGGCCAAACTAATTGAGCGGCAATCAAAACACCAACAGCCATACCAACTATGCCCCATAAAATGGTCACAAGGGTAAATTGGCGAACGACTGTATAGTTGTAGTTTTGTTCAAGCTGCTTTACTTGGCTCATTTGCATGCTTCCAATTTCTAATTAACTACACTTTTACTTCCAACACGACTTGCGTCGTAACACCACCCAAGTAAACTCTAGAATTCAAGTGTTATCATCACCTTATTTCCATTGCTGACTTTAATAAAAAGTGGCATTTTCAGCGTGACACTATACTTGAATTAACAATTCAATGACAGGGTAGTAACCTTACTGGACCTCTGGAAATCATTTTTTATTTAAAAAGTTTGAAGTTTGTAACAAGGATATTAGTAATTATGCCTGCACAAAAGTTAACAAAGGCGCGACTTGCACAAATCTTAATCATGCTCAGTGTTTTAATAAGCGCATTTTTCTGGCGTACCTTTACACACGAGAGTGTTAATAGCGTTGACTGTTCACAAAAAGAACGATGCGATGTAACAATTGAAGGAGAAATAATCACGATTAATCGTGACTCAATGGGAATTTCGCTCGAAACGACAGAAAGTAGCACTCTAAAAATTGATCTAAATCAATCTGGTAATTTTATCAATCTCAACGAAAAGCATAAGTCAGTAGAATGGGACATCATGCCTGAATCGAAAAAAATCACCTTTAAAAAAGGTGAAAACATTGTTGTAGTTCAATTATAAATACGATCTATCACGAGATAATCGTAACTTATTAATGAAATTAACACCTTCTTACCTAGAGAAAATTGGTTGGAATGGTATAACAGCAGAGTGATATCCAATTATAAAATCGTATGCATTGCCAATCAGTTTTTACTCATATTAAAGATGAAGACTCAGCGATAAAAACGCTCAGGTCCGAATTGACACAACAGAACTTGTCTTACGTGATGTGTTACTACACGGAAGAATACAATTTCGAGTTGATTCGAGAAGCGTTTCTTGCGCATTTTCCTGGTGTGCCTTTTCATGGCGCCAGTTCATGTCAAGCCGTAATGACAGATCAGGGCTTTCATACAGGCCCAGTAATTGCGGCACTTGCTGTTTATGATACAGGTCCTCATGCTTATGGTACTGGTATTTCTAATCACAACTCAGGTGACAGCGTCACCAAGGCTTTGGATATGGCCCTTGAGAACGCAAACCGTGTAGGAGAGGTACCAAACTTAATTCTACTTCATGCTACACCAGGGCAAGAGGAATCAATCATTGCGTCTATAGATGAAAGATTTGGAACTCTAATTCCAATTATTGGTGGTTCGGCCGCTGATAATAACATCGCTGGGAAATGGTCTGTGATAACCGCCCAAGGTTCTCAAACTTCAGGTTTAAGCTTAACTCTCTTTTACTCCTCTCAACCTGTTGATATCGCTTTTAGCGCTGGACATACACCAACTAATATCAAAGGTGTTGCAACCAAGACCAACGATAGATGCTTACTTGAAATTGATAACGAACCTGCGCTCAATGTTTATAGAAGGTGGACAAATCACCAGGATAACCAAGTAGGTAAAGATAATATGCTGTTTACAAACTCGAGTGCTTATCCATTAGGGCGGATCGCAGGTCATCTCTATGATCGCCCATATTACAAGTTATCCCATCCGATCCGTGAGACGCAAGATGGTGGAATCGAGTTGTTTACACGAATAGAAGAGGGTGACGAGCTCACATTAATGAAAGGAAGTCGTGAGCATCTCGTTGCGCGCGCTGCAAAAGTCGTCAATGCCGCTTTTAACCAAAAATTAGAAGAGTCTCGAAAAATTGGAGTGATAAATATCTTTTGCGCAGGTCCCATGTTGCACTTAATGCAAGACATGAATAGCGTTTGTGAACAAATTAACCAAGAACTAGAACATTTGCCTTTTATTTGCCCTTTTACTTTCGGCGAGCAAGGTAGATTTATTGGTGGTGAGAATGGACATGGAAACCTGATGATTTCATCGGCTATATTCCATAAACCTTATGAAAGATAAATACTTAGACATATATCAACAGGAAGCGCTTCAAGAAGCGTTAGTTGAGCTAAAGCAGGCTAGACAAAGAGAACGACTACTCGCCGATGAAAACAAGGCCATTCTTTCCGCGATATCTGCGATGAGTGAGGCAAAGAATCGGCATGAGATATTTACGGGATTAAACAATGTCCTCAAAAAGTACATCAACTTCGATGATTTTATTGTACTGACTCGTGATGGTGAACGATATCCCTTCAAGACATTGATATCAACTAATAGCGTATTTGATAATGTATCCTGGTTACACGGTAACACCTATCAAAGAGCTCTCAATGGTGAATGCATTCTACTGTTCGAGCCAGATAAACTCGCTGAGTTTGTTAACTTAAACAGCTTTATAAAAAGCCATGTAAACTCGGTCGTTTTAACTGGTATACGTTCAGAAGTAACGCAAACCGTAATCCTACTTATTGGAGCTCAGAAAGGGCACTTTAGCATAGAGAATAAGGAAACCTTGAGGCGGTTTCGTCCCTTAATTGAAAGGGCGGTCATTGATATCGAGACCAAAGAGAAGTTACAACGTATCGTTGAAGTAAGAACAACTCAGCTCGCTAAAGCAAGAGAAGAAGCAGAGCTTGCGAACCGGTCTAAGTCGGAGTTCTTAGCGATGATGAGTCATGAAATAAGAACCCCTTTAAATTCCGTTCTTGGAATGCTAGATATACTGAAGCAATCAACCTTGTCAGAAGAACAAATTGATGCTTTGAGCCAAATGGAGTGCTCTGCAGAGTTACTTCTCGCGATAATCAGTGACATTCTTGATCTTTCTAAAATCGAGTCAGGTCGCTTTCAGCTCAATGAACAATGGATTAACTTAAGAGACACTGTCACTTTTGTTATTTCTCAGCAAAAACAAATAGCTAAGAAGAAAAATCTTAAATTCAAGCTCAACTGTACTGTCACTAATGACAAACAATTTTGGATTGACTCCACGCGGTTATCTCAAATTCTGTTTAATCTAATAGGGAATGCAATAAAGTTTACAGACGAAGGTGAAGTAAAAGTTTCTGTATCTGAGCAAGATGCTGAACTTGTGATCTCAATATCTGACACTGGAATTGGTATATCTAAAGCAAAGCAAGAGCATTTGTTTACGGCATTTCATCAAGGAGACCGTTCCATCACGAGACGCTTCGGTGGTACAGGACTGGGGCTCGCAATAACCAAGCATTTAGTCGAAATGATGCGTGGAAAGATTGCCGTTAAAAGTGATGAGCATGTTGGTTCAACCTTTACGATTTCGATTCCAGTTTTGACTCGTTGTAATCAAAATCGTCCAGTTAGAATCGAAACCAATCAACCGACAAAAGCAATGGAACTTCTCGTCGTAGAAGATACCGAATCGAATCAGTTCGTAATAAAGCTTATCTTAAATAAGCTTGGCCATAATGTTCATATCGCAAGCCATGGAGCAGAGGCATTAACATTTTTAGAAGAGAATGAGGATTTAATCGATTTGATTCTCATGGATGTCTCGATGCCAGTGATGGATGGAATTACCGCAACAAGACTTATTCGAGATAAAGGTCTCAGGACCCCAATTATAGCGTTAACTGCACATGCGCTAGAAAGCGATAGAGATAAATGCCTGGATGCCGGTATGGACGGATTCATTTCCAAGCCAGTTAGAAGACAAGATATCTTTGAAGCTATACAGTCATTTCAATAAGTAAAAAGGCGTTAATATAGATCTTAACAATCGATAGATTATTAAGATCTATATTAAGTATTTTATGGTAAATAACCATTATGTTTAATGCTAAAGCCCTTAAATTTAAAATCTGCAAGGGAATAGGAGCATACTCAGATAATATTTAGCGTACGGCGATATATAATTTAACTATTCTGGGTTTTCATTCAATTCATAACCCACAATCTTCGTTAACTTCTTGTCTACACTGCTTTTAGAGTTGCTCAATACGCAATTTTCAGCTCATGAACCAAGTTTAACTTCATAAATACACGCTTTTCAGTATAAGAAATAACCTGATTCATATGTTAGGTTCATGTAGTAGGTGTCAGCATCAAGCGATACTCGGCTCTCATTTCTCAGAAACATAAAGTTGGTTCAAACCAGTTACTTTAAATTTGCCTTTAGTCTCTGTAACAAACGTTTGCTTGGGTGATTTGGAGCCAATGAATAAACACTAATAAGAACAGGTGATTTACACAATTCATAAAAATATTGAACTATCAAGAGCGCAAGATGAACTAGCGGTGAACCCAACAGACGAGGCCTTGAAAGATAGAGTTAGAGTCTGGACTAGCGTAGTCAATGACTATTCAGCAGAAACGGGAAGAATGTGCTTAGTTGCTTCTCTGTTGGTTGGATGTAGCCTCTCGTCCGTCGGTGCGGTGAGAGTACTCGGTGGTCTCGAAGACTCTAGTCAGTTTGCGAGCCCAATACATATAATGCTGTTTGATAGTATCGACGTCGTATTAACTGGTTGGATTATTTCTGGTGGGTCTGAAGGCTGGACAAATTTTCTATACAACGTGAAGTCAATGATTCCTGTTCATGATAAATAAGTACAGTTTCAGCGATGCTAGACACACTTCCACACTACAATCCATCAACGATGTTGGAAGTTCAAGCAATTGATACGGAGTTGTGTGTTCTATGTAAACTATTCCTAGTAGATTGCTATTAAGTTAACCACAATGATAGCTTACAATTTAGAGAGTCGTTTAGATGGATAAGTAGATGAACTTGTCATCTTGATTATACTCTATTACCCCTATACCTTCACAGGCAGAAATCCTGATGTCTATCTCACAAAATGAAAATAACAGCCACTAGTAATCAATTTTGATTTGCCTTTCTTGTGTGGCAGAAGTATTCCGCTTTTCGATTAAACATGCTAGATTATCAGTAATTTAGCATTGTTGCATATTTATAAAGTCCCGCATGAAATTTAAAGCTCTCAAAGCATATAGAGGTGATGCATTTGTAATTACTCACCAAAACTACGCACTTCTTATCGATGGAGGTATGCCTTCCACTTCTGGAGATATCAAACGAGAAGTTGAAGGGCTAGAGATTAGCGCTGTAATCGTGACTCATGTTGATAATGACCACATTGGAGGAATCGCACAATTTCTCAAGTCGACAAAGCATAGCTTAGCAGATACAGATTTCTATATGAATCACCCAGATCTGGCATCCAGATATAGTGGCACCAAGGTTGCGTACCACCACGGAGACAGTTTTAAAAAAATCATTGAAAAACACTCCCGGAGTATGAATCCCTTAGCACAAGGTCAACGCTTTAAAATTCGCGACATCGAAATAGAAGTATTGTCACCTATGGAAGAAGATATCGGTGAGCTTCATAAAAATTGGAATGCTAGTAAAATAATCGAAGATGACAAGTTGACATATTCAAAAAGACAGAAAAACAATGGAGATATCATTAATCGTAGTTCTATATCGGTTATATGCAGCCATGAAGAGTTTAAATTACTTCTGTTAGGCGACTCACACCCGGATGTAATTGAAAATTATCTTATAAATGGTGGCTATTCAAAAGATAACCGTCTTGATATAGATCTTGTAAAGCTATCTCACCATGGAAGCAAGCACAATACTACGGAGTCTCTATTAAAAATTTTGAATTGCTCAAGCTTTTATATATCTACGAATGGTGGAGTTTACAACCATCCCGATGATGAAACTTTAGATATGCTTGACCGACGCGCCCAAGAGTTAGGTTTGAATTTTGATATATATTTTAACTATGACATCATAAGAAAGTTGGAAAAGAGAAGTAGTAAAAAATTTAGCAATTTGAATTTTATATTGAAACAAGAGATTTCGAAAACATGTTTGAAATAGACGTCCATTCAAATGTTTTATCTTCTAATATATTTATAGATGAAGAATTCGTAGGAAGTGGTGTTCCATTCTTACATGAAGGTAAGAACTACATTATAACTAGTGGACATGTTGTTTACGGAGTAGATTTTGATCGAAATCTAGATAAAGAAACAATCATAGAAGTGGTTATAGATAATAAAAAATTCGTTGTGAAGGATGTAATCGGTGATATAAAAACTTCAAAAGAATGTGAGGTTTCGATACTAGTTCTTGAAAGTAAGTCAATAGAAGATATTAACCTAATCGACATCAAATTTTGCGATAGGATTTCCAATGAGTTACTCATAGAAAACTGCCGCCTCGTGGTTAAGCCTATTCAGGATGATCAAGAATCAGTTATTGTTCACAAGTTAAACGATAAGCCGCTCAATGACTATGGTTATTATATTCGGGTAGAAAAGGACACTTTTCATGATATCAAAAATGGTGACGTAGGGGCCTCAGCTTACGCTGGCGTATCTGGTTCTGGGCTTTTTTATTGTGCTAAAGATAAACTTTATCTTGCAGGTATAATAGATTCGATTCCAAACGTTAGCCTCTCTGACGGACTAGTCCAAATTACAAACACGAAGCACCTCCATAGATTTTTAAATGATGTAGAAGTGACGTCTTGTTTAGAGTTAAGTCAAGACACTAATGCCCTAAAGGAAATACTTGATAAGTGTACAAATCAAGTAAACGATGCCACTATAGATAGTTGGATTGCATCAAACTCTAACGAGAGGGAAGTTAAGCAATTAAATAAAAAAACAAGCTATTTGTTTCCCGAAGATTTTGTAGACAACGAGCGCAGGAAAATTGTCTGGAATTATCTTAGTGGTAATTTATTAAAGGAATACTGGTCGATAGCTAGATTAGATTTGAGTAGTGCCTATCAATGCGCTTATAAGGTTGCTTCAAACGACTCTATGATTGAATATTTTAATACTCGAAAAGAAGCATCAGAAAAATATAAAAGCATTTGTAATAGACATAAATCAACGATGTCATCCACATTGGTTAAAAAAGGTGCGTCTGTTGTCGAATCAAATTTAGTAAGTAATAGAGATATTGCTCAATGGCTGCTTATATGTGATTTAGCATTTATCGATGAGGCAAACAACTAAATGGATCAAATAGATAAACAAATAGTTCAACTCTCAGAAAGAAGCACGATATTATCTAGCGCTAACTCATTTGAAATACAGATATATTTACTACTCATTATCATTTACGAGTGTACTGAAAAACAAGCTAACGCTCCGTATAATAAACTGTCGTTTGTATTCTCTGCTTATATCAACGATCTTCCTAGTGATTTTGGACACAAAACAAAAGACTTAATACCAAGTTGGCCGATATATGACCTAAAAAAGCACATCATTTACGGTGATGCAAATAAATTATGGGAAGTCAAAGTTAATAAAGGAAAAGTGCTGATTAGCAAGACAAAATTTACAAATGAGATGTACGTTAATATTGTCGAAAATAAAATATTCAACGATGCTGTGAGCAAAATCAGAAATTTATGCAAAACACCAGTATCAAAAATAGATAGGCAACGGTTAGTTTAGATGATTAAGATTAAAAACGTTAGTTGTGAGATAAGAACAAAAAACAGCCTTGAAAAATATGGGTTCAGTCATGATTTTGACGATAACCTTAATGTGATTCTAGGGGATAACTCAAGTGGTAAAAGTACGATTTTATCATGCATTTATTATTGTCTTGGTATGGAGCAGTTATTAGGTGGGAATAAATCCGATATACTAGATAAGTGCCTCTGGAAACAGTTTGACATCCTAGAGAATACATACTATGTCTCTGAGTCTTACGCTTTTCTAACAATTCAAAACTCTCTTGGTAATATTGCAAAAATTCGACGTAGAATTAGCCGAACTCCGGGGCAAAAGAATAATACATTGCTAGTCGATACTGGTGAAAGAAAATCCACTCTGTTTATCCACTCTACTGGAGATCATGAGAGTCATGATGGCTTCTATAACTGGTTAAAACAGTTTATGGATATTAATTTACCTTATCTCGAAGACGATGAGGGAAATACAGTTAAGTCTATCTACTTACAGAATGTTATGTCTACATGCCTTATAGAACAAACTAGAGGGTGGTCAGATTTCCTTGCACAATCACCATTTTTTGGCATTAGAGACGTAAAGACTAAAGTAGTTGAACATTCTTTGGGTCTGGAAAGTCTAACAAGTGATATACAAAAGAGCTTGCTTGAAGCACAACAATCAGAACTGAAACTTTCGTGGAAAAACGAATATAACCAATGTTCCAAACGACTATTTGAACATAACATATTAATTGATGGGTTAACTGACAAACATAAGCCTATACTCAGCAAAAATATTGCTGCTAAGTTATTCGTTAAGATTGAAGAGGGGATTCTACCTTTTCTTGATTACAAAACCCACTTAGAATCCGAGTATGAACTGGCTAGGAAGCTTGCATTAGAAACTAATGACATAAAGACAGACGAACAAAGTAAGTTTTTAACAGTTGTTAGAAATCTTAACAAGCAAATTAGAACAATTGAGCACAAAATTATCTCTGAGAAATATAATAGAGATAGCTATAAGAAAATCATAAATAAATTGGATAAGGATTTAGAAAATGTTTCGGGCATTAAAAAGGTTGGCCGTTTCAATGATTTTCAACGTATCAATAGTTGCCCAGTTTGTGACTCAAATCTAGATAATCCAGAAGATATATGTAAGGAAAGGGTAGATATAGATAAATCCCTCTCGTTTATGAAAACTGAGAAGAGCTTATATTCTACACAACTAAAAAATGTTGATGAATTAATCGAAAAGCTAGAAGCATCTCTTGGTTACTACCAGCAAAACTTAGAAGAGCAAAAAGAGCAACTACGGTTAATCACGGACGACATAAACACTACTAGCGAAATAAAGCGCTCACAAATTTATAAGGAAATTCATCTAAAACAGAAGGTTACTGAGTTTAAAAAGATTCAATCTGAATTTGATGCTTTCATTCGTAAGATGATGGATATCAATACTAATCTTTTAGCAAACAAAAAACTCTTAGATGATTTGAAGAGTGTTGAACATAGAGACGAAGTCAAGATTAGAGAGTTTGAATCTCGTTTCAAATCCCTTCTTAGTATATTTGAGTATAAAAGCAATAAAATAAATTACGTTAAAATAAGAGATAACTATCCAGCAAAGCTATTTCCATTTATAGCAATGTTTGACAATGAAACCACGACTTATAACACTCAGCCGATACGCTTAAGTTCTTCAGCGAGCGACTTTATAAGGTCAGAATGGGCCTACTACTTATCGTTATCTACTTGTTCTGTTAATCATCCCGGATTTGTATTATTTGACGAACCGGGTCAACATGCAATGAAAATGACTAGTATGAAGAAACTGTTGAATACGGCTGCTCATCATGGAAAACAAACAATCTTTGCTATTTCTAAAAATTTATCAAATGATAACGGTGAACTCGTTGATGAAGGTGTGGATGTACGTGTACTGGGTGATTTGTTCGGTCATATTGAATCTCAGAAGATAAAGATCATTGATATCGACGAGAAGAACGAAAGCAAATGTATTCGTAAGCTAGATTAATCTTAATTATACAATTTATCTATTTTGTTCATAGGCATCTTTACAATCATGACAGATGCCTAGTATTTGAAAATGACAATATTGAGAGGAACTCAAGATGCCAAAGGTCGTGTTAGATACCAATATTCTTCGCGAAAATAGTATCGACAAAAGTGATATGGTGATACTCGCTCGCTTATCCAGAGAAAGTGTTGTAGATGTATACATACCTAATATTGTAAAAAGAGAATACCTTAGCCAACAATTTATTGATCTCTCAGATCATTGTCAAAAGATCTCTAGCTCATTGCAGGCTATTCGGAAAAAGACGAATAGTTCGCATCCAAATCATCAATACGTCGAAGAAATGAATATTCAGTTACAACAATTTAAAGATGGGCTAGAGGCACCGATTAAATCCAATTTTGATGATTGGATGAAGGTAAACTGTATTAAAGAAGTGCCTTTTAACCCAGAAGATATAGTTTCGATTATCGATGATTACTTTTCAGGTGGTGGTGTTTTTAAGAAAGCGAAACACCGTGATGATTTTCCTGACGCTATGATATCAAAGGGGATTCTTTCACTAGCCGAAAATGAGCCCGTAACAGTTCTTTGTAAAGATGGAAACTTTCACGACAAACTCACTAAATACGACAATATCAGTGTGTTCAGAACATTACGCGAGTTTCTAGATAGTCCGCAAGTATCAGAGATTCTGAGTGAGCTGAATCAAAAATCAGAAAAAATTGAATTGGTTAAGGGAGTCCTCGCGTCAGCCGAGTCACAAAAAGTATTGATAAAGTATATTAGTTCTGAAGGGGTAGGTATTGAAGATGTCTATCTTACTGGCGATGACCTTTCCGGTACAGATAATCTCCTTCTAGAAAGCTCTTATAATTCAGATATACAACATATAGACGTTTCTTCAATCAATAATGTGAATCTTGGTGAGATTAGATATATTAACGATGATATGTATAGTATTGATATTCAATTTGGAGCCAATGCCCTTGTTAATTATGCAGCATATTACGGAGACTATGTCGCTCTAGATGAGATGAGTCAGGAACATGTTGATATAGATAGCATGAATGGTGATGGTTATTGTGAATGCTCGGAACTAAGAGCAGTCAACTTCTCTGGTGCTATTGAGATTTACTTAAACACTCATTTAACCCCAGATGATCTAGCTGTTCACATGCAATACTTTAGCGCTAACAACACTAATGTGTCTGGGGTCATTGAAGTGATCAGTGGAGCCATATTGGAATAAAGCACAGCGTGGATTTAATCTGACATGCGAATTCAAGATATATAACGTTTATAACTTTTTCTTCAATTTACTTTGTAACATATAAAATCGCCTAGAATCGATTAATCTAGACAAAGTGAATAGTAGATATCGCTTAAGCTAACTTCAGCACACGTACTTTTGATACTAGACCAAAAGTGGAAGTTAGGTGTTTATCAGAAAACGCTGCTGGCATCTCAGGCCCAATATCGCCGCAAACATACCAGTTTGCACCAGACTTATGTGAGTGCGCTATCATCCATCTAATGGGCCTTTATTTGTTAGACGTATATTCACGGGTAAGTCTTGAGCCAACAATCTTGAGAGTTATTGCGCCAATATTTCTAAGCAAGTGCAACCTTCGTATCGTTATTTATATACTGGTGCGAATAGAAGAGACAAAGGTGTCAAAGTACAAAATTTTCATCATTATTTTGTCGCACATAAAAGGACTTAATACTTTTGAGATCTAACTCGCATTCTAAATGAAAGTTTGAGGAACGAACAGAAGCAACATTAGCTAGGGTATTGCTGCCACAACTTCTGAAAAATACTCAGATAAGCCAATTCTAAACTGACGTGTTGAGTTGGCCGCATTTTTGTAAACTCGACCTTTTGAATCTAATTCCATCACACTGCAGTTAGCCCAGTGCCTAGAGCTTTTATTGAAGTTTAGTTGGCCTAATAAGTTTCCAGCAACTTTTAGGTCCTCTATGGAAGAACGATTAGACACTAGGTAGTGTATAGTTAACCCCAAAGCTTGCCAAACCTGCGGAGACAACTGATAACCAGAGCGATGATTAGTAAAAGCCTCCCTCTGTGGTTTGAGCCACTCCCTCATAAAGGCGATAATTAGTTCGATATAACCCTCAGAAAGTACGGAAGAAATACTTTTACCTGAAGGAAGAGTTACGTCCTTTGACATCTTTCCATATTCTTGTGTCCCAACACCAGCCACAGCACCGACTATCAACTTAAATAGAATATACGGTGTTGTGATGTAACGCTCTGATACTTTTACATGCTTTGCGTCAAATTTAACACCACCATACGACTCGAGTTCTGTTTCTACAATAAACTTCTCAATAAATGGTTTTAGTGGGTAATTTTTATCAGATATAAAGCCTTTGCCATCAACTAGGTGAGGCAGGCTAATCGAAGTATCGAAAGTATGGAGCTGTTTAAATAGTTCAATAATATCGTCACTGCTCAAGCCTCGCTGTTCATCGAAAATCACTCGAACTTCAACATTCTCAACAGCTAGGCGCTGTCTAAGCTCGCTCTTTGAGTTAGCCTCTTTGACACTAAGCCTTGAACTAAATAGAAACGTTTTTAGTCCCAGAGCCTTACATATAGCAACTAGCCCCAAGATGTTACCCACAATAAAAGTATCCGTAGGGTCGTATTTTAGTAGTGAGGTGCGGCTCAAAGATTCGGTAAAGCTAGGTTTGCCCAAAACTGCAAATGTTAGCGTCAACGGGGCGCTAATCGAATGATTGAATATTGAATTCTCTAAGCTTGTTTGGATTGCTTGAACCTTATCAACATTTTTTGCATTAACCGCAGCATCAGCAACCCAACTGAGTTCAGGCAGAAGCTTACCGATCGAGAAATAGGCACCAATTTCCACCATTGGCATTGATGTAATCAGAGTTTTTAAAGTTCGCTTTTCCGATGAAAGTAATACACCACTGATTTTGTTTTCTAAAAGTTTCAAGTCTTTTCATCCATTTACCTAACTCTAGCAGTCTAGAACAAATTTTAAAGTTGATCAGACGTGCATGTCGGATCAATAATGAGGGAAGGGTTGTAAAAAATTCAGTTTTAAAATGCCCGTTTTTTTAGCCGCACTATAGAGAATTGCCACATGACAAATAAAGATACTGACAGCTTAAGAGAAATTTCGGATGAAGATTTAGAAACATCCATTGTCGATAGCTTGGTTGAAAGATATGAAGACAAAGAAAGTAATAGTTATCTAGCAAGCTCTCAACAATTGGTAAAAACGGCAACCACAGTACTCTCACAAAAACAAGTTGATGATGTTTTTAAATCCAAGGCACGGTACTACTCGGGAGTTAGAGCAGTCCAAACAACTTTGAAGCACCTAGTTATATACGTTTCTCCTCAGCTCGCTCGCGATATGCTGAAGTTCTCTCAAAGAGGTGCGATAAATACGAAAAACAAAAACCGTAAGCTGAGTAAAGCTAAGGTTAAGAAGTACGCTGAGGATATGAAGAATGGTCAATGGTGCTTAACTGGGGAGCCCATCATCATTTCAAGTGACGGAGAAATACTAAATGGCCACCACCGCCTGGAAGCATCACACGAAGCTGGAGTAGGGTTTATTGCGCCTATAACCTATGGTGTAACAGACGAATTATCCTTTGCCCATATTGACGTTGGTAACATGCGCTCAAGATCGCAGGTTCTCGAAATGGCAGGGGTGAAGGTGAACGCCAACGTGTTGTCTCGTGTAGCTATGTTGTCGAAAGCATTCGAAATAACTAGTAACCCTTATGCATTCAGAGGGACTCAGGGAACCTCTTTTCAGCCAGCGGAAATATTGGCTTACGTTGAAGAAAATGAAGAACTTGCCTTGTCTGTGGACTTCGTAGCGAAAGTCGTTAAACGGCATAGACTAGAAAGCCAAGCATCGGAAGCAATATACGCGTTTGCTCATTGTTTGATAAAGCAAAAGCTTAAAGATGTATCTAATATAAATACGTTACCTCTGTCCCCGGAAGAATATCTAACCCGAATCATTTCATCGCTAGGTCTAGAATCAGAAGACGATATAGAATTCCAAGTCAGAAATTATCTTCAGTCTCTGGTCACCGAGTCCAGTTCATACTCATTACTCTGCAAGTTGTCTGCGATATTTAAAGGGTGGAACATGCATCTGGGAATTCCAGTGGTAGGAAATAAAATAAGTGTCCGCCGAGTAGCTCGCTTTAAAAAAGACGAAGATGGGAACAAAATTCCATTGCCATCCGCGGGTAATATTAATGAGGCATTTACAGTCCCTTGTTTAAAAAAAGGAGTGACTCCAAAGAGAATTTTACAGCAAGCTAATATGAAGAATTCGAGTAAATCATAGCGATAGACAATCGGTATGTGTTCTTTCTCAACCACTTTATCTTGCCGCAAGAACTTCACTGGAGGCACATCCTAACTATATATCTAAGTGCTTGGTAATAGTGCACAAGCGTTGATTGAAGGCGAATATGAGCATTACTAGCTTTGTCATTCGCCTCATCTGAAGTTCCTCTTCCTTTGAGCCAATTCGCGAATTAGCTCATCTGCAAGCAAGTCTTCAACTTTTATGGCAGTCGAATTGTCAACATATTGAATGATATCCATGACAGCCAAAATATTGCGTTCATACAGTTTTTGGTAGCTTTTTAGTTCGCTCGCAAGACGATCTGCTTTACTTCTATAAGCTGCGCCAGTTCTCCCCTTAACCAACATTGCTTTCTCTTCAACAGTCAATTCTCGCTTACCATCTTGATGGTTATTATGCTGGCGAAGTTTATACTCATTGATGATGTCCCTACGGGAAGTCAGTGTGCTGATTCCACCCTTGATGATGCCTTTAGCCTTAAGACGTGCGTGGAGTGTAGATGGCTGAATAGGTGACTTCTCCAGCCCCTCACTAACCATGGCTTGCAGTTCTGCCTTGATATAGGCAGTAAGCTCTACCCCTTGAATTACTTTGTCATCTGCATTGCGACTGCGTGGTGTCTTAGCCATCAGTAATTTCCTTTTGTTCAGAATCTCTCTCTATGCGTTTCTGTTCAATAAAAAAGAGATCAGCAAGGGTATGCGGAGTCTTACCAACTAACATTTGTTCGTTAATTCTCGTCATAATTGAGCCTATCGGGTTGTCAGGGTTGTCCGAAAGGAGATCTACCAGTTTCTTGGCTCTTTGGGCCATAATGGCATCAACTTCGAGCAGCTCTAGTACAAGAAGTGCTTCTTCTTGCTCATCTAGGGCCAAATTATAGTTAGAATCATATTCAACTAGTCTTCTAAGCATAATAATTTCATCTTGCTTGATCGCTAGGCGTCGTGACACTTCCTTAGCTTCGCCTAAGCGACCTGTAAGAGTGAAGTAGCCACATGGAAGGCCCGACTGACATTTCATTGCATGAGGGCAACCCCAGCGTGCTACATCACGTGTACAACCACCAAACGGAAGAGGGTGAAGCTTGGCATGTCGCTGCAACAATTCTTCTGCTTTTTCCATCAAGCCTTTCTGAACGAGTTTTTCGTACGCGACTTTAAGCTCAGGGAGGAACGCATCAGACATTGCACCTGCCATGTAATCAGCTACTTCAGCGCTTGTTTCACCAAAGGTTTGCATATTCTGCTTAAGGTTGTGCTCCAAGCTTAGCTTAGGGTTTAGTGCAATTGAAGTCGACGCTTTAACGTTGGCGACACCTGTGTTTTTGGTTGGTCGAACTGATTTGGCAAGAGCTGCCATTCGGCGACTAACCTCTGACTTCGGCGTTTCCTTGACTGCCGGAATAGTAAGCTTTGGTTGAAGTGGGGGGGGACCTTCAGGATCAATGAGGGATAGCTGATCATCACCTGAAAAAAACTTATTATTCTGATTGTAAGTCTTCTCAAGCATTGTTACTGCCAAAGAAGCTGTTTTATAGGACTGTGATTCAGCTTGATGCTGGTAATGCTTGTTCTGAGTAATGTCTACACGCCCCATCAAAACTGCTTGAATGTGGTCAGTCACTCCAGCGATCGCCAAAAACGTGTTTATATTATGCCTTGGTACGTGCTTTTTCAGCCTGATACGAGACCCGTCATCTTCGAATAGTTCGAAGTAATCGAAGATAGATTTACGCTTATTCGAGCCGCCTAACCAAGCATCAATGGAGCTCTCATCTAGAGGCACTATATTTTGTAATGACACAAAATCCGAGACAATGCTAAACGCTCCCTCCGGTATGATGAACATCAACTTTTCATACTCAAAATGCTCCCAGTCGCCACTGTCTTTTAATGACAATATACACTGATGTCCCTTATTGAAGTTTTTAGATTTGGCATAGCGTTGATAAACATAATCATTCAGCTGTTGTTTTGAAAAATAATATTTTTTTAACTGCTTATGGACAGGTACAACGATAGGTTTGTGACCTGAGAATTTAAGCATTGATGTACATATGGACCTATGTAGAACATTTCGGCTACCTCCAGTGCCTGTAAACATGATGCCATCAAGCTCCCGACATTCTACTAACTCATTAGGAAGTTCATAAATCTTACTAGGTAAGAAGTTGGTGAAATTAACATCTCTAAAGTTTGTGATCGTCTCACGGAATCCAGCTGTCAGTTCTTCCACCTGTTTGTATATCTTCTCAACAACAGAGTAGGAGGAGGGAGCTAGCCAATGAACTCGCCAACCAGCTTTTTTTGCACCAAGATACTCGATACCAAGCTTGTAAGTAGGCCAACCTTGGTCAATGGCGTGCTGGCGTTTTACATCATCTGTAATCTCTCTTTTTATCAACGAATCCATGTTCAGCGACATGATTTCTTGAAATCGAAAACCACAGACGATACAAAGAAGTAACATGTTATAAAAGATACGTTGATAGTCGTTCTCAGCCAAAACCATTAATTCAATAACAGCCATGAATGCACGAATAGAGATCAAACTACTATCGTTAGTCTCGTCCGGACTTAATTGATTGGCCTTCCTTTTCGCTTTTGTTTCAACAGATGTGTTGCGGTATTCGTACTTATTTTCAACTTCGATATTAACGGTGAACAAGTCGTATTGACGAAGTCGCTTAATGATATTAACGGCAACATCACAATAGTCACTTACATTGGAAGGACTGCTCGAATTCACTTTGTGACGGTCCATAGCAGCATGGATAATATCAGCGGTAAGATGCATGGGGTGGGTCAGGTGTGTTGTTGTAACCATTTCCCAATACCAACGTTTCATTACTTGCAATGGTTTATCAAGTGTTGAGCCTGATGGTAATCCGCTAGATGTACAGACCAAATGCATGTGATAAGCACGCATAAAGTCTTGAAAATCCTTTGAGATTTCCATTTTATTTAAACCTTTAACGCGACTTGATACTTCATCCCACTTAAATCCGTGATCTTTAGTTTCTTTTAGCCACGCAACTCCTTTCTCTCCGAAATGCCAAGACCCAGCGTTCCAATCCAATTGTCCAACTGCATTGTATACTGCAAGGCGCTCCTCGAATTTGGCCTTAAATTTCTCCACATATGCATCAAGGTTCATTGCTTGCTTACTTTTAAGGATAGTTACCTCAGAGTCCATTTATACAACCTCATCCTTTGCATTTATCAGTTGAATTCGAGTCAACACTTGAAGGACATGGTCTTTCCTACGAACTATTTCAGTCATTAACGGGTGGTGCACTAGACCCGCATCATCAGCAACGTCCCGAATTTCATCTATCTCATCAAAGAATGAATCGAGTACTTTCCGATGGAAACCATCGGTAAAAGGCATAAAGTACGGACACCCGTAACAACCACGACCTTGAGAGAAAGGGCAGATATTTTCTTCGTAATTGCAACCACCAATATGATGGTGTAGCTTTCCACCAATCGAGGCAGCAACGCGTCTACCTTTCCAATCTCTACTGTGGATTAAGTTTCCAGTAAACATCAAAGCCATCATGTTTTTAAAAATGGGATTGCGGCCTAGAGCCTGTTCTCGAATATCGGACGTTTCTGGAGTAGCCGCAATGTATTTGTCGGCAACGTTATAGTTTGAGTGACCTAAGATGTAAGCAATCTCTGGGGCACTCGCCCCATTCATTGCCAAAGAGTGACCTACGTTGTGGCGGAACAGACTCGCGGGGTATATCGGTAGGAGGTAACCGCCATTTTTTACTGCATCTTGAATATCCTTGGTAGAGAACTTGAGAAGCATGTTCTTAATCGATTTATCTACCATCCTGATTGATGATGCTTGAGGTTGGAACAAAGCATCATTATCTCCAACACCACATAGAAACTTATACAGAGTGACTAGTTTCCCAAGCTCTTCTGGAATGGCAACACGAACACGGTCAATAGTTAGTTTTGTTTTCTTGGCATAAGGTACTAGTAGCGAATAGCGCATCCCATGGGCATTTTCGGTATCCACAACATAATCACCGCCAGCCATTTTACCGATTTGTACAGGACGTGCCCCAGTGTAGTAGACTATGCCAGTAATAATGCAGTCCTTTAAAACATCTAGGTTGACGACTTTCTTTACCTTCTCTAAGTGCGTAGCCTTAGCTTCTTTACCATTTATCTTCGGGCATAGATTTGATGACCATAGCTGTAGCCCATTCTCAATCATTAGGCATACTTCATCAGGGATAACAAGGTCGAGATTCTGATAACGTCCCCAGTGATTATTGCGAGGGCGGGGCACTTCCAGCAGCAAATCTTCAAGGTCAACTTTGTCTCCAGTTCTTTTAAAGAAGTTACCTCGCTCCAGTTTGCGTAAGGCATAGAGCGTGTAATAGAACTGATGATTGTCAGTGTCCTTTCGGTCAATCTTCGCGACTAGTTGATGTAGTATCGCGATTAGACTCTCTCTACTGACGTTTTCAATTTGGGAGAAGGTCAAAGCAACAAACGATGCGAATCTATCTGCAACGCTTGCCGAGTTCTCTTTGATATACTCAATAGTTAGATACTTTATGAGCGTGATTGTTTCTGGCAACAAATTGCGAAAATGCCTTCCGCTACTGAAGAGAATAGCTTTATTCTGACCAGAGAATCGGTACCTCCAATCACTAGAAGTTAGACTCAGAAACTGGTCATCAAACTCAGTGGCATTCAAGAGGAGCAGCCTTAGCGGAAGCTTCTTGATATCGGCAATCCATTGAAGCTGCTGAGAAGTGAAGAGGGAGGATGTCTGTTTCGATGTAAGTCGCTCTTGCACGGATTCATTAGTTAAATAAGTCATAAAGAAATTCTTCATCATATTTATTGTTTTCTGAATGGTTGTTAATCGATTTCACTTCGTTTTTCACAACAGAGCTTTCTGGTATGACAGTCTGCCAATCAGAGCGCCTTATTCGCCTCTTATTACTCTCATTACTTACCAGCTCAATGAAGCGTGAGGCATATTTAAGAGGAACCTTACTCTTCACTGACCAACCACCCAAAGAACGAAGCTTTTCTACTGCAGCATCCAGCTCACCATTCATCCTAGCTCGAATACCATAATCACGAGCGCTCGTTAAACTCTCTTCAAGAACTTCGTTGTAGATAAACTTCAGAGTGATATATGCCCATGTGTGTCGACCGACGTGAGGAGTTAACTTCACCATGCAATCGATATTCTCTTTACCTCCCTTACGATAGTCGGGGTAAAGGGCAATAAAAGCAGGGTCTATAATGTCGCGGTAGATAGATCGTATTCCATCGTAAGATATAGGGTCTAAGTTGCCTCTATCTTTGATGAACATAATTCTATGATCATCAATATTTTTCTTTTCAAACAAAGGAGCACGGTATTGCTTCATATAAATCGTCAATATGATGAAGTCGTCATCAGTTAACTCAATCTGTCGATAAGAGTGTACTGTCTTGATAGAAGGCGGGATTCTCCTTGGATCTACAATATCATCTGGTAGGTTCTGTATAATTAGGATGAATCGAGTATTACCACGAGCATCTGGTAAGGTCTCTCCAACGGAGTCTAGTGAAATCAATAGTAATTCACCGACACGAATACCGTAGTTGTACATTAGTCTGTGCATAAGGTAATTCCGAAATTGAAGAAATGCCCGCGTAAACGGGTTCTGTGGGTTAAGCACTTTTTGGATATACTCTCCAGTTTCCTCATCAAAAAAAGCCGGGATGGATGGAATTAACATATTGTTCAGATCGATATTCTGTTGCTCCGTAACACTCTTGTATCTATTTGCAGGTTCGCTTTTTGATATCTCTATACTATTGAATCTCTTCACTATTTGAGCAAGATCTTCTCGATTTGCTGTATTGATCTCGTGTGCTTCTACTGGAGACATATTTTGGTATCTCAAGTTCATATATCGAAAGTTAAGATATCGAAAAAAATTGCCTACATGCCTTATGTGACTGCTGTAGGTGACCTTATTTGCTTTAGTAAGGTGTGGGACCTCAAACGTAATCGTGTCTTGATTATCATTAAGCTGTTGCTCAGCAAGTAAGTAATTGAAAAAACCATCAAAGTCATGGATAAAAGTCGAGATGTTGTAATTGCTCTGATAGAAGTCGTAATCGAAGGTGCGCTTGTATTTTTTGAAGTAATAAACGTAGAAAAACCGCAACGAAACAAGGGTATTTTTCTGAGTACCAAAACTTTTCTTGCTAAGCTCGTTTCTTGCGTAGATAGACACGAACATTGATGGCAGAGTCGTCACCTTATCGACCATTACATACGATAGCTGTCTGTTTCGTGAGATATGTAAATTTGAGTAGGTCATAAAAATTGCGGATACCCTAAAAATGTAGTTTTAGATATTGTTTATGTGAACACTAGCTCAACCTCGTTACTCATGAAAAATATAGAAAGATAACTTTAGCCAGAGATTCTATGGTTATATAAACCGCAAATAGCCAATTTGGCAAATATGACACTACGAAAGCGCCGATATCTAGATGTATATGTGGCATTATAGCAATGGTATGTGACAGCGTAATAAATTAATGTACTCAGTTACGTTGATTTTTTTAACTCAAATAACGTATATGTCTAAATAAAATATGATTAATAGTTTTTGATCGTTATTTTGGATATTTTTGCTGTTCAATCAGGCAAGCGTCAAAAAGTAGATCGTATGAATCATAGTGGTGGGATAGCTCTGCTAGATACAGCAAGTTTTAAACGCTACCAAATTCGTTCGCTGTATGTTGGCTTTTATCATCTTCCAATAAGCTACAGATAAGGCAATAGATATCTCGGATGGCTCAGTATTTACAGGTTATTTGTTTACAAAAAGTAACGCTAAAAAGCTGGGGTGATATGAACGCGCAGAAAAAGAGAGGTAACGGAGGAGCGCTTAGAGAGGATGTTTGCCGCATCATGATAATGCCAAAATATTGTTGTAAAAGAATGCTCAGCATTCGCAATACAACAATATTTATGGATATTAGCTATTTTATGGTAAATCAGAATACTGTTAAATTCTCGAACTATGAACTTAAGAAAAAGACATAACGATTACTTATGAAGTTATCGTAAACTCATCACTATAAATTGGCAGGCGCTTAATGTGGTAGGTAAGTCCTTGATTTTGCGTAACTCATGAACCTAATAAGAACCCCAACATATTTAACATAACACATATAATGCGCACTGAGGAGAGTGTAAACTCAAGGCAATAATGTCCGGTTTTAGACACTTTAAAATGTCATCCTAAGATTAACAACATTGTTGGCTTTTGAGGCTTTAACCGAGGTTCCTGTGGACTTGCAATCGCTAGTTTGGTTTGTGGTTATGCTTACGAAGCAAATCAAATCTCTTATTGAAAATTGATGCGCGCGTAGTCCTCGACTTACTGGCGTGTTCTTCCGTAAGTACCTGAATCAATCTATGTATGGTGATGATGGCCAACTCACTGAATTTGCCATTCAATGGCATCACGATTACTAACTTAAGCGCTACCAAACAAAAAAGCCTTTCATACTCGCCTCGTACAACAGCAAAAATCAGCTAAACGCTCTAATCGCTCCGCAACGAAATCTGCCAAAAATCACGAGCTCAGTTCACTCGCTCTTAATCAAGGCGTTCTGAAACATTTATAAGCCTGTGGTTATATGGAGGCGAATGTACTTTTCGGGGAATTTGTAACGATAGCGTTTTCCTTTCTTCAAGTTGGACTTAACGTACCTACACACTTTTTGGTCACCACTACTGGTTACTCTTTTTATTACTGCGTTTTTACTTTTGTGCTCCATTTCTATCATGACGTCACAATAACCTTGATAGCTATCAAACTTATTGTCTACTTTCTTTTGAAGCTTAGTCTTAATCTTTTTAGCCAACAGGTTCGTTTCTGAATCGTCAGCAAAAACTGAATTACTTGCAAAGATCAATATCATTAAAGTTACAACGTATCTCATCGTTTTGGTCCGTTTATGTTGTTGATTGTTCGATGATAAGTAATTTTTCTGTAGATACGAAAATGGGACGCCACATTGCGTCCCATTTAACATGATGAAGTAACTGATATGTAATTAAGCGCGCTTCTTGCCTTTGTTTGCTTTGAAGCCCTGGTGCGGAAAAACGTTACGAATCCTCTGTTGAACTTTTTTGGGAATGCCTTTGGAAAAGCTTAAGCGCATTCCTGTTCGTTGGCTATACACCTTCATTTCACCAGTAAACGGGTTATGCTCACTAATATCCTGTAAGTTGTGTTTGAAAGAAGGAGGTAGATGCCCTTTTACGTTACTAATATGGCCATTATCGAACTTTACTTTTAACACCGGCCTATCGACTGCGATCAACCAAAAGATCACGATGGCTGCAATTAAGATTACATATAACATTTGGCACTCCCTATCCTAGCTAGATAGCAATTTACTCAAATCCTCTTTAATTGAGGTAACTTTTTGACTCGCTTTTTCACTTCTCGACGCTTCGGAAAGCAAATATTCAATTGCGTCAGATAACGTACAACCAAGTTCATTCGCTCTACTAGAAAGCTTTTCCCAAACTCGGTAATCTAAATCAATGGATTTCTTCTTTGTATGGACTTGCTCTGCATTGAAGTGACGTTTCCGTTTCGCTCGGATAGCCTGCTTGAGTTTATTATCTAACTCTTCTGACATGTGGTTTTCTATCCAAGCCAAGACAAGTGTAGGCTCGTGTTCAAGGCGTTTTAGTTCTGCGACCGCTGCATCTGCTTCGCTTGTATCAATATGTCGGGTAATCGCTTCACCATCTTTCCATTTTTTGATGAGATACTTCCATTTCCACCCACATTCTAGATTCTCAAGCTGCTGATATTTCATTTGTTCCGACCCATAAACATAACCTAGTGACAGCGTAACCCAGATGGTTTACTTGGGCAAATAAAACTCTTAGAAGTATCGATGTTGATCACTCATTTGTCTAAGTATTGTTCATTGAGAGATGAATGCCGAGAGCAAACCAAATTGGTGCTAGGGTGTTATAGTCCGTTTCGTTATAATGTCGGCAAGATTGAATTACGATGAATTTTAATGAACCAACTTAATTGGCAAGACGTAACACCTTCACTTGAGCAGTACGAAGCACTTTTAAAGTCTGCACCTTCGTTACCAAAGAAGTCTTTTACTGATCTCCAACCGAGAATGTCGGCAACGATATCTCGTTTTTCAAAAATTTCCGGATTGACGCGAGCACTACTCATTAACTGCGTAGATAATTCTGTATATAGAGAGTTCATCAGTAAAGCTCTTCAGAGCCAGTCTAACGCTGCGATAGTTTTTTCGGAATCACTTGATGCCAAACGTTTATTTGACCGTTACAGTGTTGATGTAAGTGGTGATATTGCCTTCCAACCTGGTTTAATTTCACAGGCAGATAACGGTTACTTAATTGTACCGGCTAATCTAATTTTGGCTAACCCAGGGCTTTGGCCAAATATAAAGTCTGCAATTCAACAAAACCTTATCGAGCCACTGAACCTAAGCCCTACTCGTTTACCTACTTCAGTACCGCAAGCTAAAGCTTATGATGTAAAACTGATTGTAACAGGAGAAAGAAGTCAGTTAGCAGAGCTAGAATACATCGATGAAGACTTCTGTTCTGGCTTTGCCATGTATACGGAAGTTGAAGAAGATATTCATCTGTCAGAGCAGAATTTGACAGATTACTTTGGTTTAGTGAACTGGATATGTTCTCAATATCAGCTGCCTCACTTAACTGAATGTGGTTTTAGAAGATTGTTGCTGGCCGGTATGAGATTTACTGAAGATCAACATTATCTGCCTTTAGGAGTAATGTGGCACTCTCAACTTCTAACGCTTGCTAGCCAGTTCAGTGATGGCCACGCATTAGATTACAAGTCGTTAGATAAAGCGATTGACGATAAGTATTACCGAGAATCTTACCTTCCTCAGCGTGCCGTGTACGATATTTTAGATGGACAAGTCATCATTGAGACAACTGGGGAACAAGTTGGTCAAATCAATGGCCTAACCGTTATTGATATGGCTGGGCACCCTGTCAGCTATGGTGAGCCTGCGCGAATATCTTGTGTAATTCATTTTGGTGATGGCGATGTTTCCGATGTTGAGCGCAAAGCTGAGCTTGGAGGCAATCTACATGCAAAAGGCATGATGATTATGCAAGCTTTCTTGAGCTCTGCTCTGAAACTGGATGAACCACTGCCTTACTCAGCCTCCATCGTATTTGAACAGTCTTATAGTGAAGTTGATGGTGACAGCGCATCTCTTGCAGAACTTTGTTGCTTGGTAAGTGCTTTATCTGAATCTCCAATTAATCAACAAGTTGCGGTTACAGGGGCTGTTGATCAGTTTGGTCGAGTGCAAGCCGTTGGTGGCTTGAACGAAAAAATTGAAGGTTTTTATCAGGTTTGTAAACATCAAGGTTTTACAGGAAATCAAGGTGTTGTGATGCCAAAATCAAACCTTAAACACCTTGCATTACATAAAGATGTAATAGAAAGCATTAAAAATGGTGAGTTCCATATTTGGTCCGTTTCTACCGTAGATGAAGCTATTCCGATTGTAATGAATAAACCTTTTAGAGGTGAAGACGATAGCATTATTGGCAAAATAGCGGAACGTATTGAAAACTTTGAAAGACATGAGCATCCAGAAGGAATTGTGCAGCGCATCAAAAACTGGTTTGTCTAGTACTGATCGGAGTTGTTTAGCGTACACGTGTTCACTAAGATGCAGCTATCAAAAATTGGAGTAATTGATAATGCAAAACAAACGTGATTCTTATAACCGTGACGATCTACTTGCTTCTAGCCAAGGCGAACTGTTTGGGCCTGGTTACCCTCAGCTTCCTGCGCCAAACATGCTAATGATGGATCGTGTTACTAAAATGTCTGAGACTGAAGGCGATTTTGGTAAAGGTTTGATCTTGGCGGAATTGGATATTACTCCAGATTTGTGGTTCTTTGACTGCCACTTCCCTGGCGACCCTGTAATGCCGGGTTGTCTTGGCCTTGATGCGATGTGGCAACTTGTTGGTTTCTTCCTTGGCTGGGTTGGTGGCAAAGGAAAAGGTCGTGCTCTGGGTGTTGGCGAAGTGAAGTTTACAGGTCAGATCCTGCCAACAGCGAAAAAAGTGACGTACGAAATCCACATGAAACGCGTTGTAAACCGTAAGCTTGTGATGGGTTTGGCTGACGGTCGTGTATGTGTGGACGGCAAAGAAATCTACGTAGCAAAAGATTTGAAAGTTGGCTTGTTCCAAGACACTTCAAGCTTCTAATCACGATTTTAATCGATTTATTAAGGCTCCTATTTAGGAGCCTTTTTGTTATCGAGTGTTAACCTACTTCCCTATGTCCCTATAATGTAGAAAAGGCTCCGTAGAGCCCTTTCGAATCCTTCTTTTTGTATGTGGAGAGTTTATTTGTAGAGACCAGATTGTCTTTCATCTCTGGCATCACGCCAACCACCTAACCAATACGACCGAGCATCAACTTGTTGATATGGGCAAGCCTCTTGAGACCTTCCATTCAATCCAGCTTTGTAGCCTTGAGATTGAGCTCGTTCTAGGCGATCACGCTTTTGTCTCTTCATAGTTAATTCCTCATACAGGTCCATTTACTAACGTACAGCTGTTATTGTGAAACTTTGATGGAGTTTTTATGACTCCACTTATAAGAATCGATCAAAGTAGGCAATTTCTCAAGGCATAAAAAAAGCAGAGACTCAAATGTGTGAGCCTCTGCTTGATTTAAAAATTACTGACGATTTTTAACTATTTTCTACGGAACCCAAACAATCCAAGCATGGTCAAAGCTAACCAACCAAGGCCTGCACCTTGACGCTCTGTCGTCGTTGAGTCAATGCTTCGAGATACGATGTCGTCCTTAGTTGCGGCAGCAATAGGTACTAGTTTGACTGCTACAATTTGCTCTTCAGAGCTACATGTCGCATTGTTTGCTGTTGTGCTATAACCACCTGCACATTTCATAGCAGTACCAGAGATCACACCTGCATCATTGATATCAGTTGCGTCGATAATACGGAACTGATTGTTTTGTTCAGAGTAATCACCGCCATTAGTCAAACTGTCTAGGAACCAAGCTTTTCCATTAAACAATGTTGCAGCACGTTCACTAGTCTCGCCACCTAGGCTATATGGATAGATAAAACCGCGCTTACGACGTGGCTTGCCATCGTCTTCACGAGTCGTTTCCGCATCAAGTTGCCCGACGATTTCATTGTAAGAGTTGATACCGCCCATCTTACCGCCCGCACCGCTAAAGAAAATGCCAGTAGTTGGGTAAAAAGCGCTAATAGAATCCTTACGAACATCATCTACGATAAAGAGACGATTCGGAGCAGAGCCCGTTGGCATTAAGTATCCGCCCGAACGTTTCGCTTCACCAATAGCAACAAAATTAGAGTTAACGTCGGTTAAGCGTGAGTTTGTATGAACCGTATCATCACCTTCGCGCTGTCTAGCTCCTACAACAACTTTATTTTTCCAAGTTGCGTTTTCAACGCTACCTTCGGCTTCTAGAGTTCCGACAAAAACAGTCGCATTCAGGTAGTTATCATCACTGTAAGTGTTGTAACCTACGCCATAGACCGTTGTTCCATCAGTGACAAGGTCACGCATGCTCCCTTGAGCTAACCTTTCTCCATCTTTAGATGTGCCACTAGGCCAAGCCAATTCACTGACGGTTCCGCTTTGATCCCAAATCGCTGCTTTTGATGTATGGTGAGATCCATTGGTATTGCTTGCTGTTCGAGAAACACTGCCAACAGTAAAAATGCCGTCTGTGCTCCAAGCATGGCTTTGCACAACACTTGCGTCACTATCGCCAGTAAGAATATTTGGCTCTACTGGTGCAACTACGGTATTTCTTGTTTCTAATGTAGAAGCATTTTCTGTGCTAACTTTACTCTGATTACCGACAGCTGCACCATCCTCGGTAAGCTGGTTGATAACATTGTTATATTCATTTTTATAAGCAGCAGAATCTTCTTCTATGAACGCTAACGCATTAGAAGTAAAGTCTTTACTACGTTCTTTATTCCACGGCGTCCAGTTTACTGAGGCCCAAGAGTCACAGGTGGAATAGCGAAGCTGGTTGTAACAGTAACGCTCAAAGTCTTTGAGTTCTTGGATGTAATAAAAGCCAGCGTCTAATCCGAATGGGATTTCTTCACGATAGCTGTTCCCATCCACGGCTTGTGTCGCTGAAATCGGTGTAGTGCGAGTTTCCATTGCAAGTTTAAACTGCTCTGGCGTGCAGTTTGCTGCTGCATCAAAGCAGCCTAAAGCGAAAGGTGAACCTGTTGAAGGATCTGTACCTGCATCGCCCTGTTGAATTGCAACCCCGTAAGCCGTTTGGTAGTCACCGTTTGAACCATGATCCTGAGGTGAAACCTCAACAACTTGATACAATGCCGCCTGTGCGTTCATTGTGGTACCAACCATCATTGCAATGGCGGTCAATTTGAATTTATTACTACAATTCATTGAATTCTTAACTATCCTGTTGCATTGCTTCGAGTTCTTCCCATCTCTCGAATGCGATTTCCAACTCCTGCTCTAGTGCAGCAAGCTGTTCCAATACCGGCTGAGTTTGCTCTACAGGTTTAGCAAAGAACTCTGGATCGTTCACTTGCTCCTGAAGGCTCTCGATATCCGACTCTAATTGTTCAAGTTTAGCTGGTAGAGCCTCTAATTCTCTTTGCAGCTTATACGATAACTTCTTCGAATTGTTCTTAGGTTGCGTAGTTTTGGGAGTTTCCTCAACCACTTTCTCTTTCTTCGTTGGTTTTTCAACCTGACTGCGCGAAGCAAGAACTTGGTCACGCTGTTGTTTAGCATCATGATAACCACCAACGAACTCTTCGATTATACCGTTACCCTCAAAAATCCAGCTTGTTGTTACTGTGTTGTCTACGAACTCACGGTCGTGACTCACTAACAATAATGTACCCTGATAATTGGCAAGCATTTCTTCTAAAAGTTCCAACGTTTCGATATCCAAATCGTTAGTTGGTTCATCAAGAATAAGTAAGTTGTTTGGTTTCAACAAGATACGGGCTAGCAATAATCGGTTTTTCTCACCACCAGAAAGTGCCTTAACCGGGGTTCTGGCGCGCTTAGGTGCAAATAAGAAGTCTTGAAGATAACTCAGCGCATGACGCTGACGTCCCCCAACCATTACTTCTTGTTTCCCATCCGCTAAGTTATCGATCACTGTCTTTTCTGGATCCAAAATCTCTCGGTACTGATCAAAGTACGCGACTTCTAATTTTGTTCCGCAGTGTAAACGACCAGACTGCGCTTCCAATTGCCCCAATAGCAATTTAAGTACCGTACTCTTACCGCAGCCATTTGGTCCGATAAGTGCAATACGGTCACCACGCATGATGTTAAAGCTAAAGTCGTCGACAATTGTCTTGCCTTCGTAAGCAAAAGATACATTTTCTGCTTCAAATACAATCTTACCAGAACGAGAAGCATCATCGATGTTTAGGTTAACTTTACCTTGAACTTCACGACGGTCACGACGCTCTTCACGAAGTTTTTTAAGGGCTCGAACACGGCCTTCATTACGAGTACGACGTGCTTTAATGCCTTGACGAATCCACACTTCTTCCTGAGCTAGTTTCTTATCGAACTCAGCATTCTGCATTTCTTCGACGCGAAGCATTTCTTCTTTGTCATTCAAATACTGTTCGTAATTACCAGGGAAAGAAGCTAATTGACCGCGATCTAAGTCGACGATGCGTGTCGCCATCGACTTGATGAATGCACGGTCGTGAGAAATAAAGATGATCGAGCCTTTGAAGTCTTTTAAGAAGTTCTCTAACCATTCGATCGTTGTCACATCGAGATGGTTTGTTGGTTCATCAAGAAGCAATACATCAGGATCACAAACCAGCGCACGAGCTAAAGCAGCTTTACGTTGCCAGCCACCGGATAGATCGGTCAGTTTGGTTTCAGGGCTTAGTTTTAAAGCGCCAAGTACGTTCTTAACACGGTCATCAAAGCGCCAAGCATTAGAATGATCAAGCTGCTCTTGAACTTTCGCCAAACGGTTAATGTTCTTCTCACTTGGGTCTTGAGCAACAAGATCGAGAAGATCGTGATAAATCTTCAATTGTTCGCCGATTTCAGCCAAACCGCCAGATACGTATTCGTAAACCGTACCCTCTTGATTGCGCGGTGGATCTTGTTCAAGCCGAGAAACTACTACGTCTTGAGTTATTTGAATCTTGCCATCATCCAACAAAATGTCGCCGGCAAGCACTTTCATTAACGTGGACTTACCTGCTCCGTTACGACCAACTAAACAAACGCGTTCGTTTTCTTGAAGAGCGAACTCCGCTTTGTCTAGCAATGGGTGGTCACCAAATGCAAGTTGTGCGTTATGAATGGTAAGTAATGCCATTATTATCCAACCAATGTGTGAGTTGTTCTAAGTCAAACGGCCAGTTCAACTCAGAATCTTGATATTTTAATACGGGTATTGTGACGCCGTAACGAGAAAATAGTACATCATCAAACGCAATATCAATGATATCTGTTTGCTCGGCCAAACCGACTTGGTCTACTAGAGCAAATGCCATCTCACAAAGATGGCATCCCTCCGTGCTATACAATATCAGCACGTATTAATCCTTTTGTTTATACTACGCGTGCGTTACTAGCCAACAGTTATGAATCTGTTTATTACGCGCAAAATCTAATGGTAACGTTTGAGAAGAAATATTCTGAACCTTCAAACCCAATTCAGCGAGTGATTCTTCATCCATCTTGAAATGACGTTTGTTATTTGAAAATACGATTGTGCCTTCACTTCTCAGTAAGCGTTTGAGGTTCTTCATTAGCTTAATGTGGTCACGTTGTACATCGAATGATGTTTCCATACGCTTAGAGTTAGAGAACGTAGGTGGGTCAATAAAGATCAAGTCGTATTCACCTTTTGCGTTTTCTAGCCATTGCAAACAGTCCGCTTGTTCATATTTATGTTGGCGCCCTACACAGCCATTAAGCTGCATATTGTCTTTCGCCCAATTCAAGTAGGTGTTTGACATATCGACAGTTGTAGTGGACCGAGCACCACCAACTGCAGCGTGCACTGTTGCACTACCAGTGTAAGCAAACAAGTTAAGGAAATCTTTACCCTGTGCCATTTCGCCAAGACGACGACGAGTGATCTTATGATCCAAGAACAGGCCTGTGTCTAGGTAGTCATGAAGGTTCACGATCAGCTTCACACCGTACTCGTTTACTTCGAGCGTCTCTGATACCTGACCTAATTTTTGGTACTGGCTTCGACCTTTCTGCTTCTCACGAACTTTCAGTACAACTTTGTTCGCTTCAACACCGGTCACCTGAATCGTCGCACGGATAATGTCCGTTAGACGACGCTTGGCTTTTTCTTCAGGGATGTTCTTAGGTGCTGCGTACTCTTGAATCACAATTTGATCGCCGTACACGTCGATCGCTACGTTGTATTCTGGAAGGTCTGCATCGTAGATACGATAGCAGTCTAGTTTCTCTTTACGAGCCCACTTGCCAATCTTGCCAATGTTTTTCTTCAAACGGTTTGAGAAGTCTGGTGCGATTTGAACGTTAGTATCTGCACCTTTAACTTCATCAGCGCTGCGCTCGGCAATGCTGTAGTTCTTTTGGTGACACGGTAACGCACCGTTGTTCAATTTAAACTGTTTATCAGCGCGCATACGAAGGCAACTCAAGAGCTCGTCCGAGCTAGAGAAGATAGATGCTTTACATCCGCCAAACTCAGATTTTAGCTGTCCACCGAATGCGGTATAGAGCGCAATCAGCCCCGGCTCAGTTCCTAGACGCTCACCGTAAGGTGGGTTTGAAACGATAACACCGTGTTCAAATCCTGCGGGACGAGTAATAGTTGCAGCATCACCTTGCGCAAACTCAATCAACTCTTCAACACCTGCTCTGCGGGCGTTTTCTTGAGCGACTTTTAATACTTTGGGGTCGTTATCGAATCCAAAAAACTTAGCGTCAACTTTCTTGACACCCCGTCTAGCTTGAACATTAGCCTCTGATTTAATCTCAGCCCAGGTCTCCGGTTCAAAGTCTTCCAAAACTTCGAAGCCCCATTGTTTGCGCTTAACGCCAGGTGCCATGTTGGCTGCCATCATTGCCGCTTCAATAAGCAAAGTACCAGAACCACACATTGGATCGAGTAATGGTTGATGCCCATCCCAGCCACAACGCATGATAATCGCAGAAGCAAGCGTTTCACGTAATGGCGCACGACCCGATTCTGGTCGATAACCACGCTGATGAAGACCACTACCTACCATGTCTATCCCAAGCAACGCTTTATCTTTATGCAAACGAACGTGAATACGAATATCTGGGCGTTCTTTGCTGATATTAGGACGTGGCAAGCCTTTATTCTCAAAGCAATCTACGATGCCATCTTTGACCTTCATAGCTCCGTATTGGCTATTTCTAATCTCACGGTTTGTGCCGTTAAAGTCCACAACAAAGCGTTTAGAGCTATGAAATTGGTTAACCCAGTTAATAGTGGAAGTGGATAGATACAAGTCCATGTCGTTGTTACACGTGAACTCAGATAAAACACGTACAAATCGAGACGCTAAACGGCTCCACAAACAACAGCGATAAACCTGTTCGTTTGTCGCTTTAAATTTTACGCCTGCCTGTACTGGTTTCGCATTTTCAATGCCTAGTTTAGTCAGTTCTTCAACAAGCAAATTTTCCATGCCATTTGAAGTTACCGCGAGATATTGATTCATAGTGTTCTTTCGCTGATAAAAAATGGCTTCAATTATACCTGACTTTACGATCAATGCCTCGTTTTTAAAGGTATTTTCCCACCCGTTAGTTCAAATCATCACCACTCAAATGATCTAAAACTTTCAACATCTTTAGTTTGAATGTTTTTCATTCATGAACGTATTTTGTTTCCTTTAGAAGAAGTGAATACTTATTTACATGCATTTTGGTATATACCAGTCGTGATTGGTTGATGTAAATTACTTACAAATGCCCTTTATAGGGGAATAAATAGGGTTGTTTTAGGCGCTAGGTTGCCTAATTAAAGGAGTAATCAAATTGAAATAAGTAAAATAAAAGTGACCAGCTTCATGTTTGCATGCATAGAAAACAAACAGTTTCATGGTCTTTCGGATTGGAGTGTCAGAGGAAAGGACAAAAAAAAATCGACCCAACAAGGTCGATTAAGGCAAACAAAGGAACGAAATAAAGAAAAATTAAACAGCTTTAACCCACCATTGCCATAGGGGTCATTGCAAAGAGGTGATTTGCACAAGCCATGCGATCATGCATTACTTTAATCGGCTGCCCAAATTGAAGCGCCTTATTGCCATCAAGAACAAAGGCTTCTTGGTTAACATAAGCACATAAGCTCGATGTTTCGCCTGGTTCTAGAACGATGAACATACCATCAGAATATTGATTTGTGAGAAAGACCATGTCCCCTTCTTGAGGTTCATAATCAGAGGACTGTGCATCGAAGAACCAGCTCTTAGGCTGTACAGGTTTATGAAAACGCTTTGCAGCAACACAATACAGTGTTAATTCAGCTTGGCGATATTCACTGATATCGAGACAGCGAATGCGCTCATTAAACGTTTGAAATGCGCTGGCGTCATCAACGGTAAATTCACTGTTTGAGAAGGCACAGTTAACCAACAATTTTCGGGATAGATTGGTTTGGAAAATCATTTCCTCCCCCAGATCCAGCATTAAGCAAGCTTTTTGCTCGTCAAAATACCAATTCCATTTGTCGCTGGGTTTAAGCATTATTCCGTTCTCTCTTGACTAGTTAAATCAGTGGTAAAGAGGTAAGACGCTTAATTACCTACTCGTGATTTTTAAATTCTACAAACGAACGGATAAAAAAAAAGAGGAAACAAAGTCCTCTTTTTTATGTAACAGGTACTGATTTTTCAGTAGTTTTTGATGTATATGTTAAAGATTCTTAACAATATCACTTACGAGACCTGGGCCGTGGTAAATAAAGCCAGTGTAGACTTGAACAAGTTTAGCGCCTGCCATGATCTTTTCTTTGGCTGCAACATAGGAATCTACACCACCAACACCGATAATTGGAAGTTTGTCTCCAAGCTCTTCATGAAGCTTACGTACGACCTCCGTAGAGCGTGATTGCACAGGGCGACCACTCAAGCCACCTGCCTCATTGGCGTGTCTCATCCCTTCTACGATCGTGCGATCCAAAGTTGTGTTAGTCGCGATCACACCATCTATATTGTTTTTCAATAAAGAATCGCAGATTTGGCAGATTTCATCGTCACTTAAATCTGGCGCAATCTTTAATGCTAACGGGACATACTTGTTGTACTTCTCTGATAACTCCGCTTGTTTCGCTTTTAATTCGGAAAGCAGTTCATCAAGCGCTTCACCATATTGAAGTGAACGAAGACCTGGAGTGTTTGGCGATGAGATGTTTACTGCAATATAGCCAGCATACTCATACACTTTTTCCATACAAATCAGGTAGTCCTCTGCCCCTTTCTCAATTGGCGTATCTTTATTTTTACCGATATTAATTCCGAGAACACAATTGAATTTTGCTCGTTTAACATTCTCGATCAAATTATCAACGCCTAGGTTATTAAAGCCCATGCGGTTGATGATCCCTTCTGCTTCCACTAAACGGAATAAGCGTGGTTTATCATTACCTGGTTGTGGTCGTGGCGTTACAGTGCCGACTTCGACAAAGCCAAAGCCCATGGCATCAAATGCTTCAATACATTCGCCGTTTTTATCTAAACCAGCCGCAAGACCAACAGGGTTACGGAATGTTAGACCCATACACTCAACTGGACGAGTTGGTAACTGTTGGCGGTAAAAGAGATCAAGTGGTGTGCCGTTAAAGCGTTGGAAGTTCTTGATTGCAAGATCATGTGCCTTCTCGGCATCGAGTTGGAAAAAGCCAGTTCTGGCTAGACGGTAAAGCATTGTGCCTCCGAAAGAAAAAAGCCCCGTATAAACGGGACAATATTATTTACCGTTTTTCATCGTAATTCAATGAAAATGAACGTAATAAGTAAAAACCTATATCTTTATAAGATTTTTAAATATAAAACAAACAATTACAATCAAGTTTCTGCGATAAAAATCGTAACTAACCGCTTAAAAGCAATCGATTTCACTCTGTTTTAATTTCAATTCAATGTGACAATGTAACTATTTTCGTTCCAAATGTGAATAATAGATAATAAAAAGCCCCGTTAAATAACGAGGCTTTTACTTATGACTTGATTATTCCACTACTCTTTCGATGAGCAGTTGAGGTTTAAAAGTACTAGCTCTCGAAGTGCTACAGAGAACTTAGCAAATTCGTGTACTGAGCCAACTTTGAACTCGTTTAAGATACTCTCCCAGCGGTGCAACGATTGTTCGTTAGTTTCAATCCAATCTTCTAACGCAGCCATCACGTCAAGCTCTTCGGTTGAGCAGCCACAAGTCAGTACCTGAGCGGTAAGTTGACGTTGTTGCCAGTCCAGATCTTCACGGAATGCCGCTCTTGCAAGTGCTTGCCAGTTGTTATCAACGGCTTGGCTATTAATTTGCTTCAAGAACCAATGCAACGATAAACGGTCACCCAAGTTAAAGTAGAGTTTCGATGCTTGCTCAACCGTTTTACCTGTTTCACTTGCTACTGATGAAATATCCAGTGCAGATTGTAAGCTTGATAAGCGGGCAACTTGGTGAGCGAGTTTCTCTTCAACCCCTTTCTCTATCCAACCTTGAGCCAACTCATTGTGTTCTTCAACTTCAGACTCAACTAACATAGTGTCTAGGGTTTCAGTGATAACATTGACATCTTGCTTGTAGATAGCAATCAACTCACCGACCGTGCATTTGCCGCTACGGTTACGAAGCAACCAGCGTGCAATTCGACGCAGTGCTCGGCGCACGTAAAACATAATTTCGTATTGAGCTTGCGCTGTCGCAACGTTATCAAGTTTGCGAGTTTGCTTGAGGATTTCTTCTAAATCAAAGATTTCTCTAGCCGCACTGTAAGCGTTGGCAATATCGACAACACTTGCACCAGTTTCTTCTTGCAAACGAGTAACGAAGTTACAGCCCATTTCGTTAACCATCTGGTTAGCCAATGCTGTAGCGATAATTTCAGCTCGCAGTGGGTGATTAACCATTTGATCTTTATAGTTACGTCGTAACGCACTTGGGAAATATTCAACAAGTTGTTTTGCATGGAATTCATCATTTGCGATTTCATCCGTAACAAGTTGCTGTTTAAGTACCATTTTACCGTAGGCAACTAACACTGATAGCTCAGGGCGAGTCAGACCTAGTCCCTGTTTTTCACGCTCGATTAGCGTTTCATCATCAGGAATGTATTCGAGAGCACGGTCCAAGTACCCTGCTTTCTCCATAGTGTGGATGAATCGAATTTGCTCCTTAACAATGCCAACACCTTGCTGTTCAGTAACAGAGATCGACTCCGACTGACGGTAAGCATCATCCAAGACAATTTCACCCACTTCGTCTTCCATAGACTCTAGAATTTGGTTACGTTGCTTAACCGTAAGATCGCCATTTGAAACCAGTCCATTGAGGAAGATCTTGATGTTGACTTCATTATCCGAACAGTCAACGCCACCTACGTTATCAACGAAGTCCGTGTTCACTCGACCGCCAGTTAGTGCGTATTCGATACGACCAAGCTGAGTCATACCCAAGTTACCACCTTCGCCAACCACTTTGGCTCTTAAGTCACGGCCGTCAATGCGCAGCATGTCGTTAGCACGGTCGCCAACATCTGTATGAGTTTCTGTCGATGATTTAACGTAAGTGCCGATACCACCATTCCAAAGCAGATCGACTTTCATTTTCAAGATCATCTTTATCAGATCGTTAGGCGCTAAAGATGCTTTCTTAGTACCTAACATTTTCTGAATTTCTGGCGTCAACTGGATCGATTTTGATCGACGAGAGAAGATGCCACCACCTTGAGAGATCAAGTCTTTGTTGTAATCTTCCCAGCTTGATCTTGGCAAATTAAACAAGCGGTTACGCTCTTCCCAGCTGCTGGCTGAATCTGGATTTGGATCAATAAAGATGTGCATGTGGTTAAACGCAGCTTGCAATCGAATATGCTTCGATAACAGCATACCGTTACCGAACACGTCACCTGCCATATCACCTACACCGATTGCAGTAAAATCAGTGGTCTGACAGTTGATGCCCATTTCACGGAAGTGACGTTTAACAGATTCCCAACCACCTTTTGCGGTGATTCCCATTGCTTTGTGATCGTAACCGTTTGAACCACCTGAAGCGAATGCGTCACCTAGCCAGAAGTTGTATTCTGCAGAAACAGAGTTTGCCAAATCTGAGAAGGTTGCTGTGCCTTTATCGGCAGCCACTACTAGATATGGGTCATCTTCATCGTGACGAACAACGTTTTGTGGTGGTACCACCTCTCCTTCAATGATGTTATCTGACACATCTAGCAGTGCACGGATAAAGCGTTTGTAACAACGCTGACCTTCCGCAAAAATTTCATCACGAGTGGTGAGAGATGGCTGGCGTTTACAAACGAAGCCGCCTTTTGCACCCACTGGTACAATTACAGTGTTCTTAACCTGTTGCGCTTTTACTAAGCCAAGAATCTCCGTACGGAAGTCTTCTTGACGATCTGACCAACGCAAACCACCACGAGCCACTTTTCCACCACGAAGGTGAACACCTTCAATATCTGGTGCGTAAACAAAGATCTCGAATGCAGGTACAGGCTGCGGAATCTCAGGAATATCGCTTGGCTTCATTTTCAAAGATAACCAAGGCTTAGGCTGCTTATTCTCGTCTACTTGGTAGTAGTTGGTACGAAGCGTCGCCATGATCATTTCAATATAACGACGAATAATACGATCATCATCCAAGCTCTCTACACGATCCAACTGCTCTGTTAGCTTTTTAATTAGATCGTTTTGGCCTTTCTCGCTGCCTTTGTGTTTCGGATCAAATCGCTTGGTGAACAGCTTGACTAGACCTGTCGCTAAGTCTGGGTAGTGGCTTAGCGTGTCTTCGATGTACTGCTGACTGAATGGGAAGCCGACTTGGCGCATGTATCGTGCGTAAGCACGAAGAATGGAAATCTCACGGCCAGATAACGACGCACCTAATAACAATCGGTTGAAACCATCACTTTCAAGATTACCCGCCCAAATGGCAGCAAATGCTTGTTGGAAACGATCACGAGCTTCACGAAGGTCAACGGTTTTCTCGCTCTTATGCAGCATAGAGAAGTCAAGGATCCAGAAAGTCTGCCCGTTGTTTTTCTCGATCTCATATGGCGATTCGCCAATCACACGCAAACCAAGGTTTTCCAACATCGGCATTACGTCAGAAAGGTGAATTGGTTCATCGCGATGGTATAACTTTAAGCGGACAGCTTTGGAATCTGCACCCTCTTCTTGAGGTCGGTAGAACAACATGCCAAGTTTATTATCATCACTTAACGCTTCTAAGCGCTCGATATCTGCAACCGCAGAACCTGGCATCATGTCCTCTTTGTATGAGCGAGGGAACGCACTCATATATTCTTTTGAAAGAGGAAGGCCTTTGCTTTCACCAAAGTTAGCAATGATGGATTCTTTTAGTCTGTCATCCCAAGAGGTAGAAACTTCCATTAGATTTTGCTCGATCTTTTTCACGTCTACGTCAATGTTGTTATTGTCTACACGAACAATGTAATGTGTTCTCGCTAGTGGGCTTTCTGAGAAGTACGTTGTAAATTCAACCTCTTGCTCGCAACCAAAGTACTGCTTAAGAATGCGTTGAGTTTGACGACGCAATTCTGTGTTGTAACGATCTTTAGTGACATAAACCATGCAACTGAAGAAACGACCAAATGGGTCTTTACGAACAAACAAACGCAGCAAGTCACGATCTTGCATTTGTACAACACCCATTCCCACCTCAAGCAGCTCTTCTTCATTAGCTTGAAGCAACTCGTCGCGTGGGTAGTTTTCTAAGATATTGTGCAATGCTTTGTATGAGTATGATCCGTGACGGTATCCACTTGCTTCAAGGATACGGTCAACTTTTTCACGGATCAGAGGAATACTTTGTACCGCTTGGTTGTAAACGGCGGAGGTATATAAACCAGTAAAGCGATGCTCACCTATTACTTTACCGTTTTCATCAAACTTCTTAATACCGATGTAATCAGTATAAGCTGGACGGTGGATACGAGATGCTTTGTTACCTTTGGTGATGATCAGAGCGTATGGTTTTTTCGCTTCTAATCGCGCTGAATCTGATAATTCAGAGAGCTTGACGCTACGCACGCGCTTGTCATCAGCAAACAGACCTAGTCCTTTTTCTTTAGCAGGAACAAGTTCGGTATCACCATTGACCTCTTTTAAGTCATAATCTTTATAACCCATAAAGGTAAAGTTATGATCTTCTAGCCAACGAAGAAATGCGATCGTTTCATCCATACGATCAGTTTGGATAGAAACACGATCTTTATTTTTCTCAAGTTCATCAGTAACAAACTTAAGCTTATCAACCATCTGCTTCCAGTCATCAACGACTAAGCGAGTATCAGATAGAATTCTTAACAGCTCTTCTTTAAGCGCTTGCATCTCGTCTTTACTAGTAAGGCGGTCTACCTCTATGTGGAAAAGTGATTGAAGAACACCACCCTCACCGTTTACGTCTGTAACTTGGCCTTTTTTATCACGCTGAATCTGTGTTGGGTTATTCAACATTAGGTGACAAACAAGATCCAAACGTGCTAAAGCCATTTTGACTGAGTCCACTAAGAATGGACTATCTGGAACAACAATTTCTACGATTGTGTGTGTGGATTGCCAGCCTTGACGACTTACGGTCGGGTTAAATACTCGAACCGAAATCTCTTCTGGTTTTTTTTCATTGATATGGTGCCAAAGGCTAACGACAGCACCATAAAGGTCGGATTCGTTTCGCTGAATTAGATCATCATCAGCAATGTTACTGAATAAGTGTTGAGCAAGTTTAGTTACAAGCGTTTGGTGAGAAAGCTCGAGTTTGTCTTGAATCAGTTGGTAAACCTTTTCAAGCAGAACCGGCACTACATTTTCACGCGCGGTCATATTCACACTCCACATTAGAATTGTTGTTTTGTAGGGGGACTTAGTAGCTAGGTTGTTACCTTAGAAACTAAGCATAGGTAATGCATGTGCCCATTGTAAAAGCATAATTACAAATGTTTAACAACTAATCGTAGTGGTAAGAGGTGAAATGTCCGATTCTGTGACTAAGATTCCTATTTAACTCTCTGCAAATACAATACATCACAGAGTTTCTAACTTAAGAAACTTATTATTTTGGTCAGTTGTTAGTCTAAACTGGCCTCTAACGCCCAATTGACTAAGAAATGGTCTAAATCTCGCGGCGGGTAACTGCAAACGCAAACCGTTGTGTGTGACAACTTGAACAACACTTGCCGCACCAGAGTAATGAGATAAAAACGTTTGATATGAAATGTTGAGATTGAAGTAGTAATAGTTCATGAAGTGAAAACTAAGTGACATAAACAAATAAGGTGGTCTTAATGACCACCCTATTGTGTTGTTTACTATTCGTCTAGTGCTTTAGTCACTTTTTCGAATAGATCTTTAGCAAGATTATCCATTGCTTTGAGCTTTTCAAGTTCTGCACGAATCATTGCTTGGCGAGCTTCATCGTATTTACGGAACTTAAGCAAAGGATCAATCATTCGAGAAGCTACTTGTGGGTTCGAATCATTTAGTTGGCGAAGAATTTCACCGGCAAATTGGTAACCTACGCCGGATGTATCATGGAAACGTACAGGGTTCGCACTTAAGAACGAGCCAATTAAGCTGCGCGTACGGTTCGGATTTTTCAAACTAAATGCTTCGTGGTTCATGGTTGCTTTTACTTTTTCAAGAGCATCCTCTGCAGGATTGCTACCTTGAAGTGCAAACCACTTATCCATAACCAAACCATCGTGCTTCCATTTATCGCTATAATCAGCCATAAGTGCTTCACGACACTCAAGCTGAGCGTTATTTGCAGCACTCATCGCAGCAATCGTATCTGTCATGTTATTTGCAGATGCGTACTGCGCATTGACTAAATCATTACCTTTTGCCGTATGTGCTAGGTACTGTAGGCAACGGTTACGTAAAGCACGCTTGCCAATAGCAGCATGGTCGATCGTATACTCTGCTTGCTTAAGCGTGTGATAAGTCGCACTTAGCTCATCTTCTAATTCCTTAGAAAGTGACACTGTAATGCTGTTTAGCACTTTGTCTACGGCATCGATATCAATTTGCTGGTACCAACCAGTAATCTCATTGATTGAAGGCATAGAGAAAACTTGAGCAATGAAAGCTGGCTCAAGCGTTTCATCCAACAGCACACCGCGGAAAGCATCTATCACACCTTCAGAAAGCGATACTTCTTGTCCCGCTTGAACGTTTTTCACATTCTGACGAATGTATTTAGCCAATAGCATTTGGCTAGCGTCCCATCGAGCAAAATCGTTCGTTGCGTGCTTCATCAAGAAGACTAACTCGTCATCGCTGTAATCGTATTCTAATTTGACTGGTGCCGAGAATTCACGCAACAAAGATGGCACTGGCTGTTCTTCGACATTTTCAAATACGAACGTTTGCTTATCTTGTTTAATATCCAGCACGTTATGAACAGATTCACCGTTACTCATCAATGGGATAACTCGACCTTTCGAATCATACAACTCGATATCGAACGGAATATGCAGCGCTTGTTTTTCTGCTTGGTCTTGCGTCGGCTCCGTAAATTGCTCTACCGTTAGTGCGTAAGTTTTTGCATCAGCGTTGTATTCGCTATTTACGCGCAGCGTTGGTGTACCCGATTGGCCGTACCACAGACGGAACTGTTTTAAATCAACACCGCTGGCATCTTCCATTGCAGAAACAAAGTCTTCACACGTCGCGGCGGTACCATCGTGACGTTCAAAATAAAGTTTCATTCCTTTTTGGAAGCCCTCTTCGCCAAGGAGTGTATGGTACATACGAATAACTTCGCTGCCCTTTTCATAGACCGTTAGCGTGTAGAAGTTATTCATCTCAATGACTTTGTCAGGACGAATCGGGTGAGACATTGGGCTTGCATCTTCCGCAAATTGAGGACCACGAATAATACGTACGTTATCAATACGGTTATCAGCACGAGAGCCTAAGTCAGAGGAGAATTCTTGGTCACGGAATACGGTTAAGCCTTCTTTTAGACTTAGTTGGAACCAGTCACGACAAGTGACACGGTTGCCAGTCCAGTTGTGGAAGTACTCATGACCGATCACAGCTTCGATACCTAAATAGTCACGATCTGTCGCAGTTTGATCGTTCGCCAGAACATATTTTGAGTTAAAAATGTTCAAGCCTTTGTTTTCCATTGCACCCATGTTGAAGAAATCAACAGCAACGATCATATAAATATCCAGATCGTATTCCAGGCCAAAGCGTTCCTCATCCCACTTCATCGAGTTGATCAAAGATGTCATCGCATGACCTGCACGATCTAAGTTACCTTTATCAACAAAGATTTCTAAATCAACACTGCGACCTGACATCGTTGTATATTTGTCACGCAATACATCAAAGTCGCCTGCAACAAGGGCGAACAAGTAAGCTGGTTTTGGATGCGGATCCTGCCATTGAACCCAATGACGACCGTTCTCTGCATCACCTTCTGCAATTCGGTTACCATTGCTCAGCAAATATGGGTAAGCCGCTTTATCTGCGATCACTTTTGTTGTGTATTTTGCTAGAACATCCGGACGGTCTAGATAGTACGTGATACGGCGGAAGCCCTCAGCCTCACACTGAGTACAAAATGCGCCGCCTGATTTGTACAAACCTTCGAGTGCTGTATTCGCTTCAGGATCAATTTTGGTGACGATTTCAAGTTCAAACTCGGATGGAAGATCGGTCAGTACCAGCGATGACTCCTTCACCTCGTGATGAGCCCAATCCTCACCATTTACTTTTACAGCGTGTAGCTCAAGTCCTTCGCCATCGAGTTCTAGCGTTGTTGTATCGCCTTTTTGAGCAACTTTTGATACCGCCGTAACGATTGTGTCATTGTCATATAGATCAAAAGTAAGATCGATATCAGTAATCGCATGAGATGGCTCTTTATAATCTTTACGATATTTGGCCTGGGGAGCTTGAGACATGAGCATAAATCCTTGTATGTCGAACAACAAAAATACCAGACTGCATGATCAAAAATGCAGTTCTGGTATCACTATATAAGCTATTTGTAGGGGTTGTGGTATCAGAATACAAGTCTTTCCATCAAAAAACGGAGCTTTTAGTGCTCTAGCTCCGTTTTTTGATTAACATTTAAACAACATTAATGACTTACCGTACGCACGCGTAATTTGGCGCATGTTAAAGGCATCATGGCGTAACTCTATTGAGTACGGCGTACATATCACCATTGGAATCTTCGATCGTTAGCTCATTCTTGTTGAGCTTATACGTGGTTCCATGCTCGCCATTTTCATACAACAGAACCAAAAACTCATCTTCTGTGTAAAACACACCTTGTTTGATGGACTCATCCCCTTCTTCGTTCGAAACCCTAAACATGAACACGAAATCAGGTTGAAGTATCAAATCCATCTGATTAATGTTGTTTGCCACAAGACCGTCGCCAGATACGTGAGAGCTAGACCAAATACCTGCAAGTGAATTGGATAATCCCTTAGTGAATGTTACACCATTAAGATCAAGCGTGTTATGGTTGTTGCGATAGGCATAAATTTGAGGCTCGTCGGTGTTTAAACCAAGAACGATGGTGTCTTCATTTGCGTTATACAGCCCTTCCCAATGGTCAACGGAATAGTCTTTCTTTTGAATATCAATAGAAAAGCTGTAGTCAGAACCTAATGAGAGTTTGATCGCACGAAAGTTTTCAGCCGACTCTTCGGGGTTTGGGTTCATCAAATACCAGTCTCCGATGAGAAACGGCGTGTCAAAGTGACTTAATTCATCTTCTCTGGTGTTTTCTCCACCAAACACACTAAAGCAGCAAAAGCTAAGTAAAATAAAGAACCACTTCATATCGGCATCCTTATCGTTTTCTTTTAGCTTAGCCAGTAGTCCTCACTTTCGCGAAATTTTAGATGTAGATCACGTAAATTATTGGGGGAAAATAAGCGAATATCTTGCTCGATATCGAGACAGCGGGAGACAAAAAGGCATAAAAAAAGAGTGAATCTGAAAGACTCACTCTTTTTATTCTAAATTGCCAGTTATTATGACTGATTTTCCTGCTTAAGTAGATCGACCATAATCGCGACAGACTCATCTAAATAAACATCAGGAGCCTCGTAATCTTTTGGTATGTCATCCAATGTTTTGAATGCTTTTTTACCCAAAGCAACTTGACGTTCATTTATGCGTTGTAATCGAAGGGCTTCCGCTTTATCCGATTCAGCTTTACGAACTTTTTCGTTCAAAGACAAAGTATTATCGTCTTTTTCTTTACGATATTTCTCGATGTCTTCATTGATAAAGCGGAACTCCATTTCATCAGAAATACGCTTGTTATGAAGAGCAGTAAGTTTTTCAACTAAGGCGTCGTTACTTGGAAACGTTTGATATTGTGCTTTATCAATCTGATCCCAAGGTAAAGCATTGTCTTCAACACTTTCACCTGTTTCAGAAGCCTCAATTGGCGTTGGGTACGAAATATCTGGTGCAACACCACGATTTTGCGTACTTCCACCGTCAATACGATAAAACTTCTGAATCGTGTACTGAACATAACCTAGCTCTTTATCGAAAAGATCGTAAATATGATTCAGTGAACGATGTTGCTGAACTGTACCTTTACCGAAAGAGTTTTCACCTAAGATGATTGCACGATTATAATCTTGCATTGCCGCTGCAAAAATTTCAGATGCTGAAGCACTGTAGCGGTTAATCAATACCGTCAATGGGCCATCATAACTCACTTTTCCATCGGTATCGGCATTCACCTTGATGCGGCCATAGCTGTCACGAACTTGAACTACAGGACCTTCTTTAATGAATAAACCTGTCAATGCCGTCGCTTCTGTTAGCGCACCACCACCATTGTTACGTAGATCAACGATTACGCCGTCAACGTTTTTGGTTTTCAACTCAGCTAGTAATTTATCGGTGTCTTTCGATAAGCCGACGTAGAAACTTGGTACTTCTAAAATACCAATCTTCTTACCGTCTTTTTTGATGATTTCTGACTTAACCGCACGATCTTCTAAGCGAACTTTGTCACGAACAATTGTGACAATGTAACTCTTCGCATCGTTACCTTCTGGCAAGATCTGTAGATTAACCTTTGTGCCTTTAGGGCCTTTGATTAACTGAACAACATCATCCAGACGCCAACCGATCACGTCGACAATTTCTTCACCGTCTTGTCCAACACCAGTGATTCGGTCCCCTTCACCAAGTTGCTTACTCTTCGACGCCGGACCGCCAACAACAAGTGAACGAATTACTGTGTAATCGTCTGTCATTTGCAAAACGGCGCCGATGCCTTCTAGAGAAAGGTTCATTTCCGATTGGAATTGCTCGGCATTACGTGGAGAAAGGTAGCTTGTATGAGGGTCAACCTGTCGCGCGAAGGCATTCATATACAACTGAAATGCGTCTTCATTGTTGGTCTGTGTGATGCGCTTCATCGCGTTGTTATAACGCTTCTCTAAAACTTCTTTAATCTCTGGCCACTCTTTGCCAGTCAGTTTCAGATTTAACGCGTCATATTTCACACGCTTGCGCCACAACTCGTTGAGCTCTGCTTCGTCTTTTGGCCATGCGGCGTCAGAGCGGTCTAACTCTATCTCGTCATCGGTATCAAACTTGATCTCTTCATCGAGTAGAGTTAACGCATAAGCAAAACGATCGAAACGCTTCTGCATTGAGAGGTTGTAAACATCAAAAGCAATTTGGTTGTTGCCCGATTTAAGCTGATCATCAAGCTCGACTGACCAATTTTTAAATGAGTCGATGTCTGCTTGAGTGAAAATATTTCTATTGTAATCAAGCAACTCTACATAGCGTTCAAAGATCGCTTTAGAGAAATCATCATTGAGGCTGAAGTGCTTATAATGAGAGCGGGTAAATCGCGAGGTGACTCGTTTGCTAGCTGTTTCATGCTGAACTTCAGGAGAAAGAACCGGCAGGTCATCTTTATGTAGTTTGGCTTCAAGAGCCTGAGCTGATGCTGCTAGCCATAAGCTAGCAGCAATCAGGGTCACTTTTGAACGGCAATTCATGCGTAGGAGTATCTCCTTTATGCGCGCAAGTGCTCCGCTTTCACAACCATTTGTAGGCCGTTAGCAAGTTGAACACGTACATCATCCTTATTGATTTCAACAATGGTCGCTGCCATGTTTCCTTTGCCCATGTTCACGTTAACTGCGTTACCTACTGTGATTTCATCAGCATTTAGAGCGCGCGTTTCTACAGGCTTAGTTGGTTTTTGTACTTTTGGTTTATTAGTACGACGAGGCTGTTGAGGCTTTTTAGCCGCAGGTTTCGCTTTCGCCTTACCCTCTTCACGAGCTTTTTGTGCTTGTTCTTTACGACGAGCCTGAACTTTCGCCTTGCTTTCTGCAAGTGTCGCTTTCGCGTGTTCAACGTGCTCTTCTTCTAGCTCACCACAAGGGTTGCCATCTAGGTCTACACGTACTGCACCTGGTTTTACACCATGTAGGTAACGCCATGATGAAGTGTACTGTCTTAACGCTGCACGAAGCTGTGTTTTGCTTACTTTTTCGTCTTCATTTAGACGTTCCGCAAGATCTTGAAAAATACCAATTTTCAGAGGTTTTGCTTCACCTTCTAAAGTAAAGCACTTAGGGAAACATTCAGCAATATATGCAATAACTTCTTTGCTGTTTTTTAACTTTTCAGTCATGAGGGGTCCTGATTTGAGCGGATTTCCGCGAGCATTAAGAAAAAATATTCTCGTATTATAGTGACATGCCAAGGAAAAACCACACTCGAAGGCTAATTTATGCGTCGTTCGCGTGTGAATTAAGCAGCTTTTCTACTTCAACCATGAAATGAGTGAGACCTTCTTCGTCTGTTTCATTAAATCGGCCAATACTTGGACTATCAATATCAAGTACACCAACCACCTTTCCATTAATAGAAAATGGAATCACAATTTCTGAATTGCTCGCTGCATCGCACGCAATATGCCCCTCAAATTCGTGAACGTCGTATACTCTTTGTATAGTATTAGTTTGTGCAGCAGTACCGCAGACGCCTCGACCCATTGGGATACGAACACAAGCTGGTTTTCCTTGGAACGGACCAAGAACAAGCTCTTCACCTTTTGTTAGGTAAAAGCCTGCCCAGTTAAGATCGTCAAGTTCCATGAAAAGCAATGAGCTCAAGTTTGCTAGGTTCGCAATAAAGTCTGGTTCAGACTCAATTAGAGCAACAGCTTGTTTGGTTAGTCTTTGGTATTGTTCTAAGTTCATATTAACTTCCTACTTACTATAAAAGCTTCCATTCTCAATGTATGGCGCTAAAATGCAGCCCTACTTTATAATAGGACTTATTCTCAATTACAATGCTTCTGAAAAATGACACTATTAGCCGTTCTTGGTTGATAACACAAGTAAAAAAGCACAAGTCCAAGCTGATCATAGCGAACTTGATAGCGGTGCTTGCAACCTTGATTAGTGTTCCAATTCCCCTCCTCATGCCTTTGATGGTTGATGAGGTCTTATTGGACCAACCTGCAAAAGGCTTAGACGCCATGAATGCCATTCTCCCTGAAGCGTGGCACACTCCGACAGGCTATATTTTCTTCACCCTGTTCTTGGTTGTTCTTATGCGAGCTGCGAGCCAAGGATTAAATATCCTTCAAAGCCGACAATTTACGCTTGTTTCAAAAACCATCACGTTTGAGATGCGCAGTAAAATGATCGACAAACTCGGCCGTATCAGCATCCGACAATACGAAACCAAAGGTAGCGGAGGAATCAACGCACACCTTATCACTGACATTGAGACCATTGATAAATTTATTGGTTCTACGTTAGCAAAATTCGTTATCAGTTTTCTGACTGTTATTGGTACTGCTATCGTTCTACTTTGGCTCGATTGGCGACTTGGTCTGTTTATCCTGTTAGTTAACCCTATTGTCATTTACTTCTCACGTAAACTAGGCAGTATGGTTAAACATCTGAAACGGAAGGAAAATCATTCTTTTGAAATTTTCCAAAACCGTTTGGTTGAAACATTAGATGGAATCTACCAACTACGCGCAGCCAATAAAGAGCGAGAATTCCTCCAACAACTCAAAGACAGTGCGAACCAAGTTCGCGTTGATGCAGACAAGTATGCTTGGCAATCTGAAGCGGCTGGTCGCGTTTCTTTTCTTCTCTTTTTGATCGGCTTTGAATTATTCAGAGCTGTCGCAATGTTAATGGTCATGTTCAGTGACCTTACTATTGGCCAAATATTTGCCGTTTTTGGTTACCTATGGTTCATGCTTTCTCCTGTTCAAGAGTTGCTTGGGATTCAGTTTTCTTGGTACAGCGCTAAAGCCGCATTAAAACGCATCAACGACTTATTAGAGTTAGAAGAAGAGCAGAGACCGGTTCCTAAGGTAAATCCTTTCAAAGAAGGTAGAGAAGTTGACGTTAAAGTAGAAAACATTAATTTCTCTTACAATAATGAAAACAAAGTCCTAGATAATCTTTCTTTACATATGCCGGCAGGAAAGAAAGTGGCGTTAGTTGGCGCAAGCGGCGGTGGTAAGTCAACCTTGATACAATTACTCATTGGGGTTTACCGTCAAAACTCCGGTAGCATTCGCTTTAATGATGAATTAACAGAAGATATTGGTTTTGAAGTAATTCGCGACAAAATTGCCGTGGTATTACAGCAACCTATACTATTTAACGACACCTTGAGGCATAATCTAACGCTTGGTGGGGATTTTGACGAAATGTCACTTTGGCGTGCGCTTGAAGTGGCTCAGCTGCAAGATGTTATTTCTCAACTGAACCACGGCTTGGATACTCAAGTTGGTCGTAATGGCATTCGTTTGTCAGGAGGTCAACGACAACGGCTTGCCATTGCTAGAATGGTGCTGAGTAATCCTCAATTTGTTATTTTAGACGAAGCCACGTCTGCGCTAGATACCGCTACTGAAGCGGCTTTACACAAAGCACTGACCGAGTTCTTACGTGGTAGAACAACATTAATCGTTGCGCACCGACTATCCGCTGTTAAACAAGCCGATTTGATCTACGTGCTTGAAGATGGGAAAGTGACGCAAACAGGTACTCATGGTGAGTTAGTTGAGCAAGAAGGCTTATATCAAACCTTATATGGGGGCATACAGTCCCACGCTTAAATCGTTCAAGCTAGAGAGGTCGTTATGACCTCTCTGTCTAAGCACGCCATGCAACCCAATAACGTACGTCTGTGCCAAGGTTGTGAATTGCCTGTCGACATCGTCGACTTACCCCATGGCAAAAATGCACACTGCCCTCGTTGTGGTACACAATTATATCGCGGAGGTAGCCCTAGCCTCTCTGGTAATCTAGCCGTCGCGATAACCTGTATCCTACTATTTATTCCATCGCACTTTTTTAACTTTATTAGCATCCGACTCTTTGGTGTGATGATTCCGGCAACCCTGCCTTCAGGGATGATCACATTGATGGAAGAAGGATTTGTTCTTCTTTCATTGCTCATTCTATTTTGTAGCTCTCTAGCGCCACTGACGGTTTGTGTTTCAGTGGTAACGGCGCATATTTCTTTACATCAACGATGGTTCCGTGGGCTTCGTATCTCACTGTGGCTAATTCAACATTTGAAGCATTGGGTTATGTTGGATGTGTTCTTAGTTAGCATCGCCATTTCCTGTTTTAAACTCCAAGATTATTCCGACATTTTCGTCGGTCCAGGGTTAATTGGTCTGGTTCTTTTGCAGATATTTACCGTTTTGTTAGTTTCAAGAATCAGCGTGCGTCGTTATTGGGAAGCTTGGAAACCAGAAAGTTTATATGCTTTTGAGCATAAAGATGTGCATTGCCATGAATGCCACTTGTCCCAGCCTGAAGGTGACCATTGCCAGCGTTGTCATCACGAGTTATATCATCGCAAGCCAAACTCCATTCAGAAAACATGGGCTTACCTCATCGCAGCAACGGTCGCCATCTTCCCTGCTAACCTGATCCCTATTTCCATCTTGCTTACCAATGGTAAGCGTTTGGAGGACACTATTTTTTCAGGCGTGGCTGGTTTGGTAAAAAGCGGCATGTATGGAATCGCTGCGATCATTTTTGTTGCGAGTATCGTTGTCCCGGTGATTAAAATACTTGGGCTCGCCTACATCATGCTTTGCATCCAATTCAAACGTTCGGTGTTTAAGAGACAACGAATGATGGTTTACTTTGTTGTTAAATGGATCGGTAAATGGTCTGTGATGGATTTGTTTGTTATTTCTATCATGATGACGTTAGTCGATCGTGGTCAGATACTGGATTTCACACCAGGATATGGCGCCGTAGCATTTGGTGTTGTCGTAGTGTTGACCATGCTTGCAGCAGAAAGTATTGATCCAAGGCTAATCTGGGACCAAACAAACCCAAAACAATCAGAAAAAGAGTCAATGAATGAGTGATCAGAACAGTTCTCAAACGTCATACGTACCAGATGTAAAGCGGAGTAAAGGCATATCTCCTCTTTGGCTGTTGCCAATTTTGACCATGGTCTTAGCTGGCTGGCTTGTTGTGAAGTCGATACACGATGCAGGACAACGAGTGCAAATCTATTTTTCTGATGCCGCTGGTCTTGTCGCCGGCCGAACCACTATCCGTTACCAAGGATTAGAAGTCGGCATGGTAAGAGACATTAACCTCACCGAAGATCTCGGCAGTATTTATGTCGATGCTGATATCTATCCTGAAGCTGCAAAGTTACTGAACGATAAAACACGCTTTTGGTTAGTAAAACCAACAGCTAGCCTAACGGGAGTTTCCGGACTGGATGCGCTCGTCTCAGGTAACTACATCTCGATTCAACCCGGAGATGGTCAAGAGTTTGAGACAACATTCCATGCGTTAGACTCTGCTCCAACAGATTTACGCGTTTCTCAAGGTTTGAATATTAAGCTCAAAAGCCGTGATTTAGGTGGTGTATCGGTTGGCTCTCAAATTGTTTATAAGAAAATCCCAATCGGTGAAGTGTACAGTTACCAGCTAGATGAAGATGCAAAATCTATCACTATTCAGGCCAACATTCAGGATCAATACCGACATATCATTAACAACCGCAGTCGATTCTGGAACGTCAGTGGAATTGGTGCCAGCATCGGTTTTGAAGGTGTCGATGTAAGACTAGAAAGCATGAGTGCCTTACTAGGTGGCGCCATCGCCGTCGACTCTCCGGATGATGGTGAGCCTGTAGAAGAGAACACCGAGTTCCGTTTGTATAAAGATTTGAAAACTGCTGGTCGAGGCATCGCGGTTAAAATCGTCCTACCTGATGACAGCAAGATCAGCGGAGAAGGCGCTCCAATTATGTATCGCGGAATCGAAATTGGCCAAGTTACGGACTTGAGCCTTTCCGAAGGCCGAGAAGTGATATTGGCGTCAGCGGCAATTCAACCCGCTTTTAGTGACATGCTGACGACAGGTACTCGATTTGTCTTAGAAGAAGCAAAAGTGTCCCTCTCTGGTGTAGAAAACATTGCTAATTTAGTGCGAGGGAACTTCTTAACGATCGTGCCGGGCGCGGGTGAACGCTCTCGCCGCTTTACTGCCATTCGTAAAAACGTGTTTAACCAACAGCAAGAAAAGTCCATCGCGATTCGGTTGGTGTCCGACAATTCGTTTGGCCTAGATAGCGGTGCCAATGTACTTTATAAAGGCATCGTTGTTGGTTCAATCATCAAAGTGGGCCTAGTTAAGGAAGATAAAAAATCACAACACGAAGTATTTATGGATGTATTGATTGACCATGAATACAAACATCTGATCAAATCAAACAATCGTTTTTATGTAACCGGCAGTGCATCAGCAGAGTTAACTGAATCCGGGCTCAGCGTTACCGTTCCTCCAGCAAAGCAGTTGTTAACCGGGTCAATTAGTTTTGTGAGCGAAGGCAAGCAGGATATTCAAAAAGAGTATCAACTGTTCCAAAATGAATCATTGGCTGAATTGGCGCAGTACAATCAAAGTGGCTCTAGGGCTCTAACACTATTTGCTTCTGAATTGCCGCCGATTTCCAAAGGCAGCCCTCTACTCTATCGTAATCTTCCAGTTGGTAACGTCTCCGATTTCCAGCTAGTTGATGGCGGAGTACTAATTAAGGCTACTATCGAAAACCGCTTCGCTTATCTTGTAACGCCACAAACCGTTTTTTGGAATCGTTCAGGGATTGAGATAGATGCATCATTAGCCGGAGTCAGTGTGAAAGCGCACCCTTTAAAATCGTTAATCGAAGGTGGCATCGCTTTTGACTCCGTACCAGGCGTTGAAAACAAAATCGGAGAAAACTGGAAGCTGTATTCTGATCAAAAAACCGCTCGCAAGTTTGGGCGCGTCATTGCTTTAGAAACCGACGGTTCGCAAGAGATTGCTAAAGGAATGCCGATTGAATATCAAGGTGTTAAAGTTGGTGAAATCACTCTGGTTGTACCGAATTTTCGTCGTAACATGGTTGAAGTCACTGCAAGGATCCTACCTGAATACGTAGAAAACATTGCAGTTGAAGGCTCACATTTTTGGCTAACTGAACCAGAAATTGGTTTAGGTGGCGTTAAAAACCTCGGGGCGTTGGTTTCGAAATCCATCAGTGTTGAGCCAGGTAAAGGTAAAGCTAAATTTGATTTTCAATTAGAAAATAGTTCAGAACGCGTGCATGGAATCATGTTTACGTTACAAAGTGAACAGAGAGGCTCAGTACAAGTCGGTACCCCTATTCTTTACCGCCAGATGGAAGTTGGCCAAGTGACCGACGTAAGCCTAGGAGAATTTGCTGATCGCATCCTCACGACTATCAAAATACAGCCTGAATATGCTTACCTCGTTCGTCAAAACAGTGTGTTCTGGAATGTTTCAGGAGTAGATGTTTCCATCGGGCTTACCGGCGCTAACATCAAAGCGGGAACCTTTGATAGTTTAGTTCGCGGAGGAATTGCGTTTTCAACGCCAGAGCAATCGACTATTCCACCAGCGGCAAAGAGTGGGCAATCTTTCTTTTTGTATCCACAAGCTGAAGAAGGTTGGACTCAATGGCGTACAGCAATTCCGAAGCCGTAGAATAAAGCTCAATTCACGTAAAATTGAAGTTTGATCACTTTAAAAGAGCAGCAATCGCTGCTCTTTTTTATCGCTCGGCCCTTGTCACTATTCGTTTCTGCTTCGCTTTCGTATATTATTTGCCACAAATTCTGCAAACGAGATCCCACATTGCATCCTAATGTTTACATCCCAGACGCGTTTCTGGAAAAAATCCAAACTATCCTTCCTGCTCACCTCAACATGGAAGACTTTATCGCGTCGTGCCAAAAGCCACTGCGCAAAAGTATTCGAGTTAATACGTTGAAGATCAGTGTTGAAGCGTTTCTAGAACGAGCAGAAGCAAAAGGCTGGAAGCTTTCTCCTGTGCCTTGGTGTGACACGGGGTTTTGGATTGAAGCGGATGAGTCAGTTGTACCATTAGGCAACACAGCAGAACACATGTCTGGCTTATTCTACATTCAAGAAGCCAGTTCGATGATGCCGGTATCTGCTCTGTTTATGAATGATGAATCTTACGATGCCGTGTTAGATACCGCAGCCGCTCCAGGCTCAAAAACCACTCAAATTGCAGCTTTAATGAACAACGAAGGTGTACTTGTGGCCAATGAATACGCCGCAAGTCGTGTAAAAGTACTGCACGCTAATGTGGAACGTTGTGGGGTACGTAACGCCGCACTAAGTAACTTCGATGGACGCGTTTTTGGCGGTTGGCTACCAGAACAATTTGATGCGGTTTTGCTCGACGCGCCTTGCTCTGGAGAAGGCACCGTTCGCAAAGACGAAGATGCGATGAAAAACTGGACGCAAGCTTCCGTACTCGACATCGCTGACACACAGAAAGATCTTATTGAAAGCGCCTTCCATGCATTAAAGCCCGGTGGTGTGATGGTTTACTCAACATGTACGCTCAGTACAGAAGAAAACCAACAAGTTTGTCAACACTTGAAAGAAACCTTTGGGGATGCTGTAGAGTTTGAAAGCCTTGAGAACTTGTTTGAAAACGCAGAGGCAGCTCTAACTGAAGAAGGCTTTTTGCATATTTTCCCACAGGTCTACGACTGTGAAGGGTTCTTTGTTGCAAGAATTCGCAAACTGGCTGCTGTTGAGGCGCCAGAAGTCAAAAAGCGCATGGGGAAATTCCCCTTTGCTAAAACTTCAAAAAAAGAATCGACAGAAATTGCTCAACAACTCCAAAGCGCGTTAGGTATTAAACTTCCAAATGACAGTTCTGTATGGCTTCGCGATAAAGATGTCTGGTTATTCCCTAATGCTTTAGAAGCGATGATCGGCGAATTACGCTTCTCCCGTATGGGTATAAAGATCGCGGAAGCCCATAAAAATGGCTACCGTTGGCAACACCAAGTCGCGACTGCCCTGGCGACAGGTTCTGAAAGCAACGCCATTGAACTCAGTATTGAAGAAGCGCGCGAATGGTACATGGGGCGTGATGTTCGCCCACAAACCATTCCTGAGGGAATGAAAACAGGTAAAGGCGAAGTGCTTGTCACCTATCAAGGCGCAGTTATTGGCCTTGGCAAGTGGGTAAGCAACCGAATAAAGAATGGTCTCCCTCGCGAATTAGTACGAGATAAGAACTTATTTTAAAAGACGTAACGAACCATAAATAAATGAAAAGCCATCGTATTTGCGATGGCTTTTTAATTCGTAAGTATGAAAGCAAGTGGGCTCGCTAGCGATCCGGACACGCTGTACTAAACTAGTTGTATCAAAGTAATGCTTTGATGTGGCATTTCTCTCTATGTTCACCAACAAAATTATTGTTGGACAAGTTTAGCGCAGGCTCTGCGGAGCCGTTTCCCCTAGGCCCAAAAAAAGGAAAAGTTTGGGCCGTTTTTTTGGCTGTAGTTCCACTATACGTGAGTTTGGACTACGCTAGACGAATACCGTCTTTCTCAATGACAATTTTACCCTGCTTGTATAAGCCACCGATGGTCTTTTTATAAGTCCCTTTACTTGTGCGGAAAGCATCAAAAATCGCTTCAGGAGAAGACTTGTCATTCAAAGGCAAAAATCCGCCTTTCTTCTCTAGCAAGTCAAGGATCTTACTAGAAAGATCGTCCATTTTCGCCACACCGACTTTTTGTAGAGCAAGGTCGATTTTGCCATCTTCACGAATGTGCTTAATAAAGCCTTTCAGCTTTTTACCGATGTAAAGCTTACCAAAAACATCCGATGGGAAAATCATGCCCCAATGCTTACCATTAACGATAGCTTTATAACCAAGTTGACTACGCTCTGCGATGATCAAATCAACTTGCTCGTTAACTTCATAATTCGCTGGAGTTTTATCTAACCATTTATTGAACTTAGTCGTACCAACAATGCGACCTGACGCTTTGTCGGTATAAACATACACTAAAATGGTTTGTCCGGCAGAGAAGCGAGTGCGTTGCTCACTAAAAGGAATCAGTAAGTCCTTTTCTTTGATGCCCCAATTTACAAAAGCACCTGTCGCATTCACACCCTCAATCTTCATTAAACCCCATTCACCCACTTGGGCAATTGGTCTTTCAATGGTCGCAGCAAGTTGGCTTTCTGAATCGAAGTACAGAAATACGTCTACATGCTCACCAATGACAGTACCCTCTGGTACATACTTACTAGGTAGTAGAACAGAACCGTAATCATCGCCATCCAGAAATACGCCAAAATCAGCCTTTTTAATGACTTCTAAGCTGTTAATTTGACCAATTTTAATCATTGATTTTGTCTCTTTTTAAATTTACGTGGAATTATACCTAAACTAACAAGAAAATCAGAGAGAAAAGCATAGTGCTCTGTTATGCTGTTGTCGTTCAGCTATATGCCCCAGTCACTCTTTTAGCACTCTTATACTTACCTGCTCAACGGAACGCATAAGTTAAGAATGCTTTAGCAAAGTCAGGAGCTTTCTTTGGTCACCGTCGATAAACAAGACTCAATAACATTAAAAATCAGTCATGCACTCGCAAAGAGCAAAAGTGTCGACCTAGATATTTACTTTTTTATACCTGGTGAGCTTGGTTTAAACGCCGATATCATCAGTGAATCCGAATTTTATTACACCTCAATCACACAGCAACGATCTTATTACAGTACTGAAATCCTTCTTCCGCTAGTACACAGTCGACTTGCCAAACGTGGACGCCTGTCGAATCAGCAATACCGAGTAAGTTTGAGTTTGTTCGCTTACCAATACGTTATCGCGCTAGACAAAGCGGTAGCAAGTTTAAACAAGCATGAGAACAACTCCGTAACGGAAGATGAAGTGGACGAAGTTATCGAGCTCACGCTTGAGATCTTAAAGCGCTTGCGGCGTTCTATTCCTTATGAAGAGAACTTAAAACGCTACTACGTTAACATCGATAACTATCTGTCTTGGTATACCGAGCAAAAGTTCCTGTCACTGGTGGCCCATCTACCACGTGAAGGCGACTATGGCACGATCAAAAAGCGTCTGATCACGCTATGTGAGAAAGAGCAAGCCCATCGTAAACTCAACAAATACAACTCATCAAGAGTCGTTGAAGACGTTACTCGCCTATCTAACAAAATGCGCTTGCTAAGGCGATTGATTGAACACCCTATCGTGCTTCGTGAAGAAACCATATCGATGGGTAACAACATTAAGCGCGCTATCAAAGGTATTGCAACCGGTTTAGTGATGGTTGTCGTGACCTCGACCGTGATTCTCGCTCGCGATTATCTGGGGGAAATTTCTGCCTCATTCATTATCGCGATGTCTTTTATTTACGCTTTACGAGAAATCTTTAAAGATGATTTACGCGATGCCATGTGGCGATGGATCCGTAAAGGCAAACCAAAATGGCGTAAGAAGTACGTTGATCCAACGACGAAAAAAGTGGTTGGCAAAAAATTGGAGTGGCTCGATTATCGTACCTTAAGTAGCTTGCCGGATAAGATTCAAAGAATACGTAAAAAACGCGTCGTTCAACGTGAAGAGCAGATTCTTCATTATCACGAGAAAACCGAAATGGCGACCTCTCTTTTCTTGAGTGGTTACGAACAAACGAGAGAAACATTGAACATCAGTTTGCGCCCTATCATCCGCTTGATGGATAAAAGCTCAAACCGAGTTTACCGTTTAAATGAAGGTCAAGTAACCAAAGAGTCAGTAGAGAAACGTCATTTGCTCAATGTGATTGTCAAAGAGGACAACCACACCGATGAGCCTGTTTATTACCGCTGGAAAGTGGTCTTAAATCGCTCCAAAATCGTCTCTATCGAGAAGATTGAACTCAATTAAGCCAACGCCTTTAAACAAACGAGCCACAAACCACTAGGCAGCCTCTTTTCTTTGTTGGGCTGCTTTTTTTATCGAAAGAGTAAGCGAAAATTCAGCCATTGGCTCGTCACCATGTAAGTTAGGACACAGCGCGACAATTTTTACGTCACGATTTACTCGTTCACCCGTTGCCAAGGTGTGCTCGAGCATCTCATCAATGACATGACCATCGTTACAAACAAAGTGCACATCGGCTTCCGGGCGCTTTAAAAACTCGGCTTTCACACCTTTAAATGCTAGCGAGATCGCTTCTCCCTTTTCTTGCGCTTTACTCATAGCAAGAAAACCACCAGCAACATCAGCGCCAACGGCTAAAGCGCCGAAATACATGCTATTCAGGTGGTTCTTCGTTCTTCTGCGCAATGGGATACGAACCTCAACATGCTTGCTATCTATCGCAATGATTTTAGGGTGGCAAAGCCAAATCAGCGGCACTTTCGAAAAGCCAAACAGATTTAGATACAAATTCGCACGACGTAGAGCTGATAACATTTTGGTCTCCTTACCAATCTAGTCAGACCAGTTAATCAACGAAAGAAATAGATGTCAAAGAAATGTTAACAAAAGCTCGATCTCACGAGTTATTTAACCCTCATGAAGTGACGGCGTCACCCGTGAGGTATGAAGTTTATCGCAGTTACTTAGATTACCTTACAGCGAGATAGATAAAATGGTTATAAATTCAAATGTATATATATTGATTTAATGATCAAGTTTTGTCATTTATACATAAGTCATTTAAATGAATACCTACACCTTTGTATACAATTCGGTATTTCCTGGCGAAGATTCCCGTGAAACGGTTTATTCCTGCCTGTAATTCCGTTATCTTTACCCCTTCGCAATAGAGAATAAAGCTATAACATGCCTATAAAAACAGATGAATTGAGAACCCAGCCTTTGGGTCCAATGCCTACCCCAGCAGAGCTAGGTAGTGTACATCCTATTACGGATGACGTTGCAGACCGTATCGCTCAATCTCGTCGTCAGATTGAAAACATTTTATCGGGTGAAGACGATCGCCTTCTTGCGATTGTAGGTCCGTGTTCTGTTCACGACACTGAAGCTGCCATTGATTACGCCACTCGCCTGAGTGAAATCCAAGACAAGTACAAAGACGAACTGTTTATCGTGATGCGTACTTACTTTGAAAAGCCTCGTACAGTAGTTGGTTGGAAAGGTTTGATTACGGACCCTAACCTAGATGGTTCTTACGCACTTGAAGCTGGTCTTCATAAAGCTCGTAAACTACTACTGGATATCAACAAGCTTGGTCTTGCGACTGCTACTGAGTTTCTTGATATGATCACTGGCCAATACATCGCGGATTTGATCACTTGGGGCGCGATTGGTGCTCGCACAACGGAATCACAAATTCACCGTGAAATGGCGTCGGCACTATCTTGCCCAGTTGGTTTCAAAAATGGCACAAATGGCAACGTAAAAATTGCAATTGATGCAATTCGCGCATCGAAAGCATCGCATTACTTCTACTCGCCAGATAAGAACGGTCGAATGACGGTTTACCGCACAAGTGGCAACCCTTACGGTCATATTATTCTGCGCGGTGGAGAAAAAGGCCCTAACTTTGATGAAGCATCAGTCAAACAAGCATGTGATGCTTTAGCTGAGTTTGGATTGCCACAACGTTTGGTTGTGGATTTCAGCCATGCAAACTGTCAGAAGCAACACAGAAAACAAATCGACGTAGCTCAAGACATTTGTAACCAAATTAAGTCAGGCAGCACTCGTATTGCGGGTATCATGGCAGAAAGCTTTATTCTTGAAGGCAATCAGCCAATGACTGACATCAATAACCTAACGTATGGTCAGTCTATTACAGATCCATGCCTAGGTTGGGAAGACACTGCTACAATGCTAGATATGCTGGCAAGCGCTGTTAAGTCCCGAAAGTCCCTATAACAAAATAATCAAGGAATCTTCATGCCATCGTTTGATATTGTTTCTGAAATCGATACGGTTGAACTACGTAACGCCGTTGATAATGCTAACCGTGAATTGTCTACTCGTTTCGATTTCCGCAACGTAAATGCGAGCTTTGAGCTAGTAGAAGAAAACGTAAAAATGTCTGCGGAAGGTGACTTCCAACTTAAGCAAATGCGCGACATTTTACGCGGCCACTTAGCGAAGCGTAACATTGACGCGAACGCAATGGATGCACAAGACCCAGACGTTACTGGTAAAAACTGGCACCAAACTCTGCTTTTCCGCCAAGGTATTGATACTCCAACGGCGAAAAAAGTAGTGAAACTTATCAAAGACGCAAAGTTAAAAGTACAAGCTTCTATTCAAGGCGACAAAGTACGTGTTACCGGTAAAAAACGCGACGACCTGCAAGCGACAATGGCAGCGATTCGTGAAGCAGAGATGGGTATCCCATTCCAGTTTAACAACTTCCGTGATTAATCAATCTGAGAAGTAAATAAAAACGCCAGCGCATAATCCGCTGGCGTTTTTTATTGGCTTTAGTGTAACGAACTACGTATCCACTTTAGCATTTGGCATTGCTAGATAACTAAGTCCTGTCCTTGCAGCAATACGAATTCGCTCGTTCCTTGTGGTATGAACACGCAAATTCGAAGCTTTTCAGCTTTAGCCTTGGCCAGCATATCCGAAAGCTCAGCAGCGCTCGAGAAAGCTTCTCTTTCTGCATCTCTTCGTATTAGTTCTAACACATTCGCTTCACATCGAGTTGAGTACAGAGCCAGCTCTGCTTGTTGCATATAGCGTACGGCTTTTATTGGCAACATCTCAACATCTTTCCCAACATGAACCCAAGTACAACTTCCCTTTTCATCTAAAGGCGTTGCCATGGTCGCTTGGTAAATTGCTTCTAACTCACGATTATCTCGCGCGTTTTCCACCTCGGGGTTCGAGAAGAATTGCTCCCAAAACTTGCGGCGTAAATCGACACTAGGCAGCGCCTCTTTAATTGAGTTTCGCTTTGAGTTAGCAAAGTCCGCCATCAACCCCATGTTTTGTGGCAGTATCGATTCAAGTTTTTCACGGATGTTTCGAATTAAAACTGGCGAAGCTCCACCACTAGAGATTGCGATTTGGATGCGGCCACGATTAATCATAGACGGCGTGATGAAATCACAATAAGGCTTATCATCCACAACGTTAACCAAGATGCCTAGCTCTTTGGCATCTTTGTACACTTGGTGATTTAGCTCAGGATTGTCTGTCGTCGCCCACACTTGAACAAAGTTTTTAGTGACAATGTCACTCGAATAGAAACGTTGTACCCAGCGCAGTTGATGCTCAGAAGCAAGCTTAGACAGAAAATCAACCAACGTCGGAGAAACGATAGTCACATCCGCCCCAGCCTTTAGCAACGCTTCCACCTTTCGGCTTGCCACCTCACCGCCACCCACGACGAGAACGGGTTTATTAATTAAATCTAAGAACAGAGGAAAATATCGCATTTCAATCCATGATTACTCTAATTAGCTGTTGTAGACCATGCTACCAAAAATGGGGCAAGCTCATCACCCTGTTTCGGTATCACAAATAATTTTTGTTTGAATTTTTACTGAACTTCACCTTGCTCAGCTAATGACAGTTTTAATAACAACTTTTTATTCTTTTGTATTGTTCACTCTTCTATTGATTGTTCTGATGCACCAAATTGTCCATGAATTGCACTATTTACAAACAATTAACATTTCGTCATTCTAAATCTCAAGGCACTTTGTAAGTTCTCTCAAAACTTCATTTAAATTATATATTTGAGAATTAACAGATCCTTTCCTACGCTTATAACTGGTTGATCTATCGAATGCCGTTTCTTCGAAAATCAATCACGTAGGACGATAACTCTAACGAATTGGACACGTTATTTCAGGTCACTCCTGATTAAACATGGATCATACAGGAAGGATACAAATGGCAAATAAACTCACAGTTCTTGCTTCCGTCGTAGCGGCTTCTACTGCGATGATGGCAACATCAGCTCAAGCAGCAGACACTACTCTGGACAAAGTCACAAAACAAGGCTTTCTTACTTGTGGCGTAAGTACCGGTCTACCTGGTTTCTCTAACCCTAACTCAAAAGGCGAATGGGAAGGTATCGACGTAGAATATTGCCAAGCACTGGCTGCAGCCGTTCTTGGGGATAAAACGAAAGTTAAATATGTACCCCTAACCGCAAAAGAACGTTTCACTGCGCTTCAATCTGGTGAGATTGATGTGCTTTCCCGTAACACGACCTGGACTCTCCACCGTGACACTGCACTGGGCCTAAACTTCGTAGGTGTGAACTACTACGATGGTCAAGGTTTTATGGTGAAGAAGGAACTTGGTATCTCAAGTGCTAAAGAGCTTGATGGTGCGTCGGTATGTGTTCAATCAGGTACAACAACCGAGCTAAACCTTGCAGATTATTTCCGCAACCAAGGCATGGCGTACAAACCAGTGGTATTCGACACAGCGGCGCAAACTTCGAAAGGTTTTGATGCGGGACGCTGTGACGTATTAACAACTGACCAATCTGGCCTTTATGCACTACGTTTGAATTTGAAAGATCCGTCCTCTGCGGCCGTTCTTCCAGAAATCATCTCTAAAGAGCCACTAGGTCCAGTCGTTCGTCAAGGCGATGATCAATGGTTTAACATCGCTAAGTGGACATTGTCTGCGATGATTAACGCTGAAGAATACGGTATTAGTTCGAAGAATGCGGATGAAATGCTGAAGTCAACAGATCCAAACATCAAACGTATCCTCGGTGTTGATGGCCCTAAAGGCAAAGGTTTGGGTATTCGTGATGATTGGGGCTACCAAGTTATCAAACAAGTTGGTAATTATGGTGAAAGCTTCGAGCGTACAGTCGGTACTGGTTCGCCGTTAGAAATCTCTCGTGGCGTTAATGCGCTATGGAATGCGGGCGGCTTTATGTACGCGCCACCAATCCGATAGAAAGAGTTAATCAGGGCGGTTCATGCCGCCCTTTTTCTTGATTATATCTCACTGTATGAGTAAGGATCGCTCATTGGATGGCGAAAAGCGCTCGCTTGGTGGAACGGCTTTAAAGGTTCGTAAGTCACCAGACATGAGAGCGTTATTCTTTAGCCAGCAAGGACGAAACTTCTTTATACAGGCCGATATCTATAACTAAGGTTTGAGGTTATCGCTGTATGAAACCGACACAAGATGCATCGCCAAGTACGATGTCCAAACCAAGCGGAAGCAAGAGCCTGATTTATAATCCTGCCTTTCGTTCTGCTATTTTCCAGATCATTGCCATTGCTGCACTGGTATTTTTCTTTTACACGATTGTAAACAACGCTCTCAATAACTTAGATGCTCGTGGTATTGCAACGGGCTTCGGTTTTCTGAATCAAGAAGCCGGGTTTGGTATTGGGTTAACACTAATTGAATACGATGAAACGTACTCTTACGGTAGAACATTTATCATCGGCCTTCTTAATACGGCGTTAGTCTCCGTATTAGGTATTATTCTGGCTACTGTGATTGGCTTTACCATGGGGGTTGCCCGCCTTTCTTCTAACTGGTTAGTTAGTCGTTTAGCGGCAGTTTATATCGAAACTTTCCGAAATATCCCCCTTCTTCTGCAAATATTCTTCTGGTATTTCGCTGTTCTTCAAGCATTACCCTCACCACGCCAAAGCTTAAGTCTTGGTGAAGCTATTTTCCTGAACGTTCGTGGCTTATATTTCCCTGCACCGACTATGGAACCCGGCAGTAGCTACGTTATTGCCGCGTTAATCTTCGGGGTAATCGCAAGCTTATTAATTAATGTATGGGCGAATAATAAGCAACGTCTCACTGGGCAACAAACCCCAATGGGAAGAATAGTTTTGGGTTTAGTTGTTGGCCTTCCATTGGTTGTGTACTTCCTTGCTGGTATGCCAATTTCACTGAATTATCCTGAACTAAAAGGGTTTAACTTCCGAGGTGGTATTAGCATTATTCCTGAATTGGCTGCGCTACTTTTGGCATTGAGTGTTTATACAGCTTCTTTCATTGCTGAGATTGTTCGCTCTGGTATTAATGCGGTTAGTCATGGTCAAACCGAAGCAGCGATGTCGCTAGGCTTACCACGCTCGAAAACTTTAAAGCTTGTTGTCATTCCTCAAGCGTTACGAATTATTATTCCACCTTTAACCAGTCAATATCTCAACCTCACCAAAAACTCATCGTTAGCGATGGCGATTGGTTACCCAGATCTTGTCTCTGTGTTTGCTGGTACTACCCTGAACCAAACGGGACAAGCGATTGAGATCATTGCGATGACGATGGGCGTGTACTTGACATTAAGTCTGATTACGTCTGCATTAATGAACTTGTATAACCGTAAAGTCGCGCTGGTGGAGAGATAATATGAGTACTCATCAATTTCAACCGGATCTCCCACCACCCGCCAATACTGTAGGCTTCGTTGGTTGGATGCGGAAAAATCTATTTAATGGCCCTATCAATTCCATTGTTACTGTCATTCTTGCGTATATTGTCGTAACTGCAATATGGTATATCGTGGATTGGGCGTTTATTAACGCAGACTGGATTGGCTCAACGCGTGACGACTGTAGCCGAGATGGTGCTTGCTGGGTATTTATCAGCGTGCGCTGGGAGCAGTTCATGTATGGTTTTTATCCAGAGTCCGAACTATGGCGCCCTCGCCTTTTCTATATCACATTAGCCATATTTACCGTTTTACTCGCGTATGAGAAGACACCGAAACGGATGTGGATTTGGCTTTTCTTCGTAAACATCTATCCATTCATCATCGCTGGGCTGTTATACGGGGGTGTCTTTGGACTAGAAGTGGTCGATACACACAAATGGGGTGGATTACTCGTTACGCTCATTATTGCGTTAGTTGGTATCGTAGTTTCACTGCCAATTGGTGTGGTGCTTGCGCTTGGTAGACGTTCAGAGATGCCGATCATTCGCAGCATTTGTACCGTCTACATTGAAGTTTGGCGTGGCGTTCCGCTTATTACGGTTTTGTTCATGGCTTCGGTTATGCTTCCATTGTTTATGTCTGAAGGTTCAGAGACAGATAAACTGATTCGCGCCCTTATCGGTGTGGTTATGTTTGCCTCCGCTTACATGGCAGAAGTGGTACGCGGTGGTCTACAAGCCATTCCGAAAGGTCAATATGAAGCCGCTGATGCGCTTGGGTTAAGTTACTGGAAAAAGACTGGGCTTATTATCTTGCCACAGGCGCTAAAGATTACTATTCCTTCTATCGTGAACACCTTTATCGGTTTGTTTAAAGACACCAGTTTAGTACTCATCATTGGCATGTTTGACGTACTCGGTATAGGACAAGCAGCAAATACCGACCCTGAATGGTTAGGTTTTGCTACTGAAAGTTATGTATTTGTCGCGTTAGTGTTTTGGGTATTTTGTTTTGGCATGTCACGCTATTCGATATGGCTTGAAAACAAACTTCATACCGGTCACAAACGATAACTCATCAAGATCAAGGACGTATTATGACGCAACAACAAGATTACATGATCCAATTGAAGGACATGAATAAATGGTATGGTGAGTTTCACGTACTAAAAAATATTAACCTCGACGTTAAGCGCGGCGAGAAAATCGTTATCTGTGGCCCATCTGGGTCGGGAAAATCAACGATGATTCGCTGTATTAACCGCCTTGAAGAACACCAAGCAGGCAGCATTTACGTCTCTGGTACGGAATTAACTGAAGACTTAAAGAACATTGAAGCAGTACGCCGAGAAGTGGGCATGTGCTTTCAACACTTTAATCTCTTCCCTCATTTAACCGTACTGGAAAACTGTACGCTCGCGCCTATCTGGGTGAAGAAGATGCCAAAAGATGAGGCAGAAGCAGTTGCGATGAAATATCTGGAACGTGTAAAAATTCCAGACCAAGCGGAGAAGTATCCCGGTCAGCTGTCTGGTGGCCAGCAACAACGTGTGGCGATTGCTCGCTCTTTGTGTATGAACCCTAAAGTCATGCTTTTTGATGAGCCAACATCTGCACTCGACCCGGAAATGGTTCGCGAAGTACTGGATGTAATGGTCGAACTCGCCGAGGAAGGCATGACTATGCTATGTGTGACACATGAAATGGGCTTTGCTAAAGAAGTTGCCGATCGCGTGATATTCATGGACGCAGGAGAGATCATCGAAGAAAACAACCCGGTCGACTTCTTTGAGAATCCTCAATCGGATAGGACCCAAAACTTCCTAGCGCAAATCTTACACCACTAAGATTTAGCCGAATCGACATAAAAAAGCACTGGTTTCTATGAAGCCAGTGCTTTTTGTTACTAAATTCAAAAATCTGTGTAAGAATCAACATAGCTATGCTAGGCAGTAATATTGTGTTACAAGTTGCCAAATACATAACATCTTATTTCTATTATTATTTTATCTAAGTTACGTATGGTTAGGGCTTGATTTTTTGAACTTTCAATCCCATAAATGTACTTAAAAGAAAGTCTCTTATCGAGGAAGATTATGAACAGTCCAATGTTTACCCGCACTTCAACTCAAGAAAGTGCTCTACAAACGAACAAAGTATTGCGTAATACTTACGCTCTACTTTCAATGACACTTTTATGGTCGGCAGTCGTTGCTGGCGTTGCAATGGCATTTAACCTTCCACATCCAGGTATCATCCTAATGCTGGTTGGTTTCTACGGCCTATTATTCTTAACAGAGAAAAACCGTAACAACAGTCTTGGCCTTGTGTTTACGTTCCTATTTACTGGCTTCTTAGGTTACACCGTTGGCCCTATTCTAAACATGTACATAGGTGCAGGCATGGGCGATATCGTATTAACCGCACTCGGTGGTACGGCACTATCTTTCATGGCAGCATCGGCATACGCACTAACAACGAAACGTGACCTATCGATGATGGGTGGCTTAATGCTATCACTATTTGTTGTGCTGGTTGTGGGCATGATTGCAAGCTTCTTTATTCAATCAACCCTCTTACACTTGGCGTTGAGCAGCTTGTTTATCATTTTCTCTACTATGGCGATCCTGATGACAACACAAAGCATTATTCGTGGCGGTGAAACAAACTACATCTCTGCGACAGTAACTTTGTATGTATCAATCTACAACATCTTCATCAGCCTACTAAGCATTCTAGGTATTATGAACGACGATTAATCGTTTCTCGTTAAGTAGAATAAAAAAGCCCGAAGGTAATTCCTTCGGGCTTTTTCTTTGTGTGCAATTCAGTGTATTACGCCTGCTCTACTGACAACTCGATAACTTCGTCAGCTTCTGGATTTTCTCTAAAGCGTCTCACTTTGATCGTTTCCTCTCCTAACATGATTTGCTTGGCGATTCGGTGCATACCGTCAAAAACACGATAGTCACTGGTTAAGATTACCGGATACGACAAATCAGCATTGTTGATTCGTCGGCAATGTTTTGCAATTTCACGGCAGGTTGGCTGTGGCCCTTCATGACTAAACCAAGTCACTTCATTTGGGCCTTTTATATCATCAATCGCAATTTCTTCTACAGGTAAGGATTCTGCAAGTTGCCAAATTCGCTCGATGGACCAAGTGGATTTTACATTGTCATTAATCTCAATGTAACGTTGTTTCGACATGACTAACTCCTTGTCATCATTGTTGTTTCTAACCTGAATACAGGCTTTTCATCAATCAAAGAGAATATCGGTCTATGAAAACAAACACAACGTTGTCAGCTATTCATTCACCCATAAAATCCCATAATCAGACAAGTAGCCAAGAAAAAACCAAAACAAAAATGAATAAGCCTGGATATCCATGCAATTTCGTTGGTACTCACACCGTAAAATTTCTAACAAACTGAATAGTTTCTTATTTATTTGAATAAAAGAGCATTTATATCAAAGTGCCTAGCTCAGTCAAAAACACTCACCATTTTGTACGCTTTTGCTTCGCTCGATACGACTTCGAGATTCTTTTGTTGAGAACATTCTCGGCTGTCGCTAATCTATAAACATCCATGTTTACTTAACGGATAAAACGTTATGTTCGTTTACAACGGCAAAGAAATTGAAACGGATGCTCAAGGCTACTTATTGGATCATACTCAATGGGAAGAAGGTATGATTGAGCTTTTAGCAAAAGAAGAAGACATCGAGCTTACGGATGCTCATTTGGAAGTTGTGCATTTTGTGCGAGACTTTTATGAAGAGTTTAATACCTCCCCTGCAGTGCGTATGCTTGTGAAAGCGATGGAAAAAGCGCACGGCCCAGAAAAAGGTAACAGTAAGTATCTATTCAAGCTGTTTAAAAAGGGGCCAGCCAAACAAGCAACCAAATTAGCCGGCCTACCAAAGCCAGCTAAATGCTTGTAGATTCATAAAATTTTAAAACCGCGTAACGGCTTATACGACGCAGGTTCCTGCATCACATGCTCTACTGTTGCCGTTCGCGGTCCTTCTTGTAACCATTCCGAAAACGCAACTATTTGCGCGTCTGTTCCACACGCCATCACTTCAACATCGCCATTGTTTAGGTTCTTCGCATAACCTGTTAACCCTAGCTTCAATCCTTGATGGGAAGTATGGTAACGAAAGCCGACGCCTTGAACGTGACCTTTTACTATAAATCTCTCACACTTTACGTTCATCTTTGTACCGCTTCTTTTTACTGAGTGATATATTCTTTTCGTCTATTCACCCCACTAAGGATAGTGGGTTTTTGCACGGTTATTATAATTATGAAAGAAATTCCATTCCGCTGGATTGATAAGTATCTCATTCACTTAAAGATTCAAGAAAAGTTCTATTTGCTCTTCGTTCTCCCTCTTCTTGCTTTAGTCATTCTCACTCTCGTCCTTAATAGCGCGGCTAATACACTGATCTCAAGTATGTACCAAGAAGAGCTCATGCTTATGAAAGGTCTGATAGAGGCAGGCAACCTTTCTCAATCTCAAGTAGCAAGCCTCATCGCTGGTTCAGAAACCGTTTCTATTGGCTCTGGTTCGCAATCCGTGTCTGTTTTAAATGGTACGTACAGTTTGGTTGCGAACCATGAACTTTCTTTATGGGCTGCCCTATCAACGACTCAAGTAAGCATTATCTGTGTGAGCTTGTTTATTCTCGCTCTTGGCGTTTACTACATCATGACGTTTATTGGCGGCGCGATGTTCACGATGAACAAAGCATTAAACACTCTTGCGGGTGGCGACTTAACTGCGAGAATGAACTTCTTCCCTGTTCGCGACGAGTTTAGTGAAATTGCTATTACGATAGACAAAGTTGCAGAACGAGAGCAACAAATGGTGCTGTCGATTCAAGAGTCTGTGGCGTTAATGCAACAAATTAGCTCAGACCTGAATCAATCGATTCATCACAGTTCAGATATTTCAGCGACTCAGCAGGAACACCTCAACTCTCTTGCGAGTGCAACTGAACAGATGGCATCAACGATTCGAGAAGTCGCGACACTAGCTCACGATTCAAGCACGCAAACCGATGATGCGCGAAACGTGGCTCAGTCTGGACAAGTGAAAGTTGAGAATACGCTTCACTCGATTTCGAACCTTTCTAATGAGATTCAATCTGCGTCTCAAGCCGTTGCCGAGTTAGATGCCAATGCAGCACAAATTGATGAAGTCGTGACAACCATCAATGGGATCTCCGAGCAAACCAACCTACTTGCTCTGAACGCGGCTATTGAAGCTGCACGTGCTGGAGAACAAGGTCGTGGATTTGCGGTCGTTGCGGATGAGGTTCGCGCTCTTGCGGGACGCACTCAGCAAGCGACAGTTGAAATCCAAACGATGATTGAATCATTACAGCGTAACAGCCAGTCGCTTACTAAGCTGATGGAAGTGACAGTTAATAATGCAAATGAGGGACAAAACCTCATGACGGAAGTGAATCACGAAATCGGCTCTTTGGCAGATAAAAATCAAACTATCTCCGACAGTAGCATTCAAATTGCAACAGCAGCTGAAGAGCAAGGTGTAGTCGCGGACAATATCGCCTCAAGCGTTGAAGAGATTCGAGTTCAAGCAGATAACGTGTGCAATATGATAAGCACGACTTCACAAAACGTTGATCAACTGCGTAAGCAAAGCGACACCATGGAAACACTACTTACTGGACTTAAAGCATAGCAACGGAATCTGTTACAGCAAATTCAAATAAAAGGGTCACTTTAGTGACCTTTTTTGTATTTAAAAGTCACTACAATGTACTGGATTGCCGAGGGATATTGCTTTTACCATTCACATCCCGGACAATACGCCCCTTTCAAAATTCAACAAGAGCTAATGAAATGACAGCTGCTATCTATTTGGTTAAAGGTCGTGAGAAATCGGTCAAGCGCAAGCACCCTTGGATCTTCTCTCGAGGCATCAACAAAGTTGAGGGCGAACCTGCTCTTGGCGAAACGGTTGATGTATTCACTCACGACGGTAAATGGCTAGCTAAGGCGGCATATTCGCCAGCTTCACAAATTCGTGCTCGTATTTGGAGTTTTGATAAAGAAGAAATCGACACCGCGTTTTTCGTTAAACGACTTAAAGACGCACAACTTCTTCGTGAAGACATTATCGAACGTGATGGCCTTACGGGTTATCGCCTTATCGCAGCAGAGTCTGACGGCTTACCAGGCGTTACGATCGACCGTTACCAAAATTTCTTTGTGTGCCAACTTCTCAGTGCTGGCGCAGAACACAATAAGCAGGCTATTGTTGACGCTCTGGTTGAGTGCTTCCCTGATTGTAATGTGTACGAGCGCTCTGACGTGGCCGTTCGTAAAAAAGAAGGTTTAAAAGAGATCACGGGCGTCTTGCACGGCGAAGAGCCACCTAAATCGGTCGTCATCGAAGAAAATGGCGTAAAGATTAGTGTAGATATCGTTGGCGGACACAAAACAGGTTTCTACCTAGATCAACGTGATAGTCGCCAGCAAGCGATGAAATATATGAAAGGCAAAGAAGTTCTTAACTGCTTCTCTTACACTGGTGGCTTCGGACTTTACGCTCTAAAAGGTGATGCAAAGCGTGTGATTAACGCTGACGTGTCACAACCTGCTTTAGATACCGCAAAATTCAACGCAGAACTAAACGAGTTTGATATTTCGAAGAAGCGTGCCGTCTTCCTAAATGCAGACGTGTTTAAGCTGCTTCGTGAGTATCGTGATCAAGGAACTCAGTTCGATGTTGTGATCATGGACCCACCGAAGTTCGCAGAGAGCAAAGCACAACTAAACGGCGCATGTCGTGGTTACAAAGACATCAACATGCTAGCAATGCAAATTCTAAAACCGGGCGGCACGCTACTGACCTACTCGTGCTCTGGCTTGATGGATCAAGTTCTGTTCCAGAAAATCATCGCTGATGCAGCCGTAGACGCTAACCGCCAAGTAAAGTTTGTGGAGCGTTTTGAGCAAGCCGCTGACCACCCAACCGATACAGCATATCCAGAAGGCTTCTACTTAAAAGGTTTTGCATGTAAAGTGCTTTAGGCTACGAATAAGTAAGACAAAGCAGAAGAAAAGGGCCTACTGGCCCTTTTTCATTATGGCTCTAAGTTAACCTTAGTTAGTGCGGATAACACATCTCTCTCAAAGTCCGCATTTCCCACGATTAAATCACTAAACTCTGTCGCCCCGTTTTCTATTACGATAGTTTGAATTGAGTTTCCATCGTTATGGGTTATTTCTAGAGATAAGTCATCGCCATCAATGTTCAAGTCAATACTATTAAGAAGTTCTTCTATCGTATTGTGCCCTGCATCTTCAACTACTTCACTCAGATCTAAGGTGTCCAAATCTCTCTCAAAACCTCTAATTAGATCTGTTCCTGTATCCAAGGAGTCGTTGACCCATTTAAAGACATCTGCCTCGTTATCATTACCGATCAAGATGTCATGACTTACATCTACTTCAGCTTCAATAATATTTGCAGAGCCATTACTTGAAGCATTTACTCCTCCGTTTTCATCAATAATGAATTGCAGGGTATTCTCACTTTGATCGCCATCGTTATCCGTCAATACATAATCGAAGTCTAACGTTTCAACTGTATCACCCACCGCACCATAAAATGCATACGCACCATCGTTTAGGTCGATTTCCAGAGTATGTTTGCTGTCGATATAGATAGTAAGCTGCATCGTTGTGTCGTCAAATGCATGCGAAATACCATCGTTATTGTCAGTTACTATTAGGTCTGAACCATCAAACGAATAAGTGACACCGTCATGTTCTATTTCGCTAATATAACCACCATCTGCACCAATACCTGTATCTGGAGAAGTGGTATACATCAAGTTCCCCCCAACAGGTTGAATCACTGACTGCAACATAACCGGAGGTAATTGAGTTACGTCAGGAACCACAACACCATCAAGGTCTTGATTCAAAAAGCCATCATATGCTACGCGATCTAATTGCTCCGGCATAAGATTAACGCCCATACCATACGCTAGGGCTGTTATCTGATTATCAGGATCGGTTAGGTGATCAATCCAACTCTGCTCGCGAGCGTCGTTTATAAATGATGACGCAGGGTTTGGCTGACCATCTGACAAGAAGTAACTAACATTCGACGCACTGGTTAACTTACCTACATCATCCCATGACTGTTTTGCTTCATTTAGCGCGTTGTTATAGTTAGTCGCGCCACCCGCAGTTAGCGTCTCAATATACGCTTTGGCATCCTCGACCGTCAGCCACGTCGCAGCACCTATAGCGTAAGTGGATGCTGTACTGCTATAAGTAATAATTTGAACTCGCGTTTGACCGATAGACTCATATTGATTCAATAACTGAGTTGCCGAATCTTTCATTATCTGCAAGCGATTATCCGTTCGCATAGAACCCGAGACATCCATTATGAGCTGAACGTTGGCACTTTCTTTAGTTTCTGCAACTACATCGTGAATAATAGATGCAGAATCTGGTGAGTCATCTTCCACAATAACGTTGACCGTTGTGGAGTTAGTAAGACCACGAGCATTCGAGACAAGCACAGGCACCTCAATATTTAAGGTGTCTTCTCCAGATGGGTTGGAGTGATCAATCGGACCAAGAAGCTCCGTAGATACCACTCCAGTATCATTGACTGATATTTTGATAACCTCTTCACCGTTCGCTGAACCGATAAGCATTTGGTCGTTATTTGATAACGTCCACGTTACAGAGATACCGTTACTAGTAAGAGCTGTAGATGGTTCACTGAGCGTAACAGAATCAACGGTTTGACCCAGCGTCAATTGTTCTACATCAGTACTCGAGTCAGTTGTGTCATCAAAGCCGTTTAGAGCAGAGTCATCAGCAATGGCGTTGCTTAAGCCTTCCTCAGAAACGTTTAGTGTTACACCTTCTACAATTGGTGGGGCGTAAGGGTTGACAGAAAAGTACCCCGTTTTACTGTCGCCATCATTATCAGTAATAGTGTAGTTAAAATCGATATCCCCATCGCCATAAGGTGAGGTCAAAGGCAAGTATTGGAAGAACTCCCACTTTCCAGTGCTAGGTGTAAGTTGAACTTCGAATGCAAGCTCTCCATCAGCCTCTGCAATCAGTCTATTAGAGTTTTGTGGATCGACGTATATCAACACGTCTTTACCATCTAGAGTCTCTAAACCAGCCTCACCTCCATTTAAAACTATAGAACCAGGGCCATCAGCTCCATATACAGCACCGAGGTTCCCATCCGCACTAGCAATTGGCACGCCAGAGTACGCACCTGTAAAGGTTATTGATTTAACGGTAAAGTCACTGTTGTCTTCAGTATCCGGGCCATTGCCATTACTGGTCGCCTCGAGGATGATTTTATCAAAGCCTCCCTGTTGAACATTGAAATTTGCCGCGTAATCACCACTGCTTGCGTCAGAGCTGAACGATTGCTGAGCAATTAATACACCATCTCTATAAAAAGATGCGATTCCTTTCTCAAGTTCACCACCAAACATTTTCTCAAATTCTATTTCTGCTCCGTAAGCAACTTTATTGCCTAAGTCTATGATTAACTGCTCTGATACACCCTCATTACCCGCGAATCGATAATCGACTTCGTTTTCTAATTGGAAGCCGTTGTTACCAGAACTTTTAACGCCAATCCCTTCTGATGATTGATTGATTTCAGCTGTTCCCAGCATCACAGATTCGTCAGACACAAAACCGTTTGCAGTAACAACAACATCCCCAAATGTTCGACTGGTTGCGTCTGCCTCACTTCCTGCAAAATCTATGCGCCCTGTCAGAACGTTAGGTGCACCAGTAAGCGACACATCGACGGGTTGAACAACCACAGGCACGTATGGGCAATCATCTTCAACGGCCACATTTAAGCTTTGAGATGTTGTTGTTTGTCCATCACTTACAGAAATCTGTAAATCAAAGTTGATGATGTCTTCCACATCATTAACAGGATGATCAAGTGGCTCAAACAGAGTAATAGTATAGTCCCAAGAGCCTTGACCTGAAGCTGAAGGCTCGCTCAGCACAACAGTAGCAACAACGCTCAGGTGAGCAGTTTTCGCAGTCAGCGTTTGAGTACTGTTGTCCCACGTCCACGATATAGGCTCCCCTCCTGATGTTAGGTTGTTAGGACCTGCCAATACCACTGAAACATTCGCCGTGTCTGGATCGGCAACTGTGAATGTTCCTGAGAAACTTGCGGAGTTAGTAGTGTCTGAAGGTGATCCTGTATTATCAGGGATACCATTAGCTAAACCTTCTTCCGAAACAACTGCATTCACAACATTTGAAATAGAAGGAGGAGCATCATTATCAATAATCGTTGCCGTACCCGTATCACTGCCTTGTACTGCGGCAATGCCGGTTACTGTCACACTGAAATCTTCAGGGCCTTCATAAACAGCATCATCAATGGCAGCGATACGCACATCAAACTCAGTTTGCCCTGCCGGCACGGTCACCACACCATCGTTTGGCACTGTCACCCAACCGCTTCCGGTGTTGTATTCCAAGGTACCTAAGTCACCGGCTTCGGTATCGCCTAAGTTGAGGCCAAGCTCGACTTGAACTGTAGACTCGGAGGCGTTCGACAACGTCACTTTGAAATTCGCTGTCTCACCCTCATTGATGGTGCCAGCGTCTGAAATAGTCACGCTTGGACGGTCATCATCCGGATCAGGGCCCGGACCCGTGCCATCGTCCACTATCGTTGCCGTACCCGTATCGCTGCCTTGTACTGCGGCAATGCCGGTTACTGTCACACTGAAATCTTCAGGACCTTCATAAACGGCGTCATCAATGGAAGCAATACGCACATCAAACTCAGTTTGCCCCGCTGGCACCGTTACCACGCCATCGTTTGGCACTGCCACCCAACCGCTCCCGGTGTTGTATTCTAGGGTGCCTAAGTCACCGGTTTCGGTGTCACCTAAGTTGAGGCCTAGCTCGACTTGTACTGTAGACTCGGAGGCGTTCGATAGCGTCACTTTGAAGTTCGCCGTATCCCCCTCATTGATGGTGCCAGCGTCTGAGATAGTCACGCTTGGACGGTCATCATCCGGATCAGGGCCCGGACCCGTGCCATCGTCCACGATCGTTGCCGTACCGGTATCGCTGCCTTGCACTGCGCCAATGCCAGTCACCGTCACACTGAAATCTTCAGGGCCTTCATAAACGGCGTCATCAATGGAAGCAATACGCACATCAAATTCGGTTTGCCCAGCTGGCACCGTTACCACGCCATCGTTTGGCACTGCAACCCAACCGGAGCCTGTGTTGTATTCTAAGGTGCCTAAGTCACCGACTTCGGTATCGCCGAGATTAAGACCCAACTCTACTTGCGTTTCCGCTTCAGACGCGTTCGATAGCGTCACTTTGAAGTTCGCCGTATCACCCTCATTAATGGTGCCAGCATCGGTAATAGTCACGCTTGGACGGTCATCATCCGGATCAGGTCCTGGACCCGTGCCGTCATCCACTATCGTTGCCGTACCGGTATCGCTACCTTGCACCGCCCCAATGCCAGTCACCGTCACGCTGAAATCTTCTGGGCCTTCGTACACCGCGTCATCAATGGAAGCAATACGCACATCAAACTCAGTTTGCCCCGCTGGCACCGTTACTACGCCATCGTTTGGCACTGCAACCCAACCGGAGCCTGTGTTGTATTCTAAGGTGCCTAAGTCTCCAACTTCGGTGTCACCTAAGTTCAGGCCTAGCTCGACTTGAACAGTGGACTCGGAGGCATTCGACAGCGTCACTTTGAAGTTCGCTGTCTCACCCTCATTAACCGTACCTGCATCACTCATCGTTACCGCTGGGCGATCATCATCAGGATTTGAGCCAGGTCCACTACCATCATCTAAAATAGTGGCAGTCCCAGTAACAGGTGTGCTTTGTTCTTCTGTCGTGCCAGAGAGCGTAAACGTTTCTGGGCCTTCAAATACAGAGTCGTCAATAGAGTCTATAGAGACCGTAAAGTCACTTTCACCCGGTGGGATCGAAATGGTAAAGGTTCCGCTTTCACCGACTGAAACTTCTTCTGTTGTACCATCAGAAAATGTTATGAGGACACGCTCATTGACGTAGTCACTCCCGTTCTCGTCAGCTGAGCCGCCTGTTGCGGTTCCATCAAGGAGAGAAAGAATGACATCAGTGTTGTCTTCAGTTGTTTGACTTAGAGTAATATCGAATACAACTTGGTCACCTTCGTTGATAGTCGGACTAGATATTTCTTGAACTAAGATAGTCGGTGGTACAGGGCCATTAATTACTCTGAAAAGATCCAACAAAGATAGTGCTTGAGTTGTAGATAGTCCGATTCCATCAATACCGACGGTCTCAAAATTCGTACTAGCCAACAATTCAGCGCCAGTACGATCTATTGCACCAGTATTTTGGGGGCTAGAACCACTTTCCTCACCTGCAGCTGGCTCAAAATCCTCACCAAGAGCAGTAGGGTCTTCTCCACTAGCGATAGCCTCGATTAGCGCAGTGACATCATCAGTAACGTTAATTGAACTACCTTGCGGTGTTACCTGTTGTACAATTAATTCTGATGTATCAGAAACTTCCTCAATAATTAATTCACCAGGCTGAGGTAGCTGACCACTTTCAAGACTTCTCAGGTTCCCATCAAGCCCTATAACCACGACATTGCTCATCAATGAACTTAACGCTACTCGATCCATGCTCTTCATCCTTGTATTAGTTTAATTAAAGGCTTGTTACTGCACTAAACACGTCTATAGTTTAGACAAAATATGAATTTTTCGTTTTATTCCAAGAGGATTTAGTTTTTTGAGAGTAATAAGGAAAATAACCGAAGAATTTGCCTTCATTTAAACCAGTTTCCGCTATGCTCTTAAGATAAAAAGGTTTTCTACGAAAAAATCGACCACTTACCAAGCAAGCTTTGCCTCGTATGCTAGAGTTTAGAGAGTAAGATTGTTGTTTTTTATTGAATTAAACATTTAAACATCAACAAGTTGATAATACGCACTAAGAAAATTCATTGTTTGTAACTTCTCGTCTCAAATATGAAACAGAATAAGAGCGACATGATTTTAGGAGAACTAACGTGAGATGGAATCGAGTACATATAGCCTGCTGTTGCTTAATAGTGTCTTCACCAGTTTTCGGTCAAACTCTAGAGCAAGCGGTTGCACAGACGCTACAAAATAACCCCGATATTAAGAGTGCATTTAACGAGTTTATGAGCCAGAAGTACATAAATGAAGCTTCATCAGGTGCTTACCTCCCCTCTGTTGATCTAGATGCTGGAATTGGATATGAAGGATTAGACCCGTCAGATGAAGTTGGTCGAGGAGACACGGATTACACTCGAAAGGAAGCTTCAGTGACACTGACCCAACTAATATGGGATGGTAGCGCTACATTAAATGATATTGATCGAACCGCAGCTGATGCTGAATCTGTTAGATTTCAACTCTTAGCAGATGCTTCAGATAAGGCACTTGAAGTGACTAAAGTGTACTTGGACGCTGTTAAAGCGTATGAAGTCCTAAAGCTTTCAGAAAACAACCTTGCTGTTCATAAAGATATTTACGATGACATTAAAAAACGAGTCAACTCGGGTATCGGCTCTACTGCTGACTTGACGCAGGTAGAAGCACGTTTGGCAAAAGCACACGGAAACTTAGCTGCTGCTCAAAATAACCTGTATGACTCTCACACGATGTTCACTCGTTTAGTCGGTCAAACACCACAAGGGTTAATCTTTCCGAGAGCGGACCAAAACTTTATCCCGTACACGGTTGATGAAGCGGTAGGCTTGGCATTTGAACTTCATCCCGTTATTCAAGTGGCGCTCGCAGACGTAGACTCGGCTAAGTTTCAATACAAACAGTCTAAAGGTGTTAATTACCCAACCATTTCAATTGAAGCTTCGCAAACATGGCGTGACGACGCTGATGGTTTAAAAGGTCGAAGTGATGAGACACTTGCCATGCTGCGTCTACGCTACAACCTATTCAATGGTGGCAGTGATGCAGCGAACTCAGAAAACTTTGCCTACCAGCTAAATAAAGCAAAAGACTTGCGTGAAGGTGCCTATCGCAATGTTGAAGAAGGGTTAAGGCTTTCTTGGAGTGCGCTTGATTTAACATTACAACAAAAAGAGTTTCTATCAGATCATGTAGACTCTGCGTCTGAAACCGTAATTGCTTACGAGAAGCAATATCGCATCGGTAAACGAACACTGCTTGATCTATTGAACACTGAAAACGAGCTCTTTGAGGCGCGTAAAGACTACTTAGATTCTAAATACGCAGAGCAGTACGCCAAATATCGAGTGATGAACGCAACTGGGCAACTGTTGAGTGCATTAAGGGTTGAAATGCCTAAAGAATGGCTAGAAGAAGTGGAGTATTAATTATGAAACACATAGCTTTTATTACACTCTCATTAATGCTCTCCGCATGCAGTTCATCAGATCGTGGTGATGAATATGATTACATAGATACCCCAATTGCCGATCAGTGGGCTGATCATATAGATGATGACTCTGACGGAGTCATTAACGAGCGAGATTTGTGCCCGGGTACACCTTTGGGTGCCGAAATAGACAACGACGGTTGCGGTTCGTACGTTGACTCCTCACAAGAAATGCAAATTCGAGTACTATTTGCGAACGATTCCGATGTGATCAACCCTATCTTTACGCAACAAATTCTTGAACTATCCGACTTTTTGAAAGAGTACCCGAACACGTCTATAGAGATTCAAGGTTATGCTAGTCGCACTGGTACTGCAGAACATAATCTTGACTTATCTAAGCGCCGCGCTGAAAACGTTAGAAAAGAGCTCATGAAGAACGGCATTAGTGGAGATAGAGTTACCATTGTCGGCTATGGAGACACAGTACTTGCGACACAAGGTACAGACCAAGTTAGTCACGCATTGAACCGTCGAGTAACCGCAACAGTGATTGGCCACAAGGGTGAAGTGAAGAAAGAATGGACCGTTTTCACAACACTTCCAAAAAGCTAGCACAACAATAAACAGACCGTAAAAATAAAAGGTCTAGCAAATTGCTAGACCTTTTTGATTTTAAATTTGACTACAGTTTAGCGCTACTACATGTCTTTGTACTGAGCTTCTAAACTCGCAATTAAGCTTTGAGTCACATCATCAACACTTGCACCGTCAAAATGGATGTCCAATGTCGAGCTCCCTTTTGTAATACTCAGGTTTGCCTCAGATCCCCCGTCTGGTGCCACTTCTACATGATACTCTCCGACATCACCAGTATGATCACCTGATTGAAGATCATTAAGAAGCTCTCCAATTTCATCTTTAGATAAGTCGTCAAACAGATCTGAGAAGTCTAGAGCGTCTTCATTTTTATTGAAGTCAGTGACAGTATCAACATCGTTAGTGACTTCACTCCACTTAAAGATGTCGGCCCCTTCTGACCCTGTTAAAGTATCACTACCTAAACCACCAATCAGAATATCATCCCCTTCACCGCCAACGAGTATGTCGTTGCCACCATGACCAAATAGTAAGTCATCACCAGCGCCGCCATATAAATTATCCGATTTATCTCCTTGGTGAGTTTGGTTGAATTCTTCCAAGTTATTTCTAACGTACTCATGTATATCTTCGCCGTCAACGGTAGACACATCCTGACCCGTTTGCTGCGCCACATGTGATTGAATCGCACTTAAGCCTTGTTCATTACCACCAAACTCAATTAAGTCACCTAACAAGATATCGTTACCTTCACCTCCTTGAATAGTGTCTGAACCTTGTTTGAGAGGTACATCTTGACCCAATATCGTTTCAGCAAGCTTAGTAACATCAATATCTGACTCTACCACACCATCAGTGTCATACTGCTTGAGTGTATGTTCATCAACGCCACTCCCAAGACCTATCGCTTCTATAGAGGACAATGCCGCTAGTACTTGATACATGTGTTGAGCTTGTGTCGAGCTATTCCCTTCATCGTAATAACGGATAGAGCCATAATATCTGTCGATATCGCCAAGGATTCTTCCTGTTAGCGGTGAATAAACCTTACCGTAACTATCTATAACGACATCACCTTTGTAGGTAACTGTTTGTCCGTATGAGTAATTGTTTTTACTCGCAATATCTTGCAGGGTAACAAGCTTGCCAGAATTATCGACGTCCAAAATCACTTTCGAGAATTCACTCGGTGCTACACCATAGAGGTATGTTGCTCTATTTGGTTGACCATCCGTAACAAAGTACGTGATATTTTGGCCATTAGGGTTAGGTTGACTGCTGAACCATTCAACGGCCGACTGTAAGCCCGCCTCATAGTTTGTGCCGCCAGAACCCTCATCATCAATTACACGATTCAACTCTTCTACAAACTCTTTTCTTGCTGTAAGAGAACTCAAGTCAACAGAAATCACCGCTGATGCACTTGAAGCAAATTCACTAAGGTGAATATTCACTGTCCCTGGCTTCTCTCCTTGATTTACCGCACTTAACAGCTCATCAAACACATCTAGCACTTCTTGCTTCGCAGTTCCTACCCAGTTACCCATGCTCCCTGAAGTGTCCAGAACAAATGCGATGTTGTAGTCCTGACCTGCAATGATCTCCAATCCTTGAACATCACCAACAATAATATCGTGATCGTCACTACCCGTTATCTGATCATTCCCATGCGATCCCGACTCCAACACATAGTCACGAGCTGTAAGCTCAACGGATTCAGTTGTTGAAGCTGCGTCATTATTTGATCCTTCAACAGACGTAGCAGTAACGCTTAGCGGGAACTCTAAGCTGCCTTCATAATCGAATGGCACTCTGATATCCAGGGAAAGCTTACCATCTGTACCAAGAGTGACAGGGTAATCTCCATTTGAATCTTGCTTAATTGCGACCCCATCAACATACACGTCAACACCGTCTGGTAGATCTTGTACAAGAGCAGTCTGCGCTAAATCCTCACTTCCATCGACATCAACTAGATCAACATCCACATCGACCGAAATCCAGCGATCTTGAAGCACTTCATAAGTGCCATCAGGTTTCAAATCAACAATTTTGTCTGCAAAAACAACGCGTTCAATTTCATATAAATGATCACCTCGGTCATCACTACCTGTATGATCGTTTACCGAATCGATAGAACGACTATCTAATAAAATCCAATATGGAACTTTACCTCCATGATCGTCTTTGAAGGTCATTTTGTAGTCATCAAAGTTCCCTGTTAAGTAGACTGTATCTTTACCATCATGCAGAGTAAGACTGGTCGCGTCATCACCATAAAACGTATCATTGTTACCACCGCCAACAAATACGTCATCGCCACCGCCACCATAGAATACATCGTTGAAATCTGTCCCAACAAACAAGCTGTCGGTGTCACTTAAGTCAGTATTGACTCCCAACACAACACCAGCGTGTGTATTAATTTTAGGTACTGCATTATCCAACCCAAGGTTGGCTGCGACAGCCTCATTTTCGGTATTGGTATTATTTATTGCCGATGTAGCTAAGTGATGGTTTGGATCAATAGCATCTCGTTTAACTAAGTCGCCAACATTGATCGTGATCGTAGGTGCATCTGCGATAGCAACAACATTGATATCAAGTGTATTTGTTACGCCAGTATTTGTGGTATAGCTAATTAATGGAACGTCACCTGACCAATGCTCAGCAGGTTCAAATATGTAACTACCATCTCGGTTTACTAGTAACGTACCACTAGTCAAAGAAACACTTTCGCCTACCTCGTAATCAGCACCATCGATAGTAAGATGATCTACCATCAGAATATTGTCGCCGTCAGAGTCATTAAGCAATACATTCCCTTGTAGAGTATTGTCTTCTATGGTTTCGCCCAAATCACTTTCCGTTTCCGTCGGTAAGTTCTCATGTACTACAACATTGATCGCCAAGTTAGATTCTGCTGAATCACCATTCGAGCTTTCTGTACTCGTTGCAGTCAAATTGATAGTGAAGTCATCATGGGAGCCCGCAGGTGGAGTCACAGTAAGTGCATCTAATGCCCAACTTGTCACGTCCAGTTCTTCATCAATAGTTGCGACAGTAATAGAACTATTTCCATCTGAAAGGATCGCACCTACAGGTAAGCCAGTTAGCGTGACTTTAAGTGATTCAGAGCCATCTGTATCATTTAAGCTTGCTTTAATTTCAGAGAGCGGTATCGCTGTATCTTGTAACCCTTCGTTCAGCTGGTATGTTTCGTAAAACGCAACACCATTAACTTCTTGTAGTTCAGACGTTCTGATATCAGTTGCTTCTAGTGCACTTTCATCACTAACTACGTAAAGACTACTATTGCTCAGGTTGACAGGCGCTTGTCCATTAATGGATACATCCACATTAAAGTTACCCGGACCACTTTGGTTATGGTGATAAATTTCAATTGGATAAAAGCCAGATACCGAAGGGGTAAAGCTAGCTCCCTTAATATCACCACTGTCGCTCCCCCAACGAGCTTGATCAAGTAACGTACCACCCAACTTGATTGCAAGGCTATCATCGGCTTGACCGACAAAGTCGTAACTCGAGCCAGCTTCGAGATAAACAAGAGATGTGACTAGAACGGCCTCATTTGCCAAGGTTGCATGAGTCCCTAAATCTTCCACATTTGCCCAACTCAATCGAGTACCATCGGCTTCATTAAGAGCGTTGATCGCTGAGATTAGAGTCTCTCCATTGACCCCCATACCATCACTAGAACCAACTTGAACATTACTCCATGTCGTAACGTTAAACTCTTGTTGAGGCAATGAGTTTAATGGCGTCACTGCAATTAAGTTCGGTTTGTCAGCTACAGGGTTCACGTCTATTGTCAGTGTCGACTCTTGACCAGAGCTCTGCCCATCTGTCGGTTTAAAACCAATTTGAGCGTAACTAGATTCCTGATCTCCGACTTGATTTCCGCCGAAGCTGTCACTGCCTGATTCATTTAATTCAGGTACAAAACGAACACCGTTTTCCTCAAAAAGCGATTTATCGAGGACTTGATCGATTTGTACAGACTGCCAATCGCCTTGCGAATCTCTGTACTCTAATGAGCCATCGCTAGGAAGCGTTGTAATTTGGACGGATAGATCTGATACATCAGAGTCCACATCGCTAATACCGAATGATGACCAATCAAGCATCACTTGAGTATCTTCATTCATCTCAACCACTGAAGGCGAAGATTCAGGAGCATCATTCACATTTACCAGAGAAACATTTACCTCGGCAGTATCAATCCCGCCAGTTCCATCGATAACCTCAACCTGAAGCGTATAATCGCCCAAGTCAACATCATCGATTGTCTTGTTCAATGAAATCTCTCCACTTGTCGGGTCGATATCAAAAATACCATTAGTGCTCGAGCCATCTGCAAAGCGGTATACAAGCACGTCATTATCGTGATCTTCAGCAACGACCGTGCCGATAACGGCCCCACTCACCGTGTTTTCGTTAACTGACCCGAAGTCGTAAACATCATCATTTGGTTTGTCACCAGCACTATCGCCGCCAGAAATAAACTCTGGAGCGTGCTGAGCATCTATAATAGAGACTGTTGCTTCATTCGAGTCACTTGCAAGCGTCGAATCTGCACCAACCGTATCAATTAGAGTCACGGTTAGGTTTTCAAGATCTTCGTAAATACCATCATCGAGAGTTTTTATATCAATCGGCGCCGACGTTTTACCCGCTGGAATCGTGACTGTGTACGTACTTGGAGCAATATAATCTTTGTCATCAACATTCCCTCCGATTGTGAATGTTACCAGTACATCTTCATCTGCTTTTTGGTCAATGTTGACGATAAATTTTGCATCACTACCTTCATCAACTGAGGATTGATCTGAGCTAATAGTCACTTTCGGTGCACTTTGGGCATCAACGATCACAACACTTGCGCTGTTATTTGAAGCAATGCTCGCATCAGCGCCATCAACCTCTTTAATGGTTACTGTGAAAGATTCTGCGCCCTCATAAATACCATCGGTGACCGTCAGTAAGTCAAGAGCAGCTGAAGATTGACCCGCAGGAACTTCAACACTCAGAACGCCAACAAAATCTTTTCCATCTTGGGCCACGCCACTATATTCGACATGAACCGTAACACTCTCATCTGCAACTTTATCAAGTGTCAGCGTAAAGCCTGCCGTTTCACCTTCATTTACGCTATTTTGATCGGCACTAATACTAACTAAAGGTGCAGGATCAGAATCCACAATATTTGCGTTACCAGTTGCAATACCATTACTGGTGACACTACCGATTTCCGTAACCGTAAGACCAAAGCTCTCATCACCTTCATGGACATTATCTAGTTTGGTCGGGACTGCGACTTTAATTTCAGCGACACCTGGAGGTATAGTAACGTCTCCATTAGGCGCTATATCTAATGTTTGAGTTTGACCATGAGTATCCACATAGGTCACTACCATAGTGCCTAGATCAACATCTTCCGCAGTATAGCTATCATTTGTTGTTGACTTCAGATTGACGACAACGGCCTCTTGAACAGGGTTAGAGAGTAAAACGGTAAATATTGCGTCAGTTCCTTCAATGACATCGCCGGCATCTACTACGCTAAGTTTTGTACTGTCATTATCAAGAACTGTTGCCGTCCCCGTTTCACCGCCGATCTCAAGAACGATCGTTTCGCTGCTTTCCACAACCAAGTCATCAATAGTCGGAATCGATATTTCGAAGCTACTTATACCTGCAGGAACAATCAAGTAACCACCTAAGAAAACAACACCATTTGTATAGGTTGCATTTGATAGATTTACGTCATTCTTATCAACTGAAGAACCTTGAGCAAGCATATCAACTTGGTACTTAACGGCAGTGCTAGTGGTTTCATTTAGAACAACCGAGAACGTGACATTGTCACCCTCAGTCACGCTATCACCGACCACAGACAGGCTTGGCCCATTTTCAGCAATATTACCATCTAGCATTTCATTAACGATATTGACTGTAGATGGATCGCTAACGCCATTTTCAGAGTCGACTGCCACATATCCAAAGCTGTCTTCGGCAGGTACACCTTCTACATAACGTAACTCCCAGTTCCCTTCATTTTTCGTAGAAAAATCTAACTGAGTAATGACCGAACCTTCAGGAAGAGCTAGATCTTTCCCATAACCAACGCTTGTTTCTTGGAATAGCATGAAGTTGCCTTCAGGCTTCAAAAACTCGAACGTTTGAGTCTGTTGGACATTATTTGAATCTAAGTATGTAACCGTAATAAGTGCTGCGTTGTCATCACCGTAATCAAACAATCCACCTAATCCATCTAAGCCAAGGTTTACGCTGCCCACAGGATTATTAGACAAATCGATCGTAATCGTTTCACCTTTCTCAATACCCTGCCCATCATTGTCAGCGATACCATTGCCGATGTGTGACACCTGGCGGTTGTACTGCGCAAGCTCACCGCTATCAGAAGAAATGGTGATAGAAGCTCCATTTGCTAAATGCTCAGTACGGGAGTGTGATGGACCTCCGTCCTCACTTAGCCCCCAATTATTGAAATCTGTTGTAGACTCGGAACTATTTGGTGTATCTGGGCGATCCTTGATACCTAATAAGAAACCCACATTATCAGCTTCATAGTAAAGGCTGTCTTTGTCATAAAGCGTATCGCTTACTTCTTTAATTTCGTGCAACTCACCATCACTATCTTTAAAGAACAACGTACCTGAGGTTGGCAGTTCAGTAATTCGGACATGTAGATCGTTGCCTTTTAAGTCGTCTTCAACATCCGCGATATGATCTTGAGAGTCACCGTGACCCAGAGGCTTCGTATCGGTATCAAACACAACGTGCGTAAGCTGATCATCGGCCACATGCGTAAAGTCTTCACTGTCAGGTTTGTCGTTTACTGGCGTGACATCGACGTTAACAATGGTGGATTCACTGACACCACCGGAGGTGACGATGTAGGTGAAGCTGTCTGCCCCGTGGAAGTTGTCGTTTGGCGTGTAAGTGACGCTGCCGTCCGGGTTGACCGAGACCGTGCCGTTGGCTGGACCGTTATTGCTATCGAGCGACACCACTTTGTCGTCGCCTTCGAACGTGTCGTTACCTAAAACCTTGATGATGGTTGGTGTGTCTTCCACAACCGTCGCGCGGTCAGATTCAATATCTGCCACAGGCGCCACTGTGAAGTTCACCGTTTGGCTAACGCTTTCACCGCTTGGATCGGTGGCAGTAAAGGTCAACGCTTCAGAGCCGTTCCAGTCCGCAGTTGGGCTAATGGTCGCGATGCCATTTTCAATCGACACCAACACGTTGCTGTTGCCGGACACTGAGAAGTTCAATGCGGAGTCGCTGTCTTTAAATGCGTCGTTTAAATCAATCGTGTAGATCGTAAAATCTTCTGCTAACACTTGATCTGAAATCACATTGTCGACTGTTGGTGCATCGTTAACGCGATTCACAATCAAACTATCACTGTCGCTAACCGTTGGATTAACACCATCCGATACTGATGCGCTGATCGTTAGGTCTTTAAGGTTGAGTTCGTCGTTGTTAACCGCGTCAACACCCGCTTGAGTCAGTTTGACTTCATCGCCAACTAGCGCAAAGTAGCCGTTTGAGTTGTTTTCTAAAGAAACGGTTAATTGCTCTTCTGGCGTGTCGATATCAGCGACTTCCAACGTTGCCACTACCGTATCGGTATTCACTGCATCTTCAGTGATACTTTCTACAGCATCGACCTTGATCGTTGGCGCATCGTTTACTGGGTTAACGGTAACAGCTACTTTCGCTTGGTCAGTCAGCGAACCATCAGTGATGGTGTAAGTGATTTCGGCGTCACCATGGAAGTTCTCAGCCGGTGTGAAGACCAGTTTGCCATCAACGATCTCAACTGTGCCTTGTGTTTCAGGTACGGAAGCCGATTCAATCGACAGCTTATCACCATCAATATCGGTGTCGTTTGGCAGGACATCAATCGTCACTGGCGTGTCTTCGTCAGTGACAGCGGTATCATCTTTTGCCACTGGCGCGTCATTCACTGGCGTGACATCGATGTTCACCGTGGTGAATTCCGATACCCCACCGGAGGTAACGATGTACGTGAAGCTGTCTGTACCGTGGAAGTTGTCGTTTGGCGTGTAAGTGACGCTGCCGTCCGGGTTGACCGAGACCGTGCCGTTCGCTGGACCGTTATTGCTATCCAGCGACACCACTTTGTCGTCGCCTTCGAACGTGTCGTTACCTAAAACCTTAATGATGGTCGGCGTGTCTTCCACAACCGTCGCGTTGTCTGCCACGATGTCCGCCACAGGCGCTACCGTGAAGTTCACCGTTTGGCTAACGCTTTCGCCGCTTGGATCGGTGGCAGTAAACGTCAACGCTTCTGAGCCGTTCCAGTCTGCCGTTGGGCTAATAGTCGCAATGCCATTTTCTATTGAGACATTGACATTACTGTTGCCAGAAACGCTGAAGCTCAGATCGCCATCCACGTTATCCACGTCGCTGAACGCGGTATTTAGATCGATGCTGTATGGCGTAAAGTCTTCTGCCAAGGCTTGGTCTGCGATGCTACTTTCAACCACAGGCGTGTCATTCACCGCATTCACGGTGACGTTGACCGTCGCTTGGTCGGTCAGCGAACCATCGGTGATGGTGTAAGTGATTTCAGCATCACCATGGAAGTTCTCGGCCGGTGTAAACACCAGTTTGCCGTCAACAATCTCGACTGTGCCTTGGTCACTCGGCACAGACGCCGATTGGATAGACAGCTTATCGCCATCAATGTCGGTGTCGTTTGGCAGAACATCAATTGTCACTGGCGTGTCTTCGTCAGTAACAGCTGTATCATCTTTTGCCACTGGCGCGTCATTCACTGGTGTGACATCGACGTTCACCGTGGTGGACTCCGATACCCCACCGGAGGTGACGATGTACGTGAAGCTGTCTGTACCGTGGAAGTTGTCGTTTGGCGTGTAAGTGACGCTGCCGTCCGGGTTGACCGAGACCGTTCCGTTCGCTGGTCCATTGTTGGTATCCAGCGACACCACTTTATCGTCGCCTTCGAACGTGTCGTTACCTAAGACCTTGATGATGGTTGCCGTGTCTTCCACAACCGTCGCGTTGTCTGCCACGATGTCCGCCACAGGCGCTACCGTGAAGTTCACCGTTTGGCTGACGCTTTCACCGCTTGGATCGGTAGCAGTAAAGGTTAACGCTTCTGAGCCGTTCCAGTCTGCGGTTGGAGTGAACGTAGCAATACCATTGACGATCGCCACTTGAATGTTGCTGTTGCCAGAGACACTAAACGTTAACTCACCATCGGCGTTATCCACATCACTGAAAGCGGTATTTAGATCGATGCTGTATGGCGTGAAATCTTCCGCCAAGGTTTGGTCTACAATGTTGCTCTCAACCACAGGTGTGTCGTTCACCGCATTCACGGTGACGTTAACCGTCGCTTGGTCGGTCAGTGAACCATCGGTGACGGTGTAAGTGATTTCGGCATCACCATTGAAGTTCTCAGCTGGTGTGAAGACCAATTTGCCGTCAACAATCTCGACTGTCCCTTGCTCACTCGGCACAGACGCCGAATCAATGCTTAACGTATCACCATCGATGTCAGTATCGTTTGGCAAGACATCAATCGTCACTGGCGTGTCTTCATCAGTAACAGCGGTATCATCTTTTGCCACTGGCGCATCATTCACTGGTGTGACATCGACGTTCACCGTGGTGGACTCCGATACCCCACCGGAGGTGACGATGTAGGTGAAGCTGTCTGCCCCGTGGTAGTTGTCGTTTGGCGTGTAAGTGACGCTGCCATCCGGGTTGACCGAGACCGTGCCGTTGGCTGGACCGTGATTGGTATCCAGCGACACCACTTTGTCGTCGCCTTCAAACGTGTCGTTACCTAAGACCTTAATGATGGTCGGCGTGTCTTCCACAACCGTCGCTTTATCTGCCACGATGTCCGCCACTGGCGCTACCGTGAAGCTCACCGTTTGGCTAACGCTCTCGCCGCTTGGATCGGTAGCCGTAAAGGTTAACGCTTCTGAGCCGTTCCAGTCTGCGGTTGGAGTGAACGTAGCAATACCGTTGACGATCGCCACTTGAATGTTGCTATTGCCAGAGACACTGAAGCTCAACTCGCCATCCACGTTATCCACATCACTGAAAGCGGTATTCAGATCGATGGTGTATGGCGTAAAGTCTTCCGCCAAGGTTTGGTCTGCAATGTTGCTTTCAACCACAGGCGTGTCGTTCACCGCATTCACGGTGACGTTGACCGTCGCTTGGTCAGTCAGTGCACCATCGCTAACGGTGTAAGTGATTTCAGCGTCACCATGGAAGTTCTCAGCCGGTGTGAAGACCAGTTTGCCATCAACGATCTCAACTGTGCCTTGTGTTTCAGGTACGGAAGCCGATTCAATCGACAGCTTATCACCATCAATATCGGTGTCGTTTGGCAGGACATCAATCGTCACTGGCGTGTCTTCGTCAGTAACGGCGTTGTCATTGGTCGCCACTGGCGCGTCATTCACTGGCGTGACATCGATGTTCACCGTGGTGGACTCCGATACCCCACCGGAGGTAACGATGTAGGTAAAGCTGTCTGCACCGTGGTAGTTGTCGTTTGGCGTGTAAGTGACGCTGCCATCCGGGTTGACCGAGACCGTGCCGTTCGCTGGACCGTGATTGGTATCCAGCGACACCACTTTGTCATTGCCTTCGAACGTGTCGTTATCTAAGACCTTAATGATGGTTGGCGTATCTTCCACAACCGTCGCTTTATCTGCCACGATGTCCGCCACTGGCGCAACTGTGAAGTTCACCGTTTGGCTAACGCTCTCGCCGCTTGGATCGGTAGCCGTAAACGTTAGGTTTTCTGAGCCGTTCCAGTCTGCCGTTGGGCTAATAGTCGCAATGCCATTTTCTATTGAGACATTGACATTACTGTTGCCTGAGACGCTAAACGTTAACTCACTATCAACGTTATCCACATCACTGAAGGCAGTATTTAGATCGATGCTGTATGGCGTAAAATCTTCCGCCAAGGTTTGGTCTGCAATGTTGCTTTCAACCACAGGCGTGTCGTTCACCGCATTCACGGTGACGTTGACCGTCGCTTGGTCAGTCAGTGCACCATCGCTAACGGTGTAAGTGATTTCAGCGTCACCATGGAAGTTCTCAGCCGGTGTGAAGACCAGTTTGCCATCAACGATCTCAACTGTGCCTTGTGTTTCAGGTACGGAAGCCGATTCAATCGACAGCTTATCGCCATCAATATCGGTGTCGTTTGGCAGAACATCAATTGTCACTGGCGTGTCTTCGTCAGTAACAGCTGTATCATCTTTTGCCACTGGCGCGTCATTCACTGGTGTGACATCGACGTTCACCGTGGTGGACTCCGATACCCCACCGGAGGTGACGATGTACGTGAAGCTGTCTGTACCGTGGAAGTTGTCGTTTGGCGTGTAAGTGACGCTGCCGTCCGGGTTGACCGAGACCGTTCCGTTCGCTGGTCCATTGTTGGTATCCAGCGACACCACTTTGTCGTCGCCTTCGAACGTGTCGTTACCTAAGACCTTGATGATGGTTGGCGTGTCTTCCACGACCGTTGCTTTATCTGCCACGATGTCCGCCACAGGCGCAACTGTGAAGTTCACCGTTTGGCTAACGCTTTCACCGCTTGGATCGGTAGCAGTAAAGGTCAATGCTTCTGAGCCGTTCCAGTCCGCGGTTGGAGTGAACGTAGCAATGCCATTGACGACCGCCACTTGAATGTTGCTGTTGCCGGAGACGCTGAAGGTCAGATCGCCATCCACGTTATCTACATCGCTGAAAGCGGTATTCAGATCGATGCTGTATGGCGTGAAATCTTCCGCCAAGGTTTGGTCTGCAATGTTGCTTTCAACCACAGGCGTGTCGTTCACCGCATTCACGGTGACGTTGACCGTGGCTTGGTCAGTCAGCGAACCATCGGTGATGGTATAAGTGATTTCGGCATCACCATGGAAGTTCTCGGCCGGTGTGAACACCAGTTTGCCGTCAACAATCTCGACTGTCCCTTGCTCACTCGGCACAGATGCCGAGTCAATCGACAGCTTATCGCCATCAATATCGGTGTCGTTTGGCAGAACATCAATTGTCACTGACGTGTCTTCGTCAGTAACAGCGGTATCATCTTTTGCCACTGGCGCATCGTTGACTGGTGTGACATCGACGTTCACCGTGGTGGACTCCGATACCCCACCGGAGGTGACGATGTAGGTGAAGCTGTCTGTACCGTGGTAGTTGTCATTCGGCGTGTAGGTCACGCTGCCATCCGGGTTGACCGAGACCGTGCCGTTAGCTGGTCCATTGTTGGTATCCAGCGACACCACTTTGTCGTCGCCTTCGAACGTGTCGTTACCTAAAACCTTAATGATGGTTGGCATGTCTTCCACGACCGTCGCTTTGTCTGCCACGATGTCCGCCACTGGCGCAACCGTAAAGTTCACCGTTTGGCTAACGCTTTCGCCGCTTGGATCGGTGGCCGTAAAGGTCAGCGCTTCTGAGCCGTTCCAGTCCGCGGTTGGAGTGAACGTAGCAATGCCATTGACGACCGCCACTTGAATGTTGCTGTTGCCGGAGACGCTGAAGGTCAGATCGCCATCCACGTTATCTACATCGCTGAAAGCGGTATTCAGATCGATGCTGTATGGCGTGAAATCTTCCGCCAAGGTTTGGTCTGCAATGTTGCTTTCAACCACAGGCGTGTCGTTCACCGCATTCACGGTGACGTTAACCGTCGCTTGGTCGGTCAGTGCACCATCGGTCACGGTGTAAGTGATTTCAGCATCACCATGGAAGTTCTCGGCCGGTGTGAACACCAGTTTGCCGTCAACAATCTCGACTTTACCTTGGTCACTCGGCACAGACGCCGAATCAATGCTTAACGTATCGCCATCAATATCGGTGTCGTTTGGCAGGACATCAATCGTCACTGGCGTGTCTTCGTCAGTAACAGCGGTATCATCTTTTGCCACTGGCGCGTCATTCACTGGCGTGACATCGACGTTCACCGTGGTGGACTCCGATACCCCGCCCGATGTAACGATGTACGTGAAGCTGTCTGTACCGTGGAAGTTGTCGTTTGGCGTGTAAGTGACGCTGCCGTCCGGGTTGACCGAGACCGTTCCGTTCGCTGGTCCATTGTTGGTATCCAGCGACACCACTTTATCGTCGCCTTCGAACGTGTCGTTACCTAAGACCTTGATGATGGTTGGCGTGTCTTCCACAACCGTCGCTTTGTCTGCCACGATGTCCGCCACAGGCGCTACTGTGAAGTTCACCGTTTGGCTGACGCTTTCACCGCTTGGATCGGTAGCAGTAAAGGTTAATGCTTCTGAGCCGTTCCAGTCTGCGGTTGGAGTGAACGTAGCAATACCATTGACAATCGCCACTTGAATGTTGCTATTACCAGAGACGCTAAACGTTAACTCACCATCCACATTATCCACATCGCTGAAAGCGGTATTTAGATCGATGCTGTATGGCGTAAAGTCTTCCGCCAAGGCTTGGTCTGCAAT